>CALCHE010000035.1 GCA_937901145.1 uncultured Clostridia bacterium
CTATAGCAGGCTTTTTCGGTGTGAGTATTGATGAGCTTATGGGGATGAATGAGGCAGAGGATGAGAAAGAAATACAAAAATTACTTGAAGAGTACGATAACCTGACGGATGAAGAGCTGATACGTGAATCTATAAGTATTCTCAAAGAAAGATATCCAAACGATTTTCGAGTTCAGCTCAGGTGGATGGGGTATCTTATGTTTTATGACGGTTGGGATAACCTCGAACAAAACACACCAAAAATTATTTCTGTATACCGGAATATTCAAGATAACTGTACTAATGATTCTGTACGAATTTGTGCCAAACGGTATTACATTTATTTTATGAGTAATCTGGCTTGCAAAAAGGATGCAAAGGTAACATTTGAGGACTATGAGCCTGTTATAAGCGAAATGCCTTTTATGAGAGACGGAAGAGAAAACTACTGTTATCTTTACAGGCTACACAATCATCCCGATGCCGATAAAAAAATTATGGAGGCAATCGAGGAACAGATTTTTTTAGCTTACGATACGGTTTATGATTACTGTTTAACAAATAAGTTCAGCCGTGATTATCAGATCGAAATTCATGAAAAAACAAAGGATTTTTTCAATTATATCTATAATGACGGGAATTACAGCAGATTCTGGAGAACGGTTATGAGTCGCTGTTACGGTATGCTCGGTTGGCTTTATTCTGAAAAAGGTGATGAAGAAAAGGCTCTGTATAATCTCAGAAGAGCAGGGGAGTTAGCTGTTGAGTTTGACAATCTTGACAGAATCACTACCTTACAATCTACCATTTTAAAAGGTAAAGCCTTTGATAAGCAGGTGCTTGGCAGTAATTTTATCGCAAAAAGCTGGATGAAGGAAAACATATTAAATTATCCGCTTTCTGACGAATTCAAAAATACAAAAGAATTCAGAGAGATAGTGGCTATGCTTGAAGGATAAAAAAGCGGACGACCGATGGTAGCCCCTACCACAGCACTGGTAAAATTTGCGGTGAATTCTTTTATTATATTGCAAGCATACCCCGCCATTCTGCGTTCTGCATTCTGAATTCTGCATTTTAAAAGGTCAGTCCCGAAGGACTGACCTTTTAATTACCATTTATTTTCTACATATTCGCAGAAAGCGTACATATCCTTGATTTCGAGCTTGGTGCCGTCGTCAAGAGTTACATCACCGCTCCACAGACCGTGAACCTGATGAGTGTGCATTCTGGCGATGCCGAGATTCATATCGCTGTGATGATCGAAGAAGGGCTTCATAGTAAGATTGAAGCGTCCGTCCTCGGAAATGAATTTCCAGTCCTGCATATATTTGTCAGGTTTCGGGAATACCTCTACGTCCACAGCGCCGAACTTGTGAGCTTTGCCGTCAAAGAAGAGAGCGGTTTCGGTAGCGTTGCTTTCGTCACCGATAGCCCAGGTGATTTCGAAGCCGAAGAGGTGCTTTTCGCCCTTTTCGTCAGTGATGTATGTAGAACCGTTACCCCAGTACCATACCATTTTGTGAGGTGTGTTTACACGGCCCCAGTCGAGACAGAGGAAGGTGTC
Source organism: uncultured Clostridia bacterium (assembly GCA_937901145.1). Classification (GTDB taxonomy): domain Bacteria; phylum Bacillota; class Clostridia; order Oscillospirales; family Acutalibacteraceae; genus UBA6857. The sequence goes on from CALCHE010000035.1 coordinate 1,547, forward strand.
TTCCTTTTTGAATTCGTAAACATCGTCACCGTATTTGTAGAAGCCTTCACAGGGCATACAGTTCTGTTTGGTGGTCATAAAGTATTTCTTTGTGTCACCGGCGAAGGGAAGAACTGTGGTGATGTTTTCGAGACCGGGCATAATGTCTGCATCGAATTTACATTCTACCACCTTGCCTTTTACGGGCATTCTGAACCAGAGAGTTCTGCTGTCCTCACGGGTGTCGAAGTCGAATTCAGCCTTGCCGATTTTATAGCCGAAGCGGTTGGGAACGTCGCCCTTCTTCGGGGGAACATATTCGTTTTTATGTCCAAGGAAAAGCTGTGTGGCATCTACTATAACCTTGCCTGCTTTGAGGTCGATAAGCTTGGCTGAAATGAAGCCGCCGATAGAAATATTGGCGAAGTTAATCTGAACCATAAGATTTCCGTCAGAAACCTGATAGAAGTCCCATTCCTTTTTGCTCATGGGATTACCGGGCTTTACGAAATCACGGTTGTAGTCGAAAACATTATGTCTTGCCCAGCCTGCAGCGAGTAAGTCACCGTCGGGTGCAAGAAGAGGGGTTTCCTCAGTGTATTCCTTCTGCTTTGATTTTTCCTTCCAGTTGATGTAGCTCTGGTAGGTCTTTGGTATGTTACTCATATTTTCACTCCTTATAGTGTTGTAGGTATATTTTAGCAGATTTATATATGGTATGCAAGAATTTTAATGAAAAAATTATTTTGCATTTTTGACCTTGCTCTTTGAATTTAAAATCATCCATCCTGCTACTGTCAGCAGTGAAATCAGGGAGATAACCGCACCTGTCTTTATTCCGGGTACGGTGTATTTCAGTGTGATTTCGTGGTCACCCTTTTCGATGGGACAGGACAGGAAGTAGCCTGCCGCTTTTTTAGTTTCCTTACTTTCACCGTCGATTATGATTTCCCAGCCTTCATCGTAGGGGATAGAGGTGAAGAAAACACCGTTTCTGTCGCTATGGAGAGTACCTTCGATATAGTCAGTGTCGAAAAGTGATATTTCGAGCTGATTTTTTGACAGGAGAGAGTAGCCTTCACTGAAGGAGGTGAAGCTTTTGTCGCACAGGCAGTCCCATAAAAGCTGCTGTCCGAGCTCGGGCTTTTTTATCTGTGACGGCTCGAAAACATAGACTGACTCAGCACATACGAAGCCGAGAGAAAGAGCCTTTTCGTTTTCGGTTATCTTGCCTCCGTGTTCGCCTGTCATAATATATTTTACGGAGAAAAGGGCATTGAGAATGTCTGACTGCTTATAGCGGACGCTGACATTTTTGGCGTATCTGTCCATTCCTGTCTGCTGAAAGAAATCGTAAGCATCGCCTGACATAGTGGATGAATAGTAGCTGATGCCCTTATAATTGTACTGCTGAGGATAGTTATTCTTTTTTACGTCTGCCCATTCCATTCGTGCGAAGGTATCTTCGTCATCGAGAGCGGTGAAATTTTCCATAACTGATTCGTATTTCTGCAGAGAGCTTTCTCTCGAGGTCCACACATCACGGGAAAACTGAACGGAGAAATTAAGCACTGATCCGGCAAAAATAAGAGCGATGAGGGTATATAAGTATTTCTTTTTTATTTCGCTGACGGCAAGATATTCCCCTGCGACAGCCAGCATAAGAAAGATAACGAGAAAGCTTTGTCTGGCGGGGAGCTGATTCGGATAATGGAAGCCGTGCCAGATAAATTCACCCAGGTTCACGCAGATAGTAACGAACATAAAGGTTACAAAGGCAAAGGTGACTGCTCTGTGTCTTCGTGTGAATTTTTTAGAGAAGAGAAAGAAAAAGAAAAGCAGGAAAACCGTTACCGTACAGTATAAGTTCGGAAGGTCATATTCCAGGGAGGTTTCCTGAAAGGGAAGAATACGAAGGAAGAAGTCCTTCAGATTATAGTTCAGCTCAAGCTTTCCTTCGAAGCCTAAATCACTTGCCTTGGTAAGTGAGAGGGCTTTATAAACGGGCAGTATAACCACAGCACTCATTCCGCCTGCGAGTACGGATGAAATGCCAAACTTAAGGGCACAGCTTAGCCTTTCCTTCCACGTAATCTGTTCTCTGAACATAAGAAACATAAACCACAGCACTGCGAAAATACATACCATAAAGGAGATGTAAAAGCAGGAAACGATGGAAACGGAAAGAGCGATGATGTAAAGAAGAGGACTTTTCTTTTCCTTGATGTACTGTATTCCGAGAATGACCAGAGGCAGAAGCACCACCACATCTGTCCACATAATCTGATTCATAAAAGCTGTCATATATCCGTTCAGCGCCCAGGCCAGAGAAAGGGCAGGGAAGAGTAGAACGGATTTTCGGTAGGAAATGCTTTTATGTGTCTTTATTAAATAAAAGCAAAGGAAAAGACCTGCCAGTGAAAGGCGTAAAAGAATAGAAAGATTGATGTAGCTGAGCTGAAATGCGTGAGGGATAAAATATAAAGGAAGCCACAGAGGACTGTTTGTGTAATAGCCGCTCTGAGCCCACAGATTAAAGCCTAAAGCACCGTTCCAGGAATAGAAGGGTTCACCGTTTTTTACCGCATCGGTCATAGTCATAAGCATGGGATAATACTGAGAGTATCCGTCCATAGAGCAGAGAGTACGGTCGCCGAAGGGAGCGATGTCGCACACGGCAAAGCAGATCAGAAGTACCGTAGCAGGTACAGCAAAGGACAGTGCCAGGGTAAGAGGCACTGTTTTATCTTTTTTTGCTTTTATCTTTACGGTGTTCATAGGTGTTTCTCCACGTGATTTTCAGTGTGTTCTCAGGGCTGCTGCGATGCAGTAGTTTCAGTGATTTCATCGGGCTTCGGTACGGATGAAAGGTATTTATTGCACTTGCTTGTTCCTTCCTTTACCAGCTCCATGGTTCTTTCGTAGGAGCCTTTAGCCAGAGAAAGTCCCGTACTGCTTTTCGTAAGACCTAAATCAGCGGCTTTACCGTCGAGATTTTTTACGAGGGGGACCACGTTATATGTTCCCGAATAAAGATGTACCCAGGTGGGAACGGATTTGACCTTTTCTACCAGAACGGTGCCGTCGCTGTATTCGGAAATGGTTACTTTGAAAATCAGACCGTCCTCTGTGTGACCTGTTTTCAGACCCATAAGATTTCTTCTCTGATTAGAGACCATATTGCCTACAGAGTAAACACAGACCGTTTTATGTGTGCCGTCTGAGGATGTGATAAGGTCAACGGGCTGAACCACGTGGGGATGTCCGCCGATAATCATGTCTACCCCCATATCGCAGAGCTTCTGTGCTATTTCCTTCTGATGGGAGTCGGGAGTAAGCTGATATTCGTTACCCCAGTGAAGATAAACCACGGTAATCTCGGCACCTTCGTTTTTCATATTGGTAAGGTCAGACTGTATCTCTGTGTAAAATTTGTCGATAGCCGTATAGTCGAAGGAGTTAATGAGCTTTGCCGTTTCACTGTCTACGAGGATGCCGTTGAGAGCCTTGCCGTTGGCGTTTTCCGTCTCGTAGGTGTAGCAGGCGATACCGAGCTTTATACCCTTTAAATCCTTGACAAGATATTTCTTATCGGTTTCAGCCGATCGGGTTCCGATGCTGTCGAAGCCGTTTTCTTTTACTTTCTCGAGGGTGCGTTTCACACCGTGGGCACCTGTGTCGTAGGTATGGTTATTGGCTGTGAGAAGGCAGTCCACGCCCGCTGTTTTGAGCGAGGAAAGAATGGAATCGGGGGAATTAAAGCAGGGGAAGCCGGAGTATTTTCTTCCGTTTTCCGTGCCGGCCAGAGTAGTTTCGAGGTTTGCGACGAAGTAGTCACAGTCCTTTATCTGAGAAGCTGCATAGGTGAAAATTTTATCAAAGTTATAGGTGCCGTCACTCTTTTTTGAGCCGTTGAGAACAGGAATATGCAAAAGCACATCGCCTGCCGAGCCGAGAGTAACGGTGCTCACCTTATAGGGACCCTGAGGTACTGCTTCGGTGGTAGGCTCCGTAGTAAAGACAGGAGCGGGGGTAGCGCCTTCGATTTTACCTGTGGAAAGAATGAGAACGAAGGCTACCGAGCAGACAAATATAGCACAGAATACCGCCAAAAATACAGTCTGCAGTGCTTTCGGATTTTTATTTTTTCTTTTGTTTGAGGACATTGTTTTTCTCCTTTGATTTATGTGAATGAATTTTAATTCTGAGAATCAAAAAGATTATACCACGCAGGCTCACTAAAAACAATACGGAAACACTAAAAGTATTTCCTTTGTGACAAAATAGTTAACAAAAATTATCGTAAAAACTTATATAATTTTACATATATGTAAAACTTAATCAATTTTAATTTTATTGTTTGACATTGACTTTTAATAGTGTTAAACTTACATTTGTGTTATAAGATGGAAAGGTGCGCTTTCTGAGAGGAAAGTGTGCTTTCGCAGAAAATTTTTTCTCTTTTATTTCTGCGAATCGTTAACTAAAAAATTAGCACGGAGGAGGCAAGAAAGCAAAGAGAAAAGCGGAAATACCGCAAATGATAATGACGTAACAATTAAATTTTTTATATATATAAATTCGAATTTCGGAAGGATAATAAAATGAAATTACCTAATATAGATTTTACTCCCGTAAGTCATCCCTATCCCGAAACTACTATGTTCGGTGCCATAGAGAATTCAGCCAAGAGAGTACCTCAGGCTCCTGCTTTAGACTTTATGGGAAAAATCACTACATACGCTGACCTCGTCGCAAAAATCGAAGACGCAGCGAAAGCATTCATAAATTACGGCATCAGGAAGGATGATGTGGTAACCATATGTATGCCTAATACTCCTCAGGCAATCATCTGTCTTTATGCACTTAACAGAATCGGTGCTATCGCAAATATGGTTCATCCTCTCTCCTCACAGAAAAACATTACATTCTATCTTGACTACTCTGAAAGCAAGATGATATTAACCCTCGATCAGTTTTATGAGAAGGTTCTCAAGGCAGTGGACGAGGCTGAAAGAGATATAGTTATTCTCACAGCGAGAATTCAGAATGAGCTTCCTTTTATAAAGAGTGTAGCCTACAAATACTTAAAGAATAAAGAAAATCTCAGATTCCCCACCAGAGAAAAGGATATGGTGTGGGCCGATTTCGTAAAAACGGGCAAGGCTGTTAAGCTTCCTGCTGTGGAATTCAGCAAGGAAAAGACAGCGGTTATCCTTTATTCAGGCGGTACAAGCGGTACTCCTAAGGGAATCCAGCTTTCCGACTTCAGCTTCAATGCTCTCGGTATGCAGGTGGCTGAAATTTCGGGCTGTAATCTCGATTACGGCTGTAAGTTCCTGTCAGTTATGCCTGTTTTCCACGGCTTCGGTCTGGGTATCGGTATTCACACCGTTCTCGAAAACGGCGCACTTTCCATTCTTATTCCTCAGTTCACAAAGGAAAGCTATGCAAAGGCTGTTCTTAAAAATAAGCCCAACTTTATCGCAGGCGTTCCCACACTTTATGAGGCACTTCTTAAGGTTGACGTGTTCAAGGGTGCTGACCTTTCATTCCTTATCGGTGTATTCAGCGGCGGTGACGCACTGAGTCCTGAGCTTAAAAAGAGAGCTGATGCTTTCTTCAAAGAGCATAACGCTAACCTTCAGATCAGAGAAGGCTACGGTCTGACAGAATGTGTTACTGCTTCCTGTGTAACTCCCGTCGACCGCTCTAAGCTCGGCAGCATCGGTGTTCCTCTCAGAGATATGCAGTATAAAATCGTAGAGGCCGGTACATTCAATGAGCTTCCCACAGGTGAAATGGGTGAAATCATTCTCACAGGTCCTACTCTTATGCTCGGTTATATGAAGGCTGAGGAAGAGAACGCAAAGACTATGCGTAAGGATGAAAACGGCACCACATGGCTCTTTACGGGTGATATGGGCTCAATGGACGAGGAAGGCTTCGTTTACTTCAAGCAGAGAATGAAGAGAATGATCGTTACCAGCGGCTACAATGTTTATCCCTCGCATATCGAAAATATTCTCGACAAGCACGAGGCAGTAGACTGCTCCTGTGTTATCGGTGTAAAGGATCCCTATAAGATGCAGAGAGTCAGAGCATACATCGCTCTGAGAAACGGCTTCGAAGCTAACGATGAAACCAAGGAAAAAATCCTCGCTTATTGTAAAGAATATCTTGACGTATTCGAAATACCGAAGGAAATCATGTTCAAGGACGAGCTTCCTAAAACTCTCGTAGGCAAGGTAGCATACCATACTCTCGAGGAGGAAGCAGCCGCAGAAGAGGAGGTTATGGCAAAATGAGTAAAAAAGTTACTAAAATAAACAGCGGTTATTATTTCAACTGCTTTGCAATGAAGACTATTATAGGTCTTCTTAAAAACAAAGTTATCAAAGAAAATAATGTTCACCTCGAATATTACAAGCCCAAGCACAAAAGCTTTCTTGTTATCGGCAATCATACTGAGGCAGCTGACCCCGGTTATCTGATGGCAGCTCTTAATAAGTACATAAGATTCATAGCAAGCGACCATACTCTCAGACTCAGTCTGGGTTGGGTTTATAAAAACATCGGCGGTGTTATAGTAAAATACAGAGATAAGCCATCGGATGTACTGATGAATGACATCAAGGCACATCTTCAGGCCGGTGTTCCTGTAGGACTTTTCGCTGAGGGTGCTATGTCTCTTAACGGTCAGACAGGCTATTTCTCACCCAATACAGGTAAGCTCATAAAGGAATCAGGCTGTGCTCTGATTACATATAAATTTGTAGGCGGTTACCTCAGAAGTCCCCGCTGGGCAAACAAATCCAGAAAAGGCCCCATAGTAGGGCATTTCGTGGGTGAATATTCACCCGAAGAGCTTTCGAAGATGACTGTCGAGGAAATCAATGAGCTTATCCGCCGTGACATACGTGTGAATGTTTATGAGGAACAGAAAAAGAATCCTCTTTCTTATGAGGGCGAAAATTTAGCCGAATGTGTGGAAAGAATTCTTTATATGTGTCCGAAATGCGGTCAGGTAGGAACTATTCACAGTAAGGGCGACGACCTTAAGTGTGACTGCGGTGCAGTTTACACCATGAAATCTGACGGATTTTTCCACGGTGACGATGTGGTTTACGACAATGTTTACGACTGGGATATGTGGCAGAGAAAACAGTGGAAGGAAAAGCTTCTTTCAGCTGCAGAGGGCGAACTCATTTTCTCTGAAGGCGGTCAGATAGTACGCAGAGTAAATGTGGATACTGACGAGGTTATTTCAGAAAATGCTACGCTCAGCCTTTATAAGGACAGATTCGAAATCGCTATGGAGGACAAGACAATCGTGATGCCTGTAAATAAGGTAAAACAGTCCTCTCTTGCCTCAAAGGAAACTCTTTTCCTCGTAGATGACAGAATGTTTCTGGACATCAGAAGCCACACACCCAGAGCTTCTACCAAATATGTCGCAGCCTGGAGATACCTTAACGGTAAGGAATACTATTAAAATCAGAGTCGGGAAAACTTTCGCTTTTCCCGACTTTTTATATTGACTTTAATAATAAAGGATGTTAAAATTAAATAACTTCTTACCTGTTCACTATTACTTATTACTTTAGTATATGCCTTCTTAGTTCAATGGATAGAATAAACCCCTCCTAAGGGTTAGATGTGGGTTCGATTCCCGCAGAGGGTGCCAATCTCTAAAAGCCGAGAAGCCTTGATTTTAATAGGTTTTTCGGCTTCTTGTATTCCTTTGAAACATGCTAAAAAAGTTATAAAATCGTATACTTTTCCATTATCAAAAAACTTTTTTGATAAAAATTCTAACAATGATATGAGGATATTTTGATAATGAGGTTATATTTGCTTGAAGATTAAAATATGTTATGATATAATACAAACGAGAATATGAAAAGGATGGGTGGATGAACAAATGAAATACGATGTTATTATAGTAGGAGCCGGTCCCGGAGGTATTTTTGCCGCTTATGAGCTTGTACAGCTGAATAAGGAGCTGAGTGTGGCTGTTTTCGAAGCAGGTCACGCACTTAATGAGCGTAAATGTCCCATCGACGGAGACAAGATAAAAACCTGTATCAACTGTAAAAGCTGTTCTATTATGAGCGGTTTCGGTGGCGCAGGTGCTTTTTCCGACGGTAAATATAACATCACAAATGATTTCGGTGGCACATTATATGAATATATAGGTAAAAAACAGGCTCTGAATCTGATGAGATATGTAGATGAAATCAATCTCAAATTCGGTGGCGAAGGTACAAAGCTGTACACGACTGCCGGAACAAGGTTCAAAACCGTCTGTATACAGAATGACCTGCATCTCCTGGATGCTTCCGTGCGCCATCTCGGTACGGACATAAATTACATCGTTCTCGAAAATATGTATGAATATCTGAAGGACAAGGTTGACTTTTACTTCGATACGCCTGTTGTTTCTGTCAGCGATGAGGGCGGATGCTATAAAATCAGCTGTAAGGATGCGGACTACACCTGTGACAAGTGTATCGTTTCCGTCGGAAGAAGCGGAAGCAAATGGATGGAATCAGTGTGTAAGGAGCTGAACATCGAGACTAAATCAAACCGTGTCGATATCGGTGTCCGTGTGGAGCTTCCTGCTGCTGTTTTCGCACATCTTACCGATGAGCTTTATGAAAGTAAAATCGTTTACCGTACCGAAAAGTACGGTGACAGAGTCCGCACCTTCTGTATGAATCCCAAGGGTGCGGTGGTAAATGAAAATACAAACGGTATCATAACCGTTAACGGACACAGCTACGAGGACCCTGCAAAGCAGACAGATAACACTAACTTCGCATTATTGGTAGCTAAGCATTTTTCAGAACCCTTCAAGGATTCAAACGGTTACGGTGAGTCCATAGCACGCCTGAGCAATATGCTCGGTGGCGGTGTTATCGTTCAGCGCTTCGGAGATCTTATCCGCGGCAGACGCTCCAATGCTAACCGCATAGAGGAATCCTTCGTTACTCCTACACTGAATGCAACTCCCGGTGATCTTAGCCTGGTTCTTCCTAAACGTATCTTAGACGGCATCATCGAAATGATTTATGCACTGGATAAGGTAGCACCGGGCACAGCCAACGAGGATACCCTTCTTTACGGTGTAGAGGTCAAGTTCTATAATATGGAAGTCGAAGTGGATGAGCATCTGGAATCTGCTCACAAGGGACTTTACATTATCGGTGACGGAAGCGGTATAACACATTCACTCTCTCATGCTTCTGCCAGCGGTGTACACGTCGCACGTAATATAGTAGGTTAAACAAGAAAAAGCTCCTGTCAGCGTATTGCCGACGGGAGCCATTTTTATTACTGTTTTTATCTGTTAATGGTGAATACCACGGAAACGGGATTATATCTTTCATTGTGATTAAGTCCGTTTTCGGGAGTGGTTGATGAGTAGAGAGACTCTTCGACAGTTACCACCATATAAACCTTTTCTGCGTTCTGTCCTTTGCCTTCAAGATATTCAGCCAGGAGTCCTTCAGCGTTGATGATGAGAAGATCGCTTTTGTTTGTGCCCTGTTCAGCTGCGAAGCTGTAGGTGGTTTCGTAGGTTTCGCTGAGGTTTTCTGCCAGCTGTGTGGTAGGATGCCAGCCTGTGCAGAAGTAAATCTTTGCACGATCGCCGTCTTTGATTTCATAGCGGGACATTCTGTTATCCTGATATATCATGAAGGAGTCGATGTAAAGAAGAACTCTCTCGTTTCCTTCGTCTGCTTCGAAGGAAGCATCTTCATAATAAATCTGACTGAGCTTCAGGTCGTAAACACCCTTTTCAGGTAAGTCGGGTTCATAGAAAAGAACGATTTCATAAATACCGAGGAACTTACCGATGAGTCTTCTTAAAGCTTCAAAGGTGGTTTTGATTACTCGGGCAACTCTCATATCATTGTCGTTTTTTTCTGCCCAGATGGCATAAAGAGTAATCATACCGTCTACATAGATTTTGTCACCGGCATAATATCTTTTACCTGTGGTGTCCTCCCAGCAGATGAACTCATAGTCGATGGAGAGAGGAGTGTCGGTAGTGATAGCGTATGTTCCGGGATTTTCGAAGCTGATGGAAGGGGAGGGCTTGTAAACGACGCTTACACCCTGAAGAGGATCGATTTCATAAATAACACCGTAGCCCAGAGGAGTGTCTTCCTCGATATCGATGTCAAAAATACCCTCAAAGAATGTGTTTGCCAGCTCACCGATTACACCTAAAGCGCCTGCTGCACTGGCGGGAAGTGCGAAACAGGAAAAAATGCAGATTACCGATAAAAATACTGCTAAAAGTTTTTTCATAATTTTTTACCTCCTTTTCATAGGTACGAGGTTATTATATATCATCGGAAGTTGGTTTTAATTACAAAAAAGAAAAATAAAAGATTTTATTGCCAATACTTCATTATGTAAACAAAATGGTAATAAATTGGCAATAAATAATATTTACTTTTATATAAAAAAACAGTATTATATATAATAGATATATATGCATTGAATTTTATAAAAAACGGAAAGTGGAAACAGATGAAATTATCAGCACATATTATGACGGAAGAGGATATACCCTTTATTGCCGCACTGGAAAGAGAATGTTTTTCGTTGCCCTGGACAGAAAAGGGACTTTCCGAAGAGCTGTCCAATGAAAATGCAGTTTTCTTTACTGCGAAAAAAAACGGAAAGACAGTCGGATATATGGGAATGCACTGTGTACTGGATGAATGCTATATAGCTAATGTGGCTGTAAGCACCGCTGAAAGAAGACAGGGCATCGGCAGATTTTTACTGAAGTATGCCGAGGAAAAAGCTGTGGAAAAAAACTGCTCTTTCATAAGTCTGGAGGTAAGAGTCAGTAACGAAGGTGCCATCGCTCTTTATGAAAGCGAGGGCTACGAAAGAATGGGGGAAAGAAAAAATTTCTATTCCTCACCTACGGAAAATGCGCTGATAATGACTAAATATTTAAGGTGATAGAGATGAAAATTTTAGCGATCGAATCTTCATGTGACGAAACAGCTGCAAGTGTGGTCGAAGACGGCAGAGAGGTACTCTCTAATGTGGTGGCTTCACAGGTAGCAGAACATAAAATTTACGGCGGTGTAGTACCCGAAATAGCATCGAGAAGACACGCTGAGGCTATTTCCTCGGTAGTGGAAAAGGCTCTCAGTGATGCTGAGTGTGAGCTTTCGGATATTGATGCCATAGCCGTAACCTATGCGCCCGGTCTTATCGGTGCGCTGTTAGTAGGTGTGAACTATGCGAAAAGCCTGGCTTATGCGGGTAATATTCCCTTGGTGCCCGTACACCATCTGCGTTCACACATCGCTGCTAACTACATCACTCATAAGGAGCTTAAGCCGCCCTTTTTCTGCCTGGTGGTAAGCGGAGGTAATACCCTTATGACCGAGGTCAGAGACTATACTGATTTCAATGTTATCGGCAGAACAAGAGACGACGCGGCAGGTGAAGCACTGGACAAGGCAGCCAGAACCATGGGTATTCCTTACCCCGGCGGTCTTAATCTGGACAGACTCGCTAAGGACGGTGACAGCACAGCCTACAGATTCCCTACACCCAAGGTGGAAAACGCGCCCTATGATTTCAGCTTTTCGGGACTTAAAACCTCGGTTATCAATATTATACATAATGCCAAGCAGAAGGGCGAGGAGATAAACGAAAAGAATCTCGGTGCTTCATTTATGAAAAGCGTCAGCTCCTGTCTGTGTAAAAATACAGAAAAGGCTATGAAGGACTTCGGTCACAGAACTCTCGTGCTGGCAGGCGGTGTTTCGGCAAACTCCGTTTTAAGAGCAGATATTGAAGATATGTGCAGAAGAAACGGCTGGAAGCTTTATCTTCCCGAGCTTTCACTCTGCGGAGACAATGCGGCTATGGTAGGTGCACAGGGCTATTACGAATATCTCAGCGGTAACACTGCCGGACCTGAGCTTAACGCTTATGCGGGAATGGAGATCGACGCATAAATATAACGGAATGAAAAAAGAGAAAGGAAGCAGAAAAATGAAAAAAGCCATAATTACTGTTTTTACGCTTATACTTTTTACTCTCTGCCTGTCCTTTGACTCACAGGCTGTGATGCCTGACAGCGAGGTTAAAAGCCGTCTTTCCGACTATTCCTCTTCTTACGTGAAAACCGCTGACGGAGTCATATATCTTGAATACGAAAAGTGGGATCCCTCCGAGGAAAAAATGTATGAGGTGCTGAGCGGAATCGCTGAGTCGCTTATGGGCGAGCCTGTAGAGGATTACTGCAGAGTAAATATCAAATTTTTCTTTACTCATAAGCCCTACGGAAGTGATTTTCAGAAATTTTTCGATGAGCTTAGTCTGGTCAAAAAAAAGTTCGGTAATTTCTTTACCGAGTGGAGCAGACACAATAAGCTGATGATGAGCGTGACCTCTTACCGCGGTGGAGAGCATTTCAGCGCTAACTTTAATTTTTATCTCAACGGAAGCGAAAAGGACAAATACGGAAAGGATTATGACGATAAGCTCCTTTCACTGGTGGGACAGGCACAGCAGGAATGCTCTGACAATATGGAAATGGCACAGTTTTTCCTTAAGTGGCTGGATGAAAATGCCCGATACCTTATTCTTACAGGCTACACCAATGACCCGAGATATGCTCTGAATGTGGGACTTACGGTCTGCGGCGGCTATGCCAATGCCTTCAAGGATCTGTGTAACGCGGCGGGAATACCTGCCATCGTGCCCGTAAATATGGAAGCAAATCACGCCTGGAGTCAGGTTTATGTGAACGGAAAATGGTACACTGCAGACCTGTGTAATGTGGTAAGGTCAAAGAGCGGCACATATAACGGCTATCTTTTTACTGATCCCGATCTTTCCACGGACTGTAACGATTTCGTGGAAAAGCATAAGAGCGATTATGTGGAAAGCTTCAGATACAGAAATACAGTCAATATTTCCGGATGTACCTTCGAGTATAAAAACAGCTTTAATTTCACAGGAAAAAATATAAGACCTGCACTTACTGTCCGTTTAGGTGACAGCGTTCTGAAGGCAGGCGTACATTATACCGTAAGCTATATGAACGACAAATATCCCGGAACAGGTAAAATGATCGTTACGGGTGTCAAGGAAAACGGTTACCGCGGAAGTGAGACTCTCAGCTTTAAAATCAATCTGCCTAAGATGTCTGTTACTGCTGCGCCCGGTAAAAGCTCTGTCAGTCTCTCCTGGAAGGCTGTAGGAGGTGTGGACGGTTACATAGTCAGACTCTACAATGCAAACAAGGATGCCTACGAAGACATAGCCACGGTAAAGGGCACCTCCTATACCGTTAAGAATCTCTCTCCCGGGAAAAAATACAAGCTGGCAGTAAGAACCTATGTATCCGAAAACGGAAATATTTACAGGGGTGACAACTGTAAGGTGTCTTCCTTTACTCTTCCCGGAAAGGTGAAAAATCTCAGGGCTGTTTCCGTTACGGATAATTCTCTGAAGCTGAAATGGACAGCTATAGAAACGGCTGAGAAATATCAGGTGCAGATAAGCACGGACGGCAAAAAATGGAAAACCTATTCTACTGTTAAAAGTAATTACTGCAAAGTAAAGGACCTTTCAGCCAATAAAAAATACTACTTCCGTGTAAGAGCCGTAAGTGAGTACGGAAAGGGCGTTTACAGCAGTAAAAAGGCTGTGACCACTCTTTTGGCAAGACCTGTTATAACAGCTGTGGCTGATAAGGGGAAAATCACCGTAAGCTGGGACAGAGTAAAAGGCGCCAAGGGTTATGTGGCAGCTTATGCGCGTAACGACGGTATGATGAGCAGTAAAAAGGTAACTTTGAAAAAGGGAAGCAAAACCTCCGTTACCTTTAAAAATCTCAGGTCAAAGAAAAATTATTACATCAGAGTGAGAGCTTATAAAACCGTAAACGGAGAAAGAGTATACGGAAGCTACTCGAAGATAGTAAAGGTAAAAGTCAGATAAAAGGAAAACGCTGTAAGGCATAAAAGCTTTTACAGCGTTTTTTTTATTGCAATGCAGACGGTGTAATTTTGAATGCAGAACGCAAAATTGCGGATGAAATTTCTAAAATAATAAGCGATAGTCTGCTGCTTTTACAGCCTCTCCTGAAAGGCAATGTCATTAACTTAAGAGAATTAGTGCCATTTTCTGTTAAAAGTGAATTTGAGGGCTTGATGCTTTTTGTCACGAGGAAAAGACCTATCTTTCCTTACGGGAGATAAGCATTGTAAAAGTTCAC
>CALCHE010000036.1 GCA_937901145.1 uncultured Clostridia bacterium
ACGGTTCAGTTATCCGTCTTACCTTCCCTCCTCTTACTGAGGACAGACGTAAGGAAATCGTAAAGGATATCCAGAAAATGGCTGAAAACTCAAAGGTTGCTGCACGTTCCGTACGCCGTGACTGCCTCGAAAAGCTCAAGGCTATGAAGAAGGCATCAGAAATCACAGAGGACGATCTTAAGGACGGCGAAAAGGAAATCCAGAAGATCACTGATAATATCATCAAAGAAATCGATGAAATCTCTGCAGTAAAGCAGAAGGAAATTATGGAAATCTGATTATAGCAGAACAATTTAAGTGGCTGTTTCTATGGGACAGCCACTATATGTCTTTATAACAGGCAATTAAAAAACAGGAGTCTATATTATGAAAAAGAAATTTGAGTGCCTCCCCGAGCATATTGCCATCATTATGGACGGTAACGGCAGATGGGCTAAAGAGCGCGGACTGAAGCGCACCGAGGGTCATAAGGTAGGAGCCAAGGTTTTCGAGGAAATATGCGAGTACTGTGCTGAAATCGGCATTAAGCACGTGACCTTTTATGCCTTCTCCACCGAAAACTGGAAAAGATCCAAAATAGAGGTAACTGCCATTATGAATCTTTTCAGAGGCTATCTTGACCGTATGCAGGAAAGAGTACTCGAAAATGAGCAGGCGGGCTATCGTATCCGTTTTCTCGGTGCCCGTGACGGTATGCCGAAGGATCTTGTCAGCCGTATGGATGACGTGGAAAAAAAGAGCGCCGATAAAGACAGAATAAATATAAACATCGCTGTTAATTACGGCTCGAGGGACGAAATAGTCCGCGGAGTGAAGGATATAGTCCGTGAAATACAGAGCGGAAAGCTGAGTGTGGATGATATCAATGAGGAGCTTATTTCCTCACATCTATACACTGCAGGACAGCCTGACCCTGACCTTATCATAAGACCCAGCGGTGAGTACCGCCTTTCGAATTATCTTATGTGGCAGGCGGCATACAGCGAAATTTACATCGACGATGTTCTGTGGCCCGACTACACTCCCGAGTGTCTTGACCGCGCCATAGAGGAATATTCGAAAAGAAACCGTCGCTTCGGCGGAGTTTAAGTTATTACTTACAAGTATTTATAAAGGAAGATTAATTATGTCAAAGGATACAAAAGAAAAGAAAAAGCTTTTTAAGGGTGAGCGTACAGCTTCCACCATAATTATATGCATCGGTCTGGCACTGTTTCTCGTAACGGTGATTATGGACTGGGTTCCCGTTATGACGGTTATTTTATCAGCCATAGCCGCTACTGCTACCTTCGAGGTAGTAAGAGCAGTAGGCAATAAGAGTAAAATCCTGTATGTTATTTCCTGCCTTGTGAGCTTTCTCACTGTTTCGGCAGTAGGCTTCGGTATAGCCGTTCCCGCAGTAGGTGTACTTTACAGCTTTTATGCTCTCGTGCTTCTTTCTCTGGGCGTATTCGATAATAAGAATATTCAGTTCACTCACACAGTAACTGCATTTTTCGCTTCAGTAGCACTGCCTTATGCTTTCTCCTGCTTCCTAAGACTTAATAACATCGCAGACATTAACCCGGACTATACTCATCAGGAGGGTATTTATTTCGTATGTCTCGGCTTTGCCGCTTCCTGGCTCACCGACTCCTTCGCCTATCTCGTGGGCAGAAAGTTCGGCAAGCATAAGATGGCACCCGTTATCAGCCCCAAAAAGTCAATCGAGGGTGCTGTAGGCGGTGTGGTAATCACAGCCGCTTTCAACGTGCTTATTCTCTTCCTTTTCACCGTAGGATGTAAAAATCTCTATGATTACACTCTCTTCGGTGAAAGTGCTATGAAGTATCTTTACATCATCCCCATTTCCGTGGTGCTTTCACTGGTAAGTATGGTGGGCGACCTTTCCGCTTCCGTGCTTAAAAGAAACTTCGGCATCAAGGACTACAGTCAGCTTCTTCCCGGTCACGGAGGAATTATGGACCGTTTTGACAGCTGTACCTTTGTTCTTCCCGTGCTTTACGGAATCGTGGCACTTATCTCTCTTTAAGGAGTGATTTATATGACTAAAAAGCTTTCTATTTTAGGCTCTACAGGCTCCATCGGTACTCAGAGTTTAGATGTAGCCGAAATGAGGGGCTATGAAATCATCGCTCTCACCGCTGACAGAAATGCTAAGGTGCTCGAGGAGCAGATAAGAAAATGGAAGCCCAAATATGCCGCACTTAACGACGAGGAAGCGGCTAAGGCTCTTAAAATTGCAGTAGCTGACACGGATACAAAGGTTTATTCGGGTGCTGAGGGTGTAGCCTTCTGTGCCGCTGCCGCTGAGGCGGATACCGTTCTTAACTCCGTGGTGGGTATTGCAGGTCTCAAGCCCACTCTCACCGCTATCGAGGAGGGTAAGGACATCGCCCTGGCTAACAAGGAAACCCTCGTAGCCGGTGGTGCTCTGGTTATGAAAAGAGCCGCAGAAAAAGGTGTTAAGATTTTACCCGTAGACAGTGAGCACAGTGCTATTTTCCAATGTCTCGAGGGTATGAATAAAAAAGATGAGCTTAAGTCAATCATATTAACAGCATCGGGCGGTCCTTTCTTCGGTAAAAAGAGAGACGAGCTTCAGAATATCACAGTGGCCGAGGCTCTGAAGCATCCTAACTGGAGTATGGGTGCCAAGATAACCGTGGACAGTGCCACGATGATGAATAAGGGTCTCGAGCTTATCGAGGCTGTGTGGCTTTTCGGTGTTTCTCCCGATATGATCGACATAGTGGTTCACCGTGAAAGCATAATTCACTCCCTTATAGAATATAATGATAACTCGGTGATAGCACAGCTCGGTGTACCTGATATGAGAATACCTATTCAGTATGCACTGACCTATCCCGAAAGATATCCGTCACCTGTCAGAAAGCTTAATCTGTGGGATTTTCAGAATCTTACCTTCTTTAAGCCTGATTATGAAACCTTCTCCTGCCTTAATATCTGCCGTGATGCCATCCGTAAGGGCGGTCTTTATCCCTGTGCGGCTAACGGTGCCAACGAAAGAGCAAATGCTCTTTTCAGAGAGGGCAGGGTAGGATTTTTACAGATTGCCGACTTAGTAGAAAAGGCGACGGAAAAAACAGTTAACAAAGAAATATACACCCTCGACGATGTTCTCGAAGCAGATAAATATGCCAGAGAGCTTGTCGACAGCTTAATATAATCATTGAATCAATAATCGGATAATTTTCAGAAAGGAAAGAGAGCTTTCTCTTTGTTTTAAAATGGATTTTTCTACAGCATTATCTAAAATTTTACCCTTTGCCATAGCCGTGCTTTTCTTCGGTCTTATTATCTTTATTCACGAGTTCGGCCACTTTATCTTTGCCAAGCTTTTCGGAGTAAAGGTAAACGAATTTGCTATCGGTATGGGCCCTACTATCCTTAAAAAGCAGGGTAAGGAAACCAAATATGCTCTTCGTCTTCTGCCCTTCGGCGGCTTCGTAAGTATGGAGGGTGAAGAGGAGAAAAGCGAGGACGGTCGTGCCTTCTGTAATCAGAAGGTGTGGAAGAGAATGATTATCATCGCCGCAGGTGCCGTGATGAATCTTATCCTCGGCTTCATCGTCTGTATCTTTCTCGTTTCGGGCAGTGAGCTCGTGGGTACCAATGAGATACTGCAGTTTTATGAGGGTGCAGTAAGCTCTGAGAGCGGTCTTGCCGTGGGTGATAAAATCCTGAAAATCGACGGAAAAAGAGTTTATTCCGATTACGACATCAGCTACTTTATGCAGCGTAACAGCAGCGGTAAATATGACTTTACCGTGGAGCGTGAGGGTGAAAAGATAACCTTAGAGGATGTAACATTCCTGAAAAGAACCAGCGGAAACTTTTACTACAGAGAGGACTGCACGGTTTACGATGTCTCTGCTCTTTTAAAGGATCAGGGCTTCGCTGACGAGGACATGATTCTTTCCATAAACGGAAGCTCTGTCAAAACAGCTGAGGAGCTTATAGCGCAGATTGACGCCGATAAGGATTTCACTTATGACTTCGTTCTGAAAAGAGGCGAAGAGGAAATATCGCTTTCTCAGGTAAAGCTTAACACAGCTACAGTTTTTGACTTCTCCATTTTAGGTGAAGAGAAAAATGTGCTGAATGTTTTATCTTCGGCCCTCGGCTACAGCGTTTCAATGGGCAGAATGGTTTATCTGAGTCTTTTCGATCTTATCAGAGGTCAGTACGGACTCAATGACCTGGCAGGTCCTATCGGTACGGTAACGGTAATTGCCGACATAGCTCAGAGCAGTATGGTAAATGTGGACTGGAGCGGACTTTTCATGATGATGGCTATGATTACCATTAACATCGGTCTTTTCAATCTTCTTCCCGTTCCTGCACTTGACGGCGGACATCTGTTCTTTATGGTATTTGAGGTTATTTTCAGAAAGCCCGTACCTCAGAAATACGAATCCTGGATTCATGCTGCAGGTCTTATCATTCTTTTAGGCTTTATGGCACTTATCAGCTTTAGTGATATATGGAAGCTGGTTTCAGGTCGCGGATTTTATTGATCAAATATAAGCAGGTGAAATTATGATTAAAAAAAGAGAATGTAAAAAAATAAAGGTCGGTAATATTTACATCGGCGGTGACAGTAAAATCACCGTCCAGTCAATGCTCAATATTCCCGCTCACGACATTCAGGGTAATGTGGCTCAGGCGAAAAGACTCGAGGAAGCAGGCTGTGAAATCATAAGAGTAGCCGTTCCCGATATGGAAAGCGTAAAAACCGTAGCCGCGCTGAAGGAAAATATCAGTGTGCCCATCGTAGCGGATATACATTTCGATTACCGTCTTGCTTTGGCAAGCCTCGATGCAGGGGTAGATAAAATCCGCATCAATCCCGGTAACATCGGTGCTGATGAAAATGTGAAGGCAGTAGCAGAGAAGTGCCGTATGCACGGTGTACCTATCCGTATCGGTGTAAACTCAGGCTCTGTGGAAAAGGACATTCTTGCCCGTTTCGGAGGCCCTACTCCCGAGGCCATGGCAGAGAGTGCTATGTACCACGTGCAATTACTGGAAAAATATGACTTCGATGACATCGTTATCTCCATTAAGTCATCGAATGTAGCCAATATGATAAGTGCCTATGAAAGAGTGGCCGAAATGTGCTCTTATCCCTTACATTTGGGTGTTACGGAATCGGGTACGGCGAGAATGGGCCTTATCAAATCAAGCGTGGGCATCGGCTCACTTCTCACCAGAGGAATAGGTGACACCATCCGTGTTTCCCTTACCGATGACCCCGTAAATGAGGTCTATGCAGGCTTCGATATTCTTAAGGCTATCGGCATAGATAAAAGCACACCTACTCTCGTGTCCTGTCCTACCTGCGGAAGAACGAAGATTGACCTTATTTCTCTTGCACAAAGGGTAGAAGAGAGACTCCGCACCGTTAAAAAGAATATCACGGTAGCTGTTATGGGCTGTGTGGTGAACGGACCCGGTGAGGCCAAGGAAGCTGACATCGGTATCGCAGGCGGTGACGGATGTGCTATTATCTTCAGAAAAGGTGAAATTCTAAGAAAAGTCAGCGAAGAAAATATTTTAGACGAATTGATGAAGGAAATAGAACTTTTATAATATATAGGAAGAATTGAATGAACAGCGTATTTGAGGAACTGTTCGGACCTTTTAACTCACAGGAGCTGAGCGAGAGGTTCGCAGGAAGTAAAATAGAAAATGTGGCTATTTCTATGGAAAAAAAGCAGGTGGAAATCAAAGCTTTCTTTCCGTCCTTAGTCACTGATAAGGTTTTAGAGGAAGCTCAGTCGGATTTAAGAAGCCGACTGGGTGTTTCTGACGTTATAATCAAACCCCGTATGCCCGCTGAATGCTTTTCTGAGGGCTACTTTGCCACTCTCATAAGGGAGACTAATTCCGCTTTAGCCGCTACTAATGGCTTTTTCGAGGACAGTAAGGGCTCCTTTGACGGAACCACTCTTTCCGTGGAGCTTTCCCACGGCGGTGCATCCATTCTCGAAAGTGTGGGAGCAGGAGAGTATATGTCCCGTCTTATCGCTGAACGCTTCGGCAGAAGGGTCGAGGTACAGTTTACGGGTCAGAGAGAGCTCGTCATCAGCGACGAGGAAATTGCCTCATTCCATAAAAAGGCAGAGGAAGAAAATCTCCGTGCCAAGGGTATAGACCCTGCTGAGTATATGGCACCAAAGCCAAAGGAGCACAAGATAATCGAGGGCATCCCTCTTTATCTGGAAACAGCTAAGCCTATCTACGGAAACAAAATCACGAAAAATCCCAAGCCTCTTAATGAAATCTCCGTAGAGGACGGCTCCTGTGTGGTGTGGGGTGATGTTTTCGGCTTTGACAGCAGAGAAACCAGAGACGGCAGAAGCTACATAATCACCTTTAATATTACCGATAACACCTATGCCTACACCTGTAAGGTTTTCGAGAGAAAGGAAAACTGCGATGCCATTATGGCCAAGGTCAAGGACGGTGTCACCGTTATGATAAGAGGTGACCTTGCCTTTGATAAATTCTCAGGTGAAAACGTAATCTCTCCCCGTGCCATCTGTCTTGTCGAAAAGATACAGAAAACCGATGATGCCGAGGAAAAGAGAGTCGAATTACACCTTCACACCAAAATGTCCATGATGGACGGTATGACTGATGCCTCCGTCCTGGTTAAAAGAGCCATAGCCTGGGGACATAAAGCCATAGCCATCACCGACCACGGTGTGGTACAGGCATATCCCGAAGCCGTTTCTGCCGCAGGTGGCAAAATAAAAATCATCTACGGTATGGAAGGCTACTTTATGGATGATACGGAAATAAGCTTCGAGGACTGGAAAAAGAGTAAAAACAAATACTTCCATCAGATTATCTTAGCCCGAAATCTTACGGGACTTAAAAATCTTTACAAGCTTATAACCAAATCAAACCTCGAATATTTCCACAGAAGACCCATTATTCCCAAAAGTGAACTCATAAAGCACAGAGAGGGTCTTATTATAGGTTCAGCCTGTGAAGCAGGTGAATTATACCGTGCTATAGTAGAAGGAAAAAGCGAAGAGGAGATACTGAAAATCGCATCCTTCTACGATTATCTGGAAATTCAGCCCTGCGGTAATAACGAATATATGATAAGAAGTGAACGCTTCCCTCACGTGAATTCCGTGGAGGATATCTGCAACTTTAACCGTAAGGTAATTCACGTGGCTGATGCTGTGGGTAAGCCTGTAGTAGCCACCTGTGACGTTCATTTCATCGACCCTGAGGATGCACGCTACAGAGCTATTCTTATGGCAGGTCAGGGCTTCTCCGATGCGGATCAGCAGGCACCTCTTTATTTCCGTAATACTGAGGAAATGCTCGCGGAGTTCGACTATCTCGGTGAAGAAACAGCTAAGGAAATCGTTATCACAAATCCGAATATGATAGCCGATATGATAGAAAAAATCATTCCTATTCCCAGCGGTAACTATCCGCCTTCTCTTGAGGGCGCTGACGATGAGCTTACACGTCTTTGCTGGGATAAGGCGAAAAATCTTTTCGGCGATCCCGTTCCCGAATATGTAGCCAAGAGACTCGAAAAAGAGCTCACCTCTATCATCAAGCACGGCTTTGGTGTTCTCTATATGATCGCACAGAAGCTGGTTAAAAACTCCGAGGAGCACGGCTACCACGTAGGCTCACGAGGCTCTGTAGGATCGTCCTATGTCGCCAATGCTTCGGGTATTTCCGAGGTTAACCCTCTCGCTCCACATTACCGCTGTCCTAACTGTAAGTGGTCGGAATTTTTCCTCAAGGGTGAGGTAGGCTCAGGCTATGACCTTCCGAAAAAGAACTGTCCCGAATGCGGTACTGACCTTATCCGTGACGGTCACGACATCCCCTTCGAAACCTTCCTCGGCTTCAAGGGTGACAAGAGCCCTGATATCGATCTTAACTTCTCGGGTGAGTATCAGTCGAGAGCCCACCGCTACACCGAAACTCTTTTCGGCGACGGTCACGTTTTCAAAGCGGGTACCATCGCTTCTGTCGCTGACAAGACAGCCTACGGCTATGTTAAAAAGTATCTGCAGGAAAGAGACATTGTTGTTTCCCGTGCTGAGGAGGACAGACTCACCCGAGGCTGTACCGGTGTCAAAAGAACCACAGGTCAGCATCCGGGCGGTATGGTTGTTGTGCCTGACTGTTTCGATGCGGCGGACTTTACTCCCATTCAGCATCCTGCCGATGACTCGAAGAGTGACACACGAACCACTCACTTCGACTTCCACGCACTTCACGACACTATTCTTAAGCTCGATAACCTCGGCCATGATGTTCCCTCACTTTATAAGCATCTCGAGGATCTGACAGGCATTCCCGTAATGGAAACGGATATATGTGACCCGAAGGTTTATGAGCTTATTCTTTCACCTGAGCCCTTGGGTGTTACGGCTGAGGATATCGACTGTCCCACAGGCACCCTTTCCATTCCGGAAATGGGTACACCCTTCGTAATTCAGATGCTTCTCGATGCGAGACCGCAGAATTTCTCAGAGCTTCTGCAGATTTCGGGCCTTTCTCACGGTACGGGCGTGTGGCTGGGTAATGCTCAGGATCTTATCAAGGAAGGAACCTGTACTATCGCTAATGTTATCGGTACCCGAGATAACATTATGGTTTATCTTATGCATAAGGGTGTCGAGCCCAGTATGGCCTTTAAGATTATGGAAATCGTCCGTAAGGGCAAGGCTACGAAGCTTCTCACCGATGAGCACAAGCAGGCTATGAAGGACAACGGTGTAGAGCAGTGGTACATCGACTCCTGTATGAAAATTCAGTATATGTTCCCGAAGGCTCACGCCGCCGCTTACGTAAGTGCGGCTCTGAGACTTGGATGGTACAAGATATATTATCCTCTGGAATACTATGCTGCATTTATGACCGTACGAGGCGGAGATATTGAAGCAGCTACTGTTCTCAAGGGTAGAGATGCAGTCAGAAGACGAATGGCTGAAATCAAGGCTAAGGGTAAGGATGCACAGCCTAAGGAAATCAATATGTATCCCTCGCTTCAGGTAGTTAATGAAATGATGGCACGAGGAATTGAGTTCCTTCCCATCGACATTTACAAATCCGATGCTACCGTTTACTACATCGAGGACGGCAAAATCCGTATGCCATTCGGCGCCCTTGCAGGCGTAGGCGAAAATGCTGCCATTTCTCTTGCCAAAGCGAGAGAGGGTGTGACGGAATTCGTTTCCATCGACGATTTCGCACAGAAGGCTTCGGCCGGCTCATCAGTAATCGAAACTCTCCGACAGGTAGGTGCCTTCGGTAATCTCCCCGAGACGAGACAGATGAGCTTGTTTGATATGTAATAACAGTTAAACAGATATGAAAGGAAGAAAAGATTATGAGTAAAATTTTTGCACACAGAGGCTTCAGCGGTAAGTACCCCGAAAATACTATGCTCGCTTTTGAAAAGGCGGTGGAAATCGGTGTTGACGGTATAGAGCTTGACGTTCATCTTACTAAGGATAATGAGCTTGTTATCATTCACGACGAGGACATCAAGCGTACCTGTGACGGTGAAGGACTTGTAAAGGATATGACTCTCGAAGAACTCCGAAAGTTCGACGCTTCCGCTACCTTCCGAGGTGTTTACGGCTTTTGCGGTATTCCTACTCTCAGAGAATATTTCGAGCTCGTAAAGGACACGGACATTATCACAAACATCGAGCTTAAAACAGGTGTTTACGAATATCCCACTATTGAGAAGAGAACCTATGAGCTTATAAAAGAATACGGACTCGAGGACAGAATTATCTTCTCCTCCTTCAACCACTTTACTGTAAAGCGCTGTGAGGAAATCGCACCTGAAATCAAAAGAGGCTTCCTTACAGGTGACTGGCTCGTAGATTTCGGTAAATACACTGCTGAAAGAAATGTGCAGTGCTGTCATCCCTGGCACATTACCTTAAGTCAGGAGGTAGTTGATGAAATGCACGCTCAGGGCAGAGAAATCAACACCTGGACTGTTAATGAATATGAGGACATCGAAAGACTCGCTGCTATGGGCGTGGATTCACTTATCGGTAACTTCCCTGACAGGATGATAGAAAAACTGAGATAATGTGCATTTTATAATTCTGTTAACGCTATTGACTTGAAAACAGAATTTATGATAGTATGTACTCGTTATATGTTTATTTTGTGAAAGGACAGATAATGGAAAAGTTGTTAAGTAAAAAAGATAAAAAATCTGTAATATCCTTTGTTCTTGCCACACTTACGGTTTTTGCTTATGGGCTGAATTCGGCGGTAGCTGTTATTCCTGAAGCGATAATGGGTCTGAAAATATATTCTTTTGCACCTTTCAGGTTCATTACAGATATTATTTATTCAGCGCAGGAGCCCACATGGTTTACTGTTATGCTTTGTTTGGGTATGGCTTATTTATATAGAGAGAAGCTTTTTAAAGGCAAAAATGCGAGAAACTGTGCTTTAATAACTGCAGTTTCTGCAGTCATTGTATTTGCTCTTCTTCTATGTTATAGTTACAGTACAACCAATTCCTGGGACTTGGTTTTTGGAAATAAGACAACCTTGGCAAAAACATTGATTAAAATATCCGGTTTTACTCCTGCAGTATATATTGTTGTTGATTTCCTTGTGTATATGAATCCTATTGTTATCAGGAAAGATTCGTATTCTATGAAGCCATTCAAAGCTGTCGGGATTATGACGCTGATTCTTATGGCGTGCTGGATACCTTATTATATCCTGCTTTATCCGGGATGTATCGCTGCCGATGCTTTTGATCAATTAGCGCAGGCACTTAATAATCCCCTCTATTGCTGGACGGACGATTCGGTAGTTCTTCTCAATGAGAATGTCATTCTGAATAACCATCATCCTATTCTTTATACAGGTCTTTTGAAGCTTACTACGATGGTTGGTGAGGCTGTCGGATCTTATGAGGCTGCCTTTGAAGGTCTTTGTATTTTCCAGGCATTTCTTATGGCTTATGCTTTTTCTTATATGATTTATGTGATGAAAAAGCATAAGGTGAGTAGCACTTTTTATAAGATTACTTTTGTTTTTTGTGCAGTTAATCCTCTTTTTCCTGTGTATTCGATGACTGTAGTCAAGGATAGCCTTTTCTGTTCCTTTTACGTGCTTATTGCAGCACAGCTTTATGAGCTCGTCACTCTGAAAAAGGCATCACCTCTGAGAGTTGTGTGCTTTATGCTTACGGCACTTATACTGATGTTTACCAGAAATAATACCATATATATTCTTATACTTATTCTCGCCTGTATCGTTCTTTGCTATTGGAAGAACAAAAAGAAAATGATAAAGCTTGCATCGTATATTGTTGTTCCTGTTCTTGTTTTCCAGATAGGTTTCATAAATATTATCTGCCCTGCTCTGGATATCACTCAGGGAAGTCCCCGTGAGCTTTTATCTGTTCCTTTCCAGCAGACGGCCAGATACATTAAAGAACATAGAGAAGAAATTACTCCCGACGAAGAGGAGCTTATCGGTAAAATCCTCAGTTGTGAGGGAGATATTGATGTTCTCGCACAGAATTATTCAGGACAGCACGCTGATAACATAAAAAACAGGTACAATAAATATACTACTACAGATGAGCTTGTTTCTTATGTGAAAATGTGGTTTAAAGGTCTTATAAAACATCCGCTTACCTATGTGGAGGCATATCTGAATCTGCATTTTGGGTGGCTCTCCTTTGAAGGAAGTCAGGTGGTAACATATTCCACCGTAGGCGAAATATGGGGAGGCGACATGATTCCTGAATTCAGAGGATATCTCGGTAATGAGTCTGCCAGAGCATTAGTAAATCAGAGCCTAAAAATTCTTTACAATAATCCGCTTACATCAGCATTTTTTGAAATGGCTACTTATACCTGGCTTTATCTGCTTCTTATTTATCATATCATCAGAAGAAAGAACAGACAGGCGTTTATTGTATGCGGTTTAGCTTTGTTTAATTTCCTTATCTGCCTGGTAGGTCCCGTAGCTTATATGAGATATGTTGTTCCTATGGTCTGCATAGTACCATTCGCAATATTCATAGTATTTAAAAAACAAAAGGAGACGAAAAACAATGGA
>CALCHE010000037.1 GCA_937901145.1 uncultured Clostridia bacterium
ATTGTGATGTTATTTCACGTTTTAAAGAAATACTGCCTTATAGGGTGTCGGCGTACGGTAACACCCTTTTATTTTTTGCTTAGTGATTATTCAGCTGCTTCTTCTTCTGGGAAAAGCTTAGCGAATACTGTCTTAAAGAATTCGATAAGAGCTTCAATGAAAGCAGTGATGTCTTCTTTGTATGTTTCGAAAAATTCCATGATATATTCCTCCTGAGAATTAATTTAGTATATTCATTATAGTATATAATTGATTATTAGTCAAGAGAATTTTAAAATATTGTTCATTATGTGTTAATATGTTGCATTTGTTTCGGCAGAAGGAAAAAGATAGATAAAAATAACTCTCTCTAATTGTACAGTTTTAATAAAAATTAATTTTCAGTATATTTAGAGGTGCTGCTTTCTTGACTTGAAAGGGAGAAATATAGTATTATTATAATGATAAAATTTGATTTTTGTCTGATAATTTATTACAGGAGGTAAAAACTATGAAAACAGTTTTAAACCGTGCATTGAGTTTAGTGATGTGTCTTGTGCTCCTTTGCTCTACCGTTTCAGCCACAGCTTTCGGTGCAAATGCGGCAGAAGATTTCGATTACAAAACCTATGCACAGAATGTAACAAAGGATAATGTACACTATCTTTTAGATTTGGTGGACGAAAAGCTCGCAGAGGCTAACGGTGCAGAAAACAAGCTCCGTATGGAAGTAGAGCTTCTTAAGGATTTGAGTTGGCTTGAAATGCAGGCTGTTGAGTTGGTTTTAGGCTTTTTTGTTAAAAGTGATGCAATAAAGGTGGGAAGCGATAATGTTAAGATTTTAATCGATCTTTCTTCAGTTGATGCTATATGTAAAACCGTAGATAATTATCGTGCAGTTATAGCGCTTGCAGCAAACAAGACTCTTAACAGTCTTATCGATCTCGGCCATCTCGCTAAAATAAACCTTGATGTTTTCGATGAAGGTATGTCCCGTGCTAAATCGGGCGACTATAAAATTTTCAGTGAGGTTCTCGAGCTCGCAGATGCAAACGGTGCTATTATCGAAGCCTTCCTTTCTGGAAATCTCAAGCTTGGTGTAATCGAAAGTGCTCTTCCGGCTGATGTCTTAAACGGTATCAGAAACATAAATGCCGGAAATAACGTAAAGGGTAT
Organism: uncultured Clostridia bacterium; assembly: GCA_937901145.1. GTDB lineage: Bacteria > Bacillota > Clostridia > Oscillospirales > Acutalibacteraceae > UBA6857. The sequence continues at coordinate 1,156 of CALCHE010000037.1, forward strand.
GATCGTTGATTTACTCTTTAAGGATAAAGCTGATTATGACAGAATCAGATCAGAAGCAATAGCTGATTTTGACCGCTTCGTTTACAGAGATGTTCTCTGTCTGGTGGGCTTAAGCGGTGTGAACGAAAGCACAACTATCGACCATCTTATTACCGACGTTTTCACTGTTTTAGTCAATGATCATCTTATCGGTCTGGTTAAGGATAAGTCCTTCAGTTTTGCCAGTGTAGGTTATGCTCAGCTTGACACTGTAATTCAGATTGACGGTGATTATGATTTCAGTAATATCAAATTCACCAAGGATAAATCCGTTCTCGATCAGATAAACAATGTTTTAGGTGAAGTATTCAAGCAGATAGTTCCCGGTTATGTGGACGGTGAAGGCAATTATCGCTGGACAGAGGGCGGCTACGAAATAATCGGCGATAATATGAGAAATCTTGTTAAGTACATCGCTGAAAATTCAGGCGCTGACATTAACACCAATGTAAGCGACGATGCACTTATGCTTGAAATCCTTAAAATAGTATTTGAAGCAGCAGATACAACCGAAACAAAGGAATATTATAACACTGTAAAGACTGCAAAAAACCTTACAGAAATGGCAAACAAGATAGTCGTTTACCTCAGCGGTAAGGATTATCCTGCTACTGCAACCTACGAGCAGGTTATCGGTGACTACATAATCGAAAAAATCGGCTCTATTGTTCCTCTTTATGACGAGAACGGCAAGGTTATCAATGCAGGCAGCGGTAAAACCGTGTGGGATGTACTTAACAGTGTGCTTAACTTCTTCCTCGTAGATAAAAATCTTGACAGTCTCTTCGGCTGGAATTTCGACAGAAGAACAACTTACTTCCAGAAGCTTGACATCATTCTCGATTATACAGCTGATGACGGAAGCGCTAATTTTAATTCTCAGAACTATATCAACGACCTTATCGACAGTATTTTCCGTGTAGATCTTCAGAAGTTCGTTAACCTTACTGCAGTAAAGGCACTTGGCAAGGGAAGAAATGAGGTTTCTGTAGTTAAGTTCCTTTACACTACAGTTTATAATGTTCTCAATAACTGGACAGCAAGAGGCGGTATCGTTAAGCAGACAACCGATTATTTCGATAATACTCTTTCTGATGAAAGCATCGCAAATATCGCAAAGGTTTTAATTAAAACCTTAAAATCACGCAGTGAGGGTACAGCTTCATTTGTCGGTCTCATTTCTCACTTCTTAACCGACATCAGTGAAAAGGTAGAGGCAAAGGATGCTACCTGTACTGCAGCGGGCTTCAAAACAACCAAGACCTGTCTCAAATGTAAAAGAGCATATATGCAGGGCGCAAAAATCAACGCTAAGGGTCATAAGTATAATTCAGGCGTAATCACCAAAGCTCCCAAATGTACAGCCAAAGGCGAAAAGACCTTCACCTGTACTGTCTGCGGACATAAGAGAGTTGATCCCGTAGCCGCCACAGGCCATAAGGAAAGCGGCTACAAGGTAACAAAGGCCGCTACCTATAAGGCAAAGGGTCAGAAGGTAAACACCTGTACTGTATGTAAGACTACTCTCGGTACACAGATTACCAATATAATCCCCCTCAAAAAGGCTACAGGTCTTAAGTCTCAGGCACTCAGCACCACATCCGTAAAATTCTCCTGGAATGCAGTGGCAGGTGCAGAAGCTTATAATCTTTACTATAAGACCGGCTCAGGTAAATGGAAGAAAGTAAATGCTAAAAATAAGACTTCAGTTACCGTTAAAAAGCTTAAGGCAGGCACTACCTATAAGTTTAAGGTAGAAGCAGTTACAGGCGGTAACAGAAGCGAAAGCGGTACCGTAAATGCTACCACAAAGCCTGCAGCAGTAAATCTCAGCAGAGTAAGCAGCAAAAAGAAGAAGGAAGTTATCGTAGAGTGGAAGAAGGTAGCAGGCGTAACAGGCTATGAGGTTCAGACATCTACAGCTAAAAACTTCAAAAAGAATTTAAAGACTACTACAATCAAAAAGCAGAAGACAGTTAAAACTATCGTTAAGAAGCTTAAGAGCAAGAAAAAGTATTATGCAAGAGTTCGTGCTTACAAGACAGTAAACAATGTAAAGGTTTACGGTGCTTGGAGTAAGGTAAAGAACATCAAGTGTAAATAAGCATGAAAAAGTCGCCTTCGGGGTACCCTTCATAAGGAAGTTGGTACCCCAAGGTGGCTTCTGTAGTAAAAATATTAATTTTTGACGGTGTAGCTTATGCTATGCCGTTTTTTCTTTGGCTTGTTTTTTGTTAATGTGCTTTTGATAAAGAGCTTCCATTTCTTCAGGCGAGAAGAATTTGATAATACCAACACCTTTATAGTATATATCAATATTTTGATGTCTAACACCGTCAATGTATGTTGGCTTTGACACAACAATCTTTTCAATAAACTCATGTACAATTTCAGGGGTCAATTCTTTAAGTCTGGTAACCTTCTTTGCTTTATCAATAAATTGTTGTAAGTTTTCTTTCTTGACGGATGCGGTGCTGATATATTCTTCCATTTCGGGTATGGATTCCTTCAAAGTTTTCTGCTCGCTTTCCAACGATAAGGATAAGGTAGCAAATCTTTCATCAGATACTTTGCCGATAATGTTATCTTCATAGAGCTTTTGAATTATGTTGTCAATTTCACTAACACGCCTGATTGCTTTTTCAAGCTCTCTGCGTTTGGTAAGTAGTTCTTTCTGCTGCCTTATGTCGAGAATATTCATCTGCTCTTTTGCGAACTGAGTTTCATAACATTGCACATACCACAAAACTCTTTTCATACTTTCAAGCACAAGTTCATTGATAACTTTTTCTCTGATGTAGTGTGATGAACACATACCTGTATCTTTGCGGAATGATGAACAAACGAAATACGCTTGAACTTTTTTGTTATTAGTCGTACAGTAATAAAGTTTTTTGCCACAATCTTCGCAGAACAACATCCCTGAAAACATACTGACCACTCCTGTTCGGTTCGGTCTTCGCCTGTGTTCTCTTAACTCTTGAACCAAAGCATAATCCTCTCTGCTGATTATTGCAGGGTGTGTTCCTGTAAAAACTTTCCATTCGTCTTGTGACCTTTCAAGTTTCTTTTTGTTCTTGAAGGACTTTGTAGTGTAACGGAAGTTAACCGTATCACCGCAGTACTCTTGTTTTGATAGAATATTTGCAACGGTATCGGCACTCCAATTAAATTGTCTTGCAGGCGGTTTAGAACAACAACGACCAATGCTGCTCCAATATTCCGTAGGTGTCATTATCTTTTCAGCCTTTAACCTCTTTGCAATCTGTGACGGACCTAATCCTTCAATGCAGAGATTGAAAATTTTTCTTACAACTTTGGCAGCAGGCTCGTCAACAATCCACTCTTTTATGTTCTCAGGATTTTTCATATAACCGAAGGGCGGATTAGTTGTAAGAGGTACACCTGACATTCCCTTGCTCTTAAAAACATTTCTTACCTTCTGACTTGTGTTCTTTGCGTGCCACTCGTTAAACAAATCTTGCATCGGTACAATGTCACTTATACCCTTTGCCGTATCAATGTTATCCATTATGGCAATGTACCTGATACCCATTCGGTCAAACTCTTCTTCAAGTAACTGACCGACAACAAGTCTGTTTCTTCCGAGACGGGAATGGTCTTTGACTATGAGCGTAGAAATTTTTCCTTGCTCGCCGAGCTCCATAATTTCTGTGAAGGCAGGTCTTGTGAAAGTTACACCTGACCATCCGTCATCAATGAACACTCTTGTGTTTTTAAAACCGTTTTCTTTGGCATACTTTTCAAGTATTGCCTGTTGATTTTTTATACTGCCCGATAAGCCTTCCTGTTCATCATCTCTTGACAGTCGGCAATAAAGGGCGGTAATTTTTTCTGACTGTTTACGCATTATACTCCTTTCCACAGCCGTTATGATTTGAATTGTAGGACATCTATAGTATAGCATAACTTTTCTTAAACTTCAATACTTTAAAGTGTGATATTTTAGTTTTTTACTGTTCTTCTTTTAAAATTATTCTTTCAATTTTTCTGACCAAAGGTTCATTTGATTTCTGATTGAAGTGACTGTTAACCGAATAAACTGTTCCGTCAATTTTCTTTTCGAAGTTTATTGGGCGAGGATACTGAAACTTTTCATACCAAGCTAATCGTTCCTCTTGTGTCATCGCAGAAATTTTTGAAATCAAATTTTTAATTTCTTTCATAAACGCTGTGATGAAAATGAATTCGTCTTCACTTAAATCTTTAATCTTATACATAGCTTCGCTCATCTTTTCGTCTCCTTTCTTTTTAATTTTTTTCTCGGGGTTTTAGGGGTAGCTCCCTAACAAGCGAATTTGGATATTCAAATTCATTGCTTGTTAAGACACATGCCATAGCAAAGCAGTCGCAACAAGTAAATGTGTCCATATAAATTCAGTGCTTGCTGATACGAATGCCATTGCATTCAGGTTAAAGCAAAGCACGAATTGTGAGTACCCGAATCCATTGCTTGCTCATACTGATGCCACATAAAACCGCATTCTTTGTGTTCTGATAATTGTAGTAGGTTTTGTTTTTTATTCTG
>CALCHE010000038.1 GCA_937901145.1 uncultured Clostridia bacterium
CTTCATATTTTCTCCTTTTAAAAGCACTCGGTTTCTCCCCGGGTGTTTTTAATTTTTATTTAAAAAAAGTAGTATTTTTACCTTGACTTTACCGCTTCATTGTGGTAAAATGCTAACACGCTAAAATGAAGAGGTGCAAAATACTATGTATAAAAGAAATATGGAAGCTGTTGAAAAGCTTTATCAGGCTATACTGACTTTAAAAAATAATGAGGAATGTGCTCTCTTTTTCGAGGATATATGTACCATTCAGGAGCTTGAAACCTTCGCACAGAGATTAGAGGTAGCTGAAAATCTTTCCAACGGAAAAAGCTACCAGGAGGTAAACAAAATCACAGGAGCCTCCACAGCCACCATCAGCCGTGTAGGCAAATGCATAAATTACGGTGCAGGCGGATATAAAATGGTATTAGAGAGACTTGGTGAGGTTGAATAATGATTAACAGTTCTATTCTTAAAAGCGAAGAAAAGTTTTCTTTTGCTCTTCGTTCACTTTACAGCCGTTTCGGTTACGGCAGATATAAAATGAATAAATTCGAGGAATATGACCTTTATGTCAGAAATAAGGATTTTCTTATCTCTGACGGTGTTATTACCTTTACGGATACAAACGGCAAGCTTTTGGCACTTAAGCCTGACGTTACTCTTTCTATTATAAAGAACACCAAGGATGTAAAAGGCTTCGTGCAGAAGCTTTATTATGATGAGCATGTTTACCGTATTTCAAAGGATTCCCATTCCTTCAGAGAAATCGCACAGACAGGTCTCGAGTGCATCGGCGACATCGGTGTTACGGATATCTGTGAGGTTATTTATCTCTCTCTTATGAGCCTTCAGAGCATAAGTGAAAGCTATATTCTCGATCTTTCTCATGCAGGACTTATGACAGCTCTTTTCGACTGCATCGGAATCGAAAAGGAAGATAAGAGTAAGGTTGTTTCCTTTATTAATGAAAAGAATTATGACGGAGTGAAAAGCTTCGGTGAGGAAGTATCCGCTCTGGCGAAGGCTCTGATGACAGCCCGCAGAGATATAGATGTAATCAAAGAGGCAGTAGCACCTTACAGTGAAAATGAAGAGGTTAAAAAGAATTTCAGCGAGTTTGCGGAAATTTATCTCTGCCTCTGTAAGCTTGGTATGAAGGATAAAATCAATATTGACTTTTCTATCATAAGTGATATAAGCTACTACAGCGGAACTCTTTTCAAGGGCTATGTAGAGGGTATTCCTGCCAGTGTTCTTTCGGGTGGACAGTATGACGGACTGATGGAAAAAATGGGCAAAAGCTCAGGTGCCGTAGGCTTTGCGGTTTATCTCGATATGCTCGAGCGCTTCGGTAAGGAAGAAAAAGAATACGACTATGACACTGTGGTTATCGCCGGTGAAAAGACTCCGCCTGAAAAGGTAATTAAGACAGTGAGTGACCTTTCCTCAAAGGGTGAAAAGGTAATAGCGCTTAAAAGTGTTTCGGACTCTGTAAGATATAAAAACATAGTAAGAATATGGGAGGGTGATAAAAATGATTAATGTGGCTCTTCCTAAAGGCAGACTCGGTGAAAAGGTCTATGCCATGTTTGAGCAGTCAGGCTACGAATGTCCCTCGATTAAGGAAAAGGGCAGAAAGCTTATTTTCGAAAACGAAGAAAAGGGTGTGCGTTATTTCTGGGTAAAGCCCTCCGATGTGGCTATTTATGTGGAAAGAGGTGCTGCTGACATAGGTGTAGCAGGCAAGGATATTCTTTTAGAATATGAGCCTGATGTTTATGAACTTTTAGACCTTGACATCGGTAAATGTGTAATGGCTGTGGCGGCGAAAAAGGATTTCCGTGATAATACGGAGCAGACACTTAAGGTTGCTACCAAATTTTCGAATATTGCACGTAAATATTACGGTGAAAAATGCCGTGACATCGACATTATCCATCTTAACGGCTCTATCGAAATTGCACCGATTTTAGGCCTTTCCGATGTTATCGTGGATATCGTAGAAACGGGAAAAACTCTTTATGAAAATAATCTTGCACCCTTCGAAACCATCGTGCCCATAAGTGCGAGACTTATTTCAAACAAGGCATCATACAAATTCAAGCAGGAGGAAATCGAAAATATCCGTGCTTCTCTTGGAGAAATTGTGAGGAATTCAGATGATTAAGATTTTAGAATATAAAAATATAAACAAGGATGAAATATTTTCACGTATGGCTGAAACACCTGATGTTTCCGACGTCGTGTCAGCTATAATAGAAAATGTAAAAGCCAACGGCGATAAGGCAGTACTCGAATATACAGCTAAATTCGACAAGGCAGAGCTTACCTCTCTCGAGGTAACGGCGGAGGAAATCGAGGAAGCTGTGGCATCGGTAGAACCCGAATTTCTGAGAATACTCAAAACCGCTGCTGAAAATATAAGAAAATTCCACTCAAAGCAGGTGAGAAACTCCTTTATCATAAGCGAAGATAACGGTATCGTGACCGGTCAGAAGATAACTCCCGTAGAAAGAGCAGGCCTTTATGTGCCGGGCGGTACAGCTGCATATCCCTCTACGGTGCTTATGGATTCCATTCCTGCTAAAATAGCAGGTGTAAAGGAAATGTGTATCGTTACCCCTCCTAACAGTGAAGGTAAAATTAACCCTGTTATTCTCGCTGCTGCCTCGATTGCCGGTGTTGACCGTATATTCAAAGTAGGCGGCGCTCAGGCTATTGCCGCTCTCGCTTACGGTACGGAAAGCATACCTAAGGTGGATAAGATAGTAGGCCCCGGTAATGCATTTGTTGCCGAAGCAAAGAAGCAGGTTTACGGTCTCGTTTCCATAGATATGATAGCAGGACCCAGTGAAATCCTCGTAGTAGCAGACGGAAAGAGCAATCCTGCCTATGTGGCTGCCGATCTTCTTTCTCAGGCTGAGCACGATAAGAATGCCAGTGCAGTTCTCGTAACAGAGTCACTTGAGCTTGCCGAAAAGGTAAGTGCAGAGCTTGAAAAGCAGATTCCTATGCTCGAAAGACAGGAAATAGCACGTGCTTCCATAGATAATAACGGAAAAATTATCGTAGCTGAAAATCTTACACAGGGTATCGACATAGCAAACGAACTCGCTCCCGAACATTTAGAGCTTTGTGTGGATAATCCATTCGACCTTTTAGACAGCGTAAAAAATGCCGGAAGCATCTTTATGGGAAGATACTGTCCCGAGGCTCTCGGCGACTACTATGCAGGACCTAATCATACCTTACCCACAGGCGGAACGGCAAGATTTTCAAGTCCTCTTTCCGTGGACGATTTCGTAAAAAAATCACAGTTCACCTATTATACCAAAGAAGCTCTCTTTGCTGTGGCAGAGGATGTGGGCTTCTTCGCGGAAAAAGAGGGACTTACAGCCCACGCAAAAAGTGCAACAATCAGATTGGATGAAAAAGAATGAGTAAGTTTTTAAATGAGAGATTTTCGTCTCTGGAAAGGTATGTTCCCGGTGAACAGCCTCAGGACAAAAAATATATAAAGCTGAATACAAATGAGTCACCCTTCCCTCCTTCTCCTAAAGTAATCGATGGGATAAATGAAGAAGAAAAAGAAAAACTATGTCTTTACTGCGACCCCGAATGTAAAGCACTCAAAAATGCTCTTGCTGACCTTTACGGTGTGAAGAGCGAGAATGTCTTTCTTTCCAACGGCTCGGACGATATACTTAACTTCGCTTTTATGGTGTGGGGTAAGGACGGTGCCATTTTTCCCGATATTACCTACGGCTTTTACACGGTGTTCTGTGAGCTTCACGGTGTGAAATACACACAGTATCCCCTTAAGGATGACTTTTTCATCGATGCTGAAGACTACATCGGTAAAAAGGAATTCGCTGTTATTGCAAACCCCAATGCCCCCACAGGTATGACTATGGAAATGAGCGATATCGAAAAAATCGTCGCTTCAAATCCCGACAGAGTAGTGCTTATTGATGAAGCCTATGTGGATTTCGGTGGTGAAAGTGCTCTTCCTCTCACGGAAAAATACGACAATATCCTCGTATGTCAGACCTTCTCCAAGTCCCGTTCACTTGCAGGTGCGAGACTCGGATTTGCCATAGGTAATAAGGCTCTTATCGAGGATCTCGACCTTATCAAATACTCCACCAACCCCTACAATGTCAACCGACTCACACAAAAGGCGGGAGAGTATGCTGTGGAGGAAAACGATTATTATGTCGATAACTGTAAAAAGATAATCGAAAACAGAGATTATACACAGAAAGAGCTGGAGAAGCTCGGTTTTACCGTGCTTGACTCGAAGGCTAATTTCATCTTCGTGAAAAGTGATAAAATCGGCGGAGCGGAGCTTTACACCGCACTGAAGGACAGAGGTGTTCTCGTCCGTCATTTCACTAAGGAAAGAATAAAGGACTACAACCGTGTGACTATCGGCTCGAGAGAGCAGATGGAAAAATTCATCGGATGTGTCACCGATATTCTGAAGGGAGAATAAAAATGAGACAGGCTTTTATTAACAGAGAAACTGCAGAAACCGAAATAAAGCTCTCACTCTGTCTTGACGGCAAGGGTGAAAGTGAAATAAAGACAGGCTGCGGCTTTCTGGATCATATGTTTACTCTTTTTGCCAGACACGGCGACTTCGATCTGAAAATCGACTGTGAGGGTGACACCGAGGTGGACTACCATCACACTGCCGAGGACATCGGCATCGTTTTAGGCAAAGCTTTCAAGGAAGCTCTCGGAGATATGAAGGGTATTACCCGCTACGGCAGTATGATTCTGCCTATGGATGAAAGTCTTATTCTGGCAGCTGTCGATATTTCGGGCAGAAGCCACCTTTCTTATTCTCTTGACATACCCACAGAGAAGGTGGGAGATTTCGATACAGAGCTGGTAAAGGAGTTTTTCCTGGCATTCGTAAGAAATGCAGACATTACTCTTCACATTAAAAAGCTCGACGGTGAAAATTCACATCACATCATCGAGGGTGCATTCAAGGCATTTGCGCGCACAATGAAGCAGGCAGTTAAAATAGACGAAAAGAATAAGGACAAGATTCCTTCGACAAAGGGTGTGCTTTAATGATAGCTATAATTGATTACGGCGTAGGTAATCTTTTCTCTCTCAAATCCTCCTTCTGTGCTATCGGTCAGGAGGTAAAGGTTACCGATAATGCTGACGAAATTAGAAATGCCGATAAGATTATTCTCCCCGGTGTAGGTGCTTTCGAGGATGCAGTGAAAAAGCTTAAAAATACTGGCCTTGACATTGTGCTCAAAGAAGAGGCGGCCAAGGGCAAGCCTGTTATGGGTATATGTCTCGGTA
>CALCHE010000039.1 GCA_937901145.1 uncultured Clostridia bacterium
GGCAGACTCTCTTTTTCGGAAAAAGATATTCTCAGACTCTTCTGGGCAGAAAGACGGACTTTGTAAAGCTCGCTGAAGCCTTCGGTGCCGAGGGCAGAAGTGCAGAAACTAAGGAAGAATTCGAAAAGTATTTTGCTGAGGCTATGAAAAAGGGCGGAGTAACCGTTATTGATACGAAAATCAATATGGACGAATTTGTTCTGCCTATGCTTCCCCCCGGAGGCTCTATAGAGGATATCATAGTCAGCGTGGAGGAAAAATGATGAACAAGTATGTTATAGCGGCTCTCGTAGAGAATAAGCCCGGTGTTCTTACCCGAGTTTCATCTATGTTTACCCGTAGAGGATTTAACATCGATGCTCTTACTGTTGGTGAAATCGAGGACAGCAATTATTCACGAATCACTATTACAATAACGGGCGATGAAAATACCCGCGATCAGTTCGTAAGTCAGCTCCGTAAGCTTTTCAATGTCAAAAAGGTTCAGGTTCTCGAAGCTGGAAATACCATAAGCCGTGAGCTTCTTCTCATAAAGGTAAAAAATTCACCTGAAATCAGACCTGAAATTATGGCGGCTACAGAGGTTTACCGCGGAAAAATCATCGACTACGCAGCTGATGTTATGAGTGTGGAGGTTACGGGTGAGCCCGTGAAAATCGACTCATTCATTGAACTTATGAAGCCTATGGGTATTTTAGAAATGTGTCGTACAGGTATTGTTGCCATCGAAAGAGGCAAGGGCACATTACTTACAGTGGAATAAATTAAAATTCAAATACATATTCAAAAGCAAAACAAAGGAGTTTTTATTATGCAGAATATTTATTATCAGCAGGATTGCAATCTTGCAAAACTCAGCGGTAAAACCGTTGCAATCATCGGTTACGGCTCACAGGGTCACGCACACGCTCTCAACCTCAAAGAAAGCGGTGTAGACGTTATCGTAGGTCTTTACGAAGGCAGCAAGAGCTGGGCAAAGGCTGAAAAGCAGGGTCTTAAGGTTATGACCTCTGCAGAAGCTGCTAAGAATGCAGATATGATCATGATTCTTATCAACGATGAAAAGCAGGCTAAGCTTTACAAAGAAAGCATCGAACCTTATCTTACAGAAGGTAAAACCCTCGCATTTGCACACGGCTTCAACATTCACTTCGGCTGTATCAAGCCCCCGAAGGATGTTAACGTAGTTATGATCGCTCCCAAGGGCCCCGGTCACACAGTAAGAAGCGAATATCAGGTTGGTAAGGGTGTTCCCTGTCTCGTAGCTGTAGAACAGGATGCTACAGGTGATGCACTTGAAATCGCACTCGCTTACGCTCTCGGTATCGGTGGCGCAAGAGCAGGCGTTCTCGAAACAACCTTCAGAACAGAAACAGAAACCGACCTTTTCGGTGAACAGGCTGTTCTTTGCGGTGGTGTATGCGCACTTATGCAGGCAGGTTTCGAAACACTCGTTGAAGCAGGCTACGACGAAAGAAATGCTTACTTCGAATGTATCCACGAAATGAAGCTTATCGTTGACCTTATTTATCAGAGCGGCTTCGAGGGTATGAGATATTCTATCTCTAATACCGCTGAATACGGTGACTACATCACAGGTCCCAAAATCATCACTGATGAAACTAAAAAGGCTATGAAGAAGGTTCTTTCTGACATTCAGGACGGTACCTTTGCTAAGGACTTCCTTCTCGATATGTCCGATGCAGGCTCACAGGTACACTTCGGTGCTATGAGAAAGATCGCTGCTGAGCATCCCGCAGAAGTAGTAGGTAAGGAAATCCGTAAGCTTTATTCCTGGAGCGACGAAGACAAACTTATCAACAACTAAAGAACGTATTTCGCGCACATTACATAAAAAATATATAAAAGGGCTATGCAGATGTGCAGAGCCCTTTTTTGAAAGGAAATGCTATTATGATTAAAGATACGATCGTAGACGGCTTTCAGAATGCCCCACACCGTTCTCTTTATCATGCCTTAGGTATGACGAAGGAGGAAATGGACAGACCTCTTATCGGTATCGTTTCTTCATTTAATGAAATCGTACCCGGTCACATTCATCTGGATAAGATAGCCCAGGCTGTAAAGCTCGGTGTAGCTATGGCCGGCGGTACACCCATCGTTTTCCCCGCTATCACTGTATGTGACGGCATCGCTATGGGTCACAGAGGTATGAAGTACTCTCTGGTTACCCGTGATCTTATCGCTGACTCCACAGAGGCTATGGTGCTGGCGCACGGCTTTGACGGTCTGGTTATGATTCCTAACTGCGATAAAAACGTTCCCGGCCTTCTTATGGCTGCGGCAAGACTGAACATTCCCACCGTGTTTGTTTCGGGCGGTCCTATGCTTGCAGGCAGAATGCACGGCAAAAAGACAAGCCTTTCAAGTATGTTCGAGGCTGTAGGTGCCTACACTGCAGGCAAGATTGACGATGAAGAGCTTACCAAGTGGGAGGAAAACACCTGTCCTACCTGTGGTTCTTGTTCAGGTATGTACACAGCTAACTCCATGAACTGTCTTACAGAAGTGCTCGGTATGGGTCTTAAGGGTAACGGCACCATTCCCGCTGTTTACTCACAGAGAATCGAGCTTGCAAAGCACGCAGGTATGCAGATTATGGAGCTTGTGAAAAAAGACATAAAGCCCCGTGACATTATGACTCCTGCCGCTATCAGAAATGCACTTATTGCTGATATGGCTATCGGTTGCAGTACAAACAGTATGCTTCATCTTCCTGCCATCGCAAATGAACTCTGCATCGAATTCAATCTCGATATGGCTAATGAGGTCAGTGAAAAGACACCGAATCTCTGTCATCTTGCTCCCGCAGGACACACATATATGGAGGACCTTAATGAAGCCGGCGGTGTTTACGCTGTGCTCAAGGAGCTTGAAAAGCTGAATCTTATCGATACATCCGTTATGACCTGTACGGGTAAAACTCTTAAGGAAAACCTTGAGGGCATCGTAAATAAAGACGAAACCGTAGTACGTACAGCAGAGACAGCTTTCTCAAAGACAGGCGGTATAGCAGTTCTTCGAGGCAATCTTGCCCCTGACGGATGTGTGGTAAAAAGAAGTGCTGTCGCTCCAGAAATGCTCGTGCATCAGGGCCCTGCAAAGGTGTTCGACAGTGAAGAGGAATGTA
>CALCHE010000040.1 GCA_937901145.1 uncultured Clostridia bacterium
CTATCAGGAAAAGTATGCAAGCGTTTATGATAAAGAGACTGTCGATATGCAGGAACTTACCACTGTAGCTATTGCAGACGAATACAAATAATATATTGACCTTTCAGAATTAAATTGTTATAATATTTCAAATCATTATCGGGGTGATATAATGAATAAATATGTAAAAGCGCTGCTCGGAGCTTCAGCCTCAGCTATGACAGGTGTGATAGCTGTGTTCGGCTTCTGGAACTCAGCAGTAAAAGCACTTCCGGAGAATTTTACGGTTACGGCTCATACAGGCTGTGAGGACACGGCAGATAATTCTCTCGAAGCTATTTCGGCAGGTATTGCCGCAGGCGCGGATATAGTTGAATTTGACCTTCGCTTTGACAGTGAGGGAAAAGGTATTCTTTCTCACGACGAGGGTGCAGAAAATCCCGTAACTCTCGAGGAGGCTTTAAATCTCGTCGCCGAAAATGACATAGTAAAGGTAAACGTGGACTGTAAAACTATCGACAATCTCAGAGAGGTTTACCGAATCGGTGAAAGCTACGGCATAACTGACCGACTCTTTTATACGGGAATCGAGGAAAAGAATGTGTCGGGCGTAAGAGAACAGACACCTGAGCTTTCATATTTCCTTAACTATTCTCCCGATGCCAAAAAGAAAAACGATGAGCAGTACATAAAGGAGCTTATTTCCCTCATAAAGGAAAAGGGCGCTGTAGGACTTAATGTCCGTTATACCAACTGCAGTAAGAAAATGGTTGAAATGCTCAGAGAAGAGGGTCTTATGGTTTCTGTGTGGACAGCTAACGATGTTTTAGCTATGGTAAAATGTGTCAGTCTGTCACCGGATAACATCACCACCAGATTCCCGACAGCATTACTAAAAATGATAAACAGCGTAAAATAAATCCAAGGAGCGTAAACAAAATGGAAAAAATCAAAATGGGTAAAATCGTCGAAATGGACGGCGACGAAATGACCAGAATTATCTGGCAGATGATAAAGGATGAGCTTCTTTCACCTTATGTGGAGCTTAATACCGAGTATTATGACCTGGGTCTTCCTTACCGTGACGAAACAAATGACGAGGTAAGCATCAGAGCAGGTGAGGCTATCAAAAAGTACCGTGTAGGCGTAAAATGTGCTACTATCACTCCCAATGCACAGAGAGTAGAAGAGTATAATCTCAAGGAAATGTGGAAAAGCCCCAATGCAACCATCCGTGCTATTTTAGACGGTACGGTTTTCAGAACGCCTATTCTTTTAAGTGGTGTAAAGCCGGCTGTAAGAACCTGGGAAAAGCCCATTACTATCGCTCGTCACGCATACGGCGATATTTACAAGGCTACCGAATTCCGTCCCACAAAGCCCGGTAAGGCAGAGCTTATCTTTACCTCCGAGGACGGCGAAACTGAAAGAGCTACTATCTACGATTTCGAATGCGGCGGTGTTCTGCAGGGTATGTACAATAAGGACACATCAATCCGTTCCTTTGCACACTCCTGCTTCAGATATGCTCTTGATACCAAACAGGACCTCTGGTTCTCAACCAAGGATACCATCAGTAAAAAATACGATCAGACATTCAAACTTATCTTCCAGGAAATTTACGACAGTGAATATAAGGCTGATTTCGAAAAAGCAGGCATAGAGTATTTTTACACACTTATCGATGACGCTGTGGCAAGAGTTATCCGCAGTAAGGGCGGATATATCTGGGCTTGTAAAAACTATGACGGTGACGTAATGAGCGATATGGTTTCCACAGCCTTCGGTTCACTGGCTATGATGACAAGCGTTCTCGTATCACCTGACGGAAACTTCGAATATGAGGCCGCACACGGCACCGTAACCAGACACTACTACCGTCACCTTAAGGGTGAAGAAACCTCTACAAACCCCGTAGCTACTATTTTTGCATGGACAGGTGCCCTTCGTAAAAGAGGTGAGCTCGACGGAAATACTGAGCTTATGGCTTTCGCAGATAAGCTCGAAAAGGCTACTCTCGGTACTATAGAGGACGGCAAGATGACCAAGGACCTTGTGGCATTATGGCAGGGTGAAAAGGCTGAAGAGCTTACCACTGCACAGTTCATCGGAGCCGTTAAAGAAAAACTTTCAGAAATGATGTAATAATATGGATAACATAAATAATACAGAAAACAGGGAAGGGAATAATAGCTCTCCCATTCCTGAAAACACAGAGGCTCAGAATACACCTCCCTATTTTCAGGGCAGATATCCTCAGCCACCCGAATGGACTAAAAACATCGTTATTTCAGAGACTCCCTGGCCGTCTCCGGATGAACAGGGAAATCTCAGTGTTAAGTTTAACGAGTCGGAAAAAGAGGCTGTTTTGCCTGATGAGTCAGATAAAGAAGAGCTCCAGCCTTCCGATAAAAGGGACTGGCCTATGTGGCTTCAGATCGGAATAGTAGTTCTGTGTGCCATAATCGCAGCTCTGCTCGTAAAAAATGCACTGAAGGTCAGAACGGTACAGAGCGGAACCACAGATACCTTCAGCGAACAGACTGTGACAGAACCGACTGTCAGCACAACCATACCCACTACTTTACCTGCGGTCATTCCTTCTACGGCTCCTTCCACGGAGAAAAGCACTACGGTGAAGGAAAGTGAAAAAGCCACTTCTGTGTCCGGTGGGAAAACTACCTCTGAATCAGAGGAAAAAACTACCTCAGCCAATAAAACCACTGCTTCTCAGAATAATAAAAATAACGATGAGAAGGCAAAAAAAGAGGTTCTCAAATACTTTAATGACAGCATTAACCGTGTAAAAACCGAAGCCGTAAAGGTCGTGAAAAATCCCGAGAAGCGCACTGTCAATGAGGATAAGCTCGAGCTTCCGTCAGCTATAAAGGGCGTAGGTAAAAGTTTGCTCGAAAAAAACTTCACAGACATAACCGAGCCTGTGGAGTATCTTACCCGCGAAGAAATTATCGCCAAATATCCCGTGCCGGGTAAGGAGTGGTCGAGCAAATTGACTGCTGAGGAGGTCGTAAGTGCAGTATGCGTGGAAAATGACAGCGAGTATGAAATAACCATAAAACTCAAATCCTGTAAGGATCCCGAGCCGGGTGTAGGTACATCCAAGGCTATGGACTGTCTCAATGTACCGATGATAAGAGATACGGCTCCTGAGTTTATAACTGCCTTTTCTGCTGAATACTACGACTGCGTTATTCGTTGCCGTGTCGATAAGGCTTCGGGCAGAACAGTATGGGCGAACTATACTACTCCCGTGCTTCTTAAGCTGGGACTTGATGCGGGCTTTGTACAGTTCGATGCAGATGTCGGTATAACCTTTGAAAAAGATTACACTATAGTATACTAAAAGAAAAGCCTGTCCGTTTTTCGGGCAGGCTTAAATCAGCTATTTTTACTGAAAGGAGGAAAAAGAGTATGAAGAAGGTAGCTCTGTGTGTTCTTAACTCCAAATATATTCATTCATCTCTTGCTCCCTGGTGTCTTTACACGAGTGCGAAAAAGCAGTGCGGTGACAGCGTTTCTTTTTCCGTCGTGGAAGGAACGATAAATGAAGCTGAAGATAAAGTTTTTGACAGGATAATGGCTGAAGGGCCATCCTTTGTGACCTTTACCTGCTATATCTGGAACATAAATCAGACTCTTTCTCTTTGCAGAAGAATCAAAGAATCTGACGAAAGCATAACCGTTATTTTAGGCGGACCCGAGGTGGCTTATAATCAGGAGAAAATACTCAGGGATAATACCTTTGTCAACTATATCTTTTCGGGAGAGGGTGAGGTGATTCTGCCCGAATTTCTCGAGGGAAAGGAAGAGGCTCAGGGCATTTCTTTCATAAAGAACGGGAAGGCTCACATATCCTTCAGAGAGGACGGTGACAGAACCGATTATCCGTCACCTTACTGTGAGGAGTATTTCTCTTCTCTTAAGGGAAGAATAGCTTATATTGAAAGCAGTCGCGGCTGTCCCTTTTCCTGTGCCTTCTGTCTTTCGGGACGGTGTGGCAAGGTAAGATTTTTTCCTATGGAAAGAATAAAGGCTGAAATTCTCTCTCTTGCCTGCTGCGGTGCCAAAACCGTGAAATTCGTGGATCGCACCTTTAACTGTAATCTCAGCAGAGCCAAAGAAATCCTCTCTTTTATAAAGGATAATTACGGAAGTAAAATTCCCGGGGATGTATGCTTTCATTTCGAAATAGCCGCCCATATCGCCGACGAGGAGTTCATTTCTCTTATTGGCTCTATGCCATCGGGAAGTGTTCAGTTTGAGGCGGGTATACAGAGCTTTAATCCCGAAACACTGAGGGTTATAGGCAGAAAAGACAATACGGAGAAAATCTGTGAAAACATAAAAAAGCTCATTTCCTTCGGTAACTGTCACATACACATCGACCTTATTGCAGGTCTGCCTGAGGAAAGCTTTTCATCCTTTGTTGACGGATTTAATAAAGCGTACACTCTTAAAGCGAATATGCTTCAGCTTGGCTTTCTGAAAATTCTGCACGGCTCACCTATGGGTGAGGAAAGAGAAAAATATCCCTGTGAATACAGTCAAGAGCCACCCTATGAGGTTATTTCCACGCCGTGGATAAGCAGTCAGGAGCTTGACTGTCTGCACAAGGCAGAAAACGAGCTTGAGCGACTTTATAACAGCGGAAGATTTTCCTGTACTCTTGATTATATTTTCGAAAATGTCAGTATAACTCCCTATGAGCTTTTTTATTCCTTTGCACTTTATCTTGAAAAAAAGGATAAAAAGGGGAGTGTGCCCCTGGACGAATATACCTGTCTTGCCTTTGATTTCTTTTCTTCGCTCGAAGGGACAGATTCTAAAGTGCTTCGTGATAAAATGATTTCAGACCGTGTAGAGACTAATAATTCGGGTATTATTCCCGAAAGACTTAAGGTGGCTGATCCGATGCTGAAAAAGGCGTCAGAGAGGACGAGAGAGCTTTCTCCATACGGAAAGGGAATTAACCGAACCGTAGCTATTCTTTACACCGAAAAGAGAATAATATGGTGCGACTACAGAGAAAAAGACAGAATTTCAGGAAGATATAAGGTTGAAAGTGCAGAGCTTGAAGGAGTATTTGAAGATGATTAGCCTTTAAGTTTGTTTTAAGCTCAAAGTGTTATCAATAAGATGAAAAGAAAACATAAGGAGGAAATAATATGTTTTACATTGATATTATTGCTATCCCCGTAATTGTCGGAATTGTTTTCAGATTAATCTTTATAAAAAAGGAAAAAGGCTGGTATGCCACATTGACCGCTTTAGCGGTGTTTCTGAGCTTTATTGCCAATGCAGTTATCTTTTATGCTACGGGACATTGGGGCGATGGCGGAAGTGAAGGACCGGGCTTGCTTGCGTGGGCAGCAGGTATGGCTTTCTTCGGTACAGCCGTAACTGAAGGTCTGATAAGGCTTTATAAAAAAATACCAGTAAAAAATTAAGGCAATCACCTCTGAGGTGGTTGCCTTTTTATATACCGCTTATACTTTCCTTCATTCTGAAATTGTAGCCGTGGTCTTCCATTTCCTTCATATTTCTGAGAATGTAGCCGGCACCCTTCGCTGCACAATGCTCAGGATCGACAGCTCTCTTTACCTTTATTCCGAGTCTCGAGGAAAATTCTTTATCGAGACCGGGGAGCTTTGCCACACCGCCGGTAAGCAAAATACCCTCGTGACAGATGTCTGAATAAAGCTCGGGTGGAGCCTGCTCCATAACATCGACTACCGTGTCAAAGATAATATTTATCTGATCCTTTAATGCTTCGTACATCTCGGTAGAGGAAATATTGAAAATTTCGGGCATTCCCGTAACGTAGTTTTTTCCCGTAGCTTCAATCTCTACTTCCTCACTTCGTTTATAGGCACAGCCGACGGTATGCTTGAGCTTTTTGGCTGTTATGAGGCCGATATTTATGTTCTTTTCTCTTTTTACGTACTGCTGAATGGCCTCGTCCATTGTGTCACCTGCAGTTTTTACGGATGAAGCATAAGCCACGGTACCCATAGTAATGATGGCTATGTCTGTGGTTCCCGCACCCAGGTCGATAACCATAGTTCCGTGAGGGTGATCGATAGAAAGTCCGGCACCCAGGGCTGACACGATAGGCTCGTCAATAACACTGACCTTACCTGCACCCGCAGCACAGGCGGATTCGATTACCGTCTTTCTTTCCAGAGCGGTAATACAGCTCGGTGCACTTATTAGTACATTGGGACGGAAAATATTTTTACCGCAGAGCTTACGGATATAGTGAGAAAGTATTTCCGTCATAACGGAGAAATCGGAAATAACACCGCCTATAATCGGCTTTTTTACGGTGAGTGCATCGGGTGTTTTTTCGAGCATTTCACCTGCTGTGTTACCTATAGCATAGGTTTCATCATTATAAATATCGTAAGCGATAGCATTATCTTCGGAAAAGACGATGCCTCTTCCTTCGACAAAAGCTGTTATTTTTTCTGTTCCCAGGTCAATGCCTATATTCTGTGCAAACACCTTTTTTCACCGTCCTTTTGTTTGATTTTATTCGTTTTTGCTGTCCTTGTCAAGGTCAAAAAAGTTAAGATTTGATGTAATGGCCACAGTGATGCAGTAAACATCCTTTGCACCCATGGACATGAGGACATCCGTACATTCTCTTAGAGTGGCACCTGTAGTTTTTATGTCATCGCATAAAAGTACGGTTTTTCCTTTTACAGATACATTTTTACTCAGTACTATGGAGTTTTTTATGTTTGTCATTCTTTCCTTTGCTCTGAGAGAATGCTGCTTTTCCGTTTCGATGTTTTTTATGAGAAGCTCTTCACAGGGGATGAAGAGCTTTTTCGCTGTTCTTTCGGCTAAAAGTCTCGTCGGATTATAGCCTCTTTCTTTTGTGTTTTCTGCAGAGGAGGGGACGAAGGTTACTGTATCGAAATCGACATCAGCATAAACCGTGGCAGCTTTTTCGGCAAGACAGTCACCGAAGTACCGGTAGAGATTTTTCCTTCCGCTGAATTTGAAGGAAAGAAGCATGTTTTTTATAATTCCGTCATAGGAGAAAGCACCTGTGATGTGGGACAACTCCGCGGTATAAAGTGTACCGCAGGAGCACAGCTCTTTTTCTTTTCCGCAGTACTCACAGCAGTTTTCGCTAAGCTTTATCTCTTCGCTTCCGCAGCACAGACAGAAATCCTCATTGATTTTTAGTGTTCTGCCGCAGAGAGGACACTTTTCGGGAAAGAAGATTCTTCCGATGATTTCGCTCTTTTTCATCTTATTTCCTCTCTAAAAAATGCTTTAAGGCAGAATAACGTCGGGTCTTTTTATCATTGTCGACCATAGCATTTATCTGTCCCTGCGTACCTACTAAAATAAGACGTGTTCTGGCTCTGGTTACAGCAGTATAAAGTAGATTACGGTAGGAAAGCTGAGGAATTACTGCGCATACAGGCATAATGACTGCCTCAAACTCACAGCCCTGACTTTTATGAACCGTAATGGCATATGCAAGATCAAGCTCACCTGCATTTTCGAAGGGATAGACAGCTATTCTTCCGTCGAAATCTATCTTCATAAATGAGGCATTATGGTTAATGGCAGTTATGATGCCTATATCACCGTTGAAAATACCGCTTGATGCTTCTTTGCCACGGGTCCAGATTATATCATAGTTGTTTTTTATCTGCATAACCTTATCGCCTTCGCGGAAAATTCTGCCCGCACCTGCGAATTCTTCCTTGTTTTTATCAGCCGGATTAAGAATACCCTGGAGAGCGGCGTTAAGGCTGACGGTACCCAGCTCTCCTTTTTTTGAAGGGGTGATAATCTGTATATCCTCGATGGGATTATATCCGTATGCCTTAGGCAGACGGTTCACATAAAGATCGACTACCGTAGAAGCAGACTGAAAGATACTGCCTCTCTGCAGAAAGAAAAAGTCCTTATCCGTATGTGAAAGGTCAGGGTATTCACCGCGGACTATTTTATGGGCATTGGTGACGATAAGACTTTCCAGACTCTGTCTGAAAACCTCCGTGAGAGCGACCACGGGTAAAAGTCCTGAGGTAATAATATCCTGCAGAACATTACCTGCACCTACAGGTGGGAGCTGATCTGAGTCACCGACCATAACCAGTCTGCAGCCGAGGGGCAGAGCGTCCAGAAGTGCGGCGAAAAGGTGAGTGTCCACCATGGAAAGCTCGTCGATAATAACAGCATCGGCTTCGAGAGGATTTTCCATATTGCGGACGAATTTAGGTCTGTGGCTTCCGTCGGTCCATTCTACCTCTAAAAGTCGGTGAACGGTTTTCGCTTCCTTCCCTGTGACTTCGCTCATTCTCATGGCTGCCCTGCCTGTGGGAGCAGCTAAAAGTACACGGAGCTTCTTTTTTTCATAAAGCTCTAAAATACCGTTGAGAGTGGTGGTTTTACCTGTACCGGGACCGCCGGTGAGAACGAGAAGGCCTCGTGTTACGGCTGTTTTTATGGCTTCTCTCTGTTTATCTTCGAATTTAATACCGCGTTTTTCTTCTATTTTATTTATGTCCTCATCGACGGTTCTGCCCTGTGCAGGAGGAAATTTGAGCATAACTCTTATCCTGTCAGCTATGCTTTTTTCATCCATATATTCTTCGGGCAGAAATATGTAGCTCTTTTCGTCGAAAAAGTCTTCTACGATTTCTTTGTCTTCAATGAGGTCGTTAATGATTTCCTGTGTTTCCTCTCTGTCTATGCCTAAAAGCTCATTGGAGGGGATAATCAGCTTTTCACGGGGAAGGCAGGTGTGACCGTTACGCAGATTATGCCTTAAAATATGCAGTATACCTGCCCTGTGTCGGAAAAGGGGCATTACCCCTGTGGGAAAGCTGTGTGCGATTTCGTCAGCCCTTTCGAAGCGGATGCCGAGTCCTTCGCGACAGAGGATATAGGGGTTTTCCGTAATTCTTTCTATGGCGGCGGCGCCGAAGGCTTTATAAGCATTCAGACATTCCGTGGGACTCATACCGAATTTCTCCAGAGAAATCATTACCTCTCTTACGGCAAACTGTTCTTTGAAGCTTCGGCACATATCCTTTGCCTTATCGAAGCTTATTCCTTTTATTTCGGAGAGTCTTTCAGGTGAATTTTCCAGTACATCGAAGGTTTCATCTCCGAAGCGCTCTATTATTTTCATAGCAGTAGCGGGACCGATACCCTTGACTGCACCGCCGGAAAGGTAACGAAGCATATCACCTGAGCTTTTAGGAAGGCTTCTCTCTACGGCTGTAGCCTTGAACTGTGTTCCGAAGGTAGGGTGCTTGGTCCAGTAGCCTTTTATTTTTATCTTTTCGCCGGGACAGCAGGAGGGCATAATGCCTACGGCTGTGACGAGCTGATTATTATGGTTTATATCAATGACACTGTATCCGTTTTCAGGGTTTGAGTAAACTATATCCTCGACTATTCCGTCGATAATAATTTCTTCTATATCCATTTTTTACCCTCCTTCCGAATTTGCTGAATTATATTATACTATAAGTACGTTATTTATTTCAAGATAAAAAGAAAAATCACCCGACATTTGTCAGGTGAAAATATCGGAGAAAATGAGTGAGCCTGTAAGCCGAGTTCTGTCATTTAAGGCAATCATCTATCTAGACCTGCGATTGCTCACAGGTTCAAGCCACCTTTCGGTTTGCGTCCGGCTGACGTATCATATCCTGTCGGTGTTGCTCCGGGTAGGGTTTACATGGCCACACAGTCTCCTGTGTGCCGGTGAGCTCTTACCTCGCCTTTCCATCCTTACCGTAAAAATTACGGCGGTTTATTTCTGTTGCACTGTCCCTAAGGTCGCCCTCGGCGGTCGTTAACCGTTACCCTGCCGTGTGAAGCTCGGACTTTCCTCACGCATCGTAATGATGCCCGCGACTGCCCAACTCACTCACGAATAGTTATTTTACATAAAAACACCGTAAAAGTCAAGATAAAAATAAGGACTGCAGGTTTTTAGCTTCTGCAGTCCCTGAAAATTTAGTGTTCGTCGTAGTGAGTTTCACCGTCGTCGTGTACGTGGTAGGTTGGTTCTACTTCTTCGTAATAGTGAGTTTCACCGTCATCGTGTACGTGATAATTCGGCTGTGAGGGTGATGTTTTGCTGAGGATGATGGCGATAATTGCGAGAATAAGAACAACTATACCTACGGGAATAAAAATCTTTTTCATATTTATGTCTCCTTTACTTTCTTTACTGTATTCTATCATATCAGAGTTAACAAAGTCAACAAATTTATTGACACTGGTTTTTCTTTTTGCTAAAATGAAGAAAAAGAAAAATGAGGAGATAATGAAATGAAAACGACAGAAAAAAAGAAAAATTATGACAAGCTGATAAAGGTTTTGCAGATGGCGGCGGTACTGTTTATGCTCTCAATGGTTGCAGTTATGCTCGTTGTTATGAATAAGTTTGACATCAACATCGAAAATGCCGCAGAGCTTTCCTCTTACATAACAGGCGGTACTCTGACCGTGGCGCTGATAATCATAGCTTTTACTGTTATCAAATCCTTTGCTCTGGTTTTTCCGCCGGCAGTAATCTTTGCTGTTTCGGGAATTCTCTTCGAAAATGTGTGGGTGGCCATCCTCGTCAATTTCATCGGTGTGGCACTGAGTATGATTCTTCCTTACTATCTCGGACGCTTTACCGGTAAGGAACTGCTTGACACTCTAAAAGGTCGCTTTCCGAAGGTAAAAAAGCTCGATGATTTCGCGGGAAAAAATGAGTTTATGGTGGTTTATGTGGTCAAGGCAGCAGGTGTGGTGCCTTCTGACCTTATGAACATAATTTACGGTGCCATGAATATTAACTTCTGGAAGTTTTTCATCGCGTCAAATCTCGGAATGTTACAATTCAATGTTCTTTTTTCCTTTCTTGCAAACAAGGGAGACCTTTCAAATCCCTATACTCTTCTTTATATAATACCTATTCCTGTTTTTGTGGTGGTAATGAGTGTAATCGTAAAGAAGATGACAGCAAAAAAAGCATAAAATTAAATGAAAAATTACATTTGTACTGTTGACCTTGATGAAGGTTTATTGTAAAATAAAGACGGATATTAAATTCCGACTAAATAAAAGGAGTAAACATTATGGCAAACAGATTTGTACTTAACGAAACATCTTACCACGGTAAGGGCGCAATCGCTGAAATTGCGACAGAAATCAAAGCAAGAGGCTTTAAAAAAGCTTTCGTATGCTCTGACCCTGATCTCATTAAGTTTGAGGTTACAAAGAAGGTAACCGATATTCTTGATGCAGCAGAAATCCCTTATGAAATTTATTCAAACATCAAGCCTAATCCCACTATCGAAAATGTGCAGACAGGTGTAGCAGCTTTCAAAGCAAGCGGTGCTGACTGTATCGTAGCTATCGGCGGCGGTTCATCTATGGACACAGCCAAGGCTATCGGTATCATCATCACAAACCCCGAATTTGCTGATGTGCGTTCACTTGAGGGTGTAGCTCCCACAAAGAATCCCTGTGTACCCATTATCGCTGTTCCCACCACAGCAGGTACAGCCGCTGAGGTAACCATCAACTATGTTATCACCGATGCAGAAAAGGACAGAAAGATGGTATGTGTTGACGTTCACGACATTCCCGTCGTAGCAGTAGTCGACCCTGATATGATGGCTTCTATGCCTAAGGGTCTTACAGCAGCTACAGGTATGGACGCACTCACTCACGCTATCGAAGGTTACATCACCAAGGGCGCATGGGAAATGAGCGATATGTTCCACATCAAGGCTATCGAAATCATCGCAAAGAGTCTTCGCGGCGCTGTAGAAAACACAGCAGAAGGCAGAGAAGGTATGGCTCTCGGTCAGTATATCGCAGGTATGGGCTTCTCAAATGTAGGTCTCGGTATCGTTCATTCTATGGCTCATCCCTTAGGTGCTCTTTATGACACACCTCACGGTGTAGCTAATGCTATCATCCTTCCCACAGTTATGGAATATAACGCACCCGCTACAGGTGAAAAATACAGAGATATTGCCAAGGCTATGGGTGTAGACGGCACAGATGCCATGACACTCGATGAGGCAAGAAAGGCTGCTATCGATGCCGTAAAACAGCTTTCAGCAGATGTAGGTATTCCTGCTGACCTTAAGGAAATCGTAAAGGCAGAGGATATCGACTTCCTTTCACAGTCAGCTTTTGACGATGCATGCCGTCCCGGTAACCCCAGAGACACAAGCGTAGAGGAAATCAAAGAGCTTTATCTCAAGCTTATGTAATTACTTTTAAAAAAATCAGCACTCACAGTCAGCGGACTGTGAGTGCTTTTCTGTTATATAATGTAAGTGAATGAAAGCAGTATTATCAGACCTGCCACATTAGCTACAGTAAAAATACCGAGGAACTTTATGATTTTCGCATCGGGACTCTTCATATAAAGCTTAAGGGTTATCAGGCTTGCCAGAGAAGCAACGGGAGTGCCGAGACCGCCTATATTCACACCCTCCAGCAGCTCTTTCCAGTTGTCGGTAAAGCCTGAAAGAAGAACGGCAGCCGGTACATTACTGATAATCTGACTGGCGCCCACTGAGGTGAGCAGAGTACTTTTTTCGAGCAGATTCTGCAGCAGCTCTCTTACTGCTTCTGTACGGCCTAAATTTTCAGAGATTACGAAAAAGCATACGAAGGTAAGCAGAAGCATAAAATCTATTTCTTTAAATAGCTCCCGGCAGAGCAGTGCGAAAATAATTACTGTAATCACAGCATTCAGCTGATAGGGGATAATTCTGAATACGGTAAGAACAGACAGAGTAAAGAGAATACCGTAAACGGTCAGACGGAATTTGTCAGTTATCTTTTCTTCTCTCAGAGTGCCTATGTCGAGTTTGTCGGGAAGAACAGGCAGAGAGGATATAAAAAGAGCTACGAAGCTTACAGCTGTCAGAGGAAGGGTAGTGCCGAAAAATTCTCTTGCCCCGAGGCTGAAGGTAGAATAAAGGAAAAGGTTCTGGGGATTTCCTACGGGAGTGGCCATGCTTCCTAAATTGGCTGCCACAGTCTGCAGAACGATTAAAGGTACCGTCTCTTTTTTATATCCGAGTTCTGAAAGAAGTGCTATGGTAAAAGGAATGAAAACTATAAGTGCCACATCGTTTGTTACGAGCATAGAAGAGAAAAAGGGGAGCATTACCAGTGTGACGGCTAAAACCTTTCCGCTTTTTATGCTTTTTAAAATACGGTATGTAAGAACATCGAAAACACCTGCGTTTTTAAATCCTGCCACTATAGCCATAAGGCAGAAAAGAATGGCCAGAACGCGGAAATCTATATAACCGAGATATTCTTTGTCGGGCGGTACTAAAAATACCGTAAGCAGGGCGCAGACAGATGAAATAGATAGGACAGGTTCTTTTTTCAGAAAGGACTTTACTGTTTTAAACATACTTATATCTCCTGATGGTATTTTTGTCGGGAAAAATAAAATCTCAAGTCAGTTAAGACTTGAGATTCTGGTGCGGGTGCTCATAAGGGATTTACTAAACATCAGTAAAAGCCGGCACAGACACTATATATTCAGCATCCCAAGTCATATTTGAGTTAAAAACAGTGTACCACGGAGGAATACATAATGTCAAATATTATAGAAGAATTATTCTATGGAAACCTTGAGCCGCAGGAGCTTACTACTGAAATTACACCCAAACTCAAAAAGAAATTTCTGTTTGCCGTTTATATTTTACACAGATTTTACACGGATATACTTACGGATTTTACTTGACAACTGTAAAATACAAGTAAAATGCAAGTAAAATAACATATTATATAAATCGGAGGTTAAAACAAATGGATATTTTTGACGTGTTAACTCTCATAGGTGGTCTATGTCTCTTTCTTTTCGGTATGAATCTTATGGGTGACGCCCTCGAAAGAAGTGCGGGCAGTAAGCTTGAGAATATGATTGGCAAGCTTACCACAGGCAAATTTGCAGGACTTATGACAGGTCTCGGTGTTACAGCTGTAATTCAGAGTTCATCCGCTACAACAGTTATGGTTGTAGGCTTTGTTAACTCAAAGCTTATGACTCTCAAGCAGGCAATTCACGTGATTATGGGTGCTAATATCGGTACAACGGTTACTGCCTGGATTCTCAGTCTCAGCGGTATTTCAGGAAGTAATATCTTCCTGAAATTACTTAAACCCACATCATTTACACCTGTTCTTGCTCTTATCGGTATTATTTTTGTTATGTTTACCAAAGGCAATAAGAAAAAGGACATCGGCGTAATTCTTCTTGGTTTTGCAACATTGATGTTCGGTATGGACACAATGACGGATGCCGTTTCAGGACTTAAGGACATCCCTGCATTTCAGGAAATGTTTATTATGTTCAAGAATCCTATTCTTGGCGTGCTTGTAGGTGCTGTTCTTACTGCTATAATTCAGTCAAGCTCCGCTTCTGTAGGTATTCTTCAGGCTCTCGCGGCAACAGGTGCAGTTTCCTTCGGTGCAGCAATCCCTATTATTATGGGTCAGAACATCGGTACTTGTATCACTGCCTTGCTTTCATCAGTGGGTACAACTAAAAACGCAAGAAGAGCTGCCCTTGTTCATCTATCCTTTAATGTAATCGGTACTGTGGTTTGTCTCGGAGCATTCTCTATTGTTAAGGCTGTGTTTGCTCCGTCTTTGCTTGATGAATCTGCGACATATGCAGGTATAGCAACAGCTCATTCGCTTTTTAACGTTGCATGTACCTTGCTTCTTCTTCCTATGTCAGGTCTTCTTGAAAAGCTTGCATATAAGCTTATTCCCGACAATGAACAAAAAGAAAAAGCATCAAAGCTCGACGAAAGATTACTCGTCACACCCGCTATTGCTCTTGAATGTGCACGTAATCTCACCTGTGATATGGCCGAATTAGCAACTACTGCTTTGAAAAGCAGTATAGAATGTTTATCAGGCTTTGACAAAGCAAAAGCTAAATATGTGCGTGAAATTGAGGATAAAACAGACCGTCTTGAAGATACCATAGGTACTTATCTTATTAAGCTCAGCACAAAACAGCTTAATGAGAATGAAGGTGCAATGGCATCTATGCTCCTTAAGGCAATCGGTGATTTTGAAAGAATATCGGACCACGCCGTAAATATCATTGAATCTGCAGAAGAAATGCAAGAAAAAGGTATTGTCTTTTCCGAGGGTGCAGAAGCTGAAATGGAAGCACTTTCAAATGCTACAACAGAAATTGTCGATATGTCATATCTCTCTTTCATAAATGAAGATGCTGAAAAGGCTACTCTTGTCGAGCCGCTTGAACAGGTTATTGACAGAATGAAGGAGCTTCTTCGCACAAGACATATTGACCGTTTACGTATGAGTGAATGTAGTATTGAAGCCGGATTTGTCTGGAGTGATCTTCTTACAAATATGGAAAGAGTTTCTGACCATTGTTCAAATATTGCCGGTTGTGTCATAGATACAAAGCAGCAAAATATGAATCTTCACAAATCCCTTAAAAATTTCAGAAGCGACAGCCCCGTTTACAGAGAAAAATATACTGAATACACAAAAAAATATCTTTCCTTTGTGTAAGAACTAAAAATGACAGCGTTGCTTCGAAGTGAAGCGGCGCTTTTCTTTTACTCCGATTTTACAACAATTTGATTACAGATTTTACAAGGCAGATTTAAAATACAGGTGTAGTTGAGAAAAAACTGCGAAAAATACAAATCAAAGGAGTAATTTAAAAATGAAAAAGATCATCAGTTTATTCACATTAGCTATTGCGCTGGTATGCGTACTTACCGCTTGCGGCGGTAACAAGGAAGCGGTTACAACCGACGGTTCAACATCAATGAACAAGGTTATCGGCGCTTTAGGCGAAGCTTTTCAGTCAGACAGCGGTATCACCGTAACCTACAATGCAACAGGTTCAGGTGCAGGTATTCAGGCAGTTCTTGAAGGCAGATGCGATATCGGTCTCGCAAGCCGCGACCTCAAGGATGAAGAAAAGGCAAAAGGTCTTGAAGGTACTGTGCTGGCTTATGACGGAATCGCAATTATCGTAAATCCCGAGAATCCTGTAAATGACCTCGACTTGGAAACAATCGCAAAAATCTACACAGGTGAAATCAAGAATTGGAAAGAAATCGGCGGTAACGATGCTGAAATCGTACTTATCGGCCGTGAGGCAGGCAGCGGCACAAGAGACGGCTTTGAGTCAATCACAGACACAGAGGACAAGTGTGCTTACCGTCAGGAGCTTACTTCAACAGGTGATGTTATCACAACAGTTGCAAGTAACCCCAATGCAATCGGTTATGCTTCTCTCGCATCAGTTAAAGATACTGTAAAAGCACTTAAAATTGACGGCGTTACAGCTAGTGAAGAAACCATCAAAAACGGTACTTATGTTGTACAGCGCCCCTTCGTACTTGTAACTAAAACCGATGTAACTCTTTCCGAAAGTGCACAGTCTTTCTTTAATTTCATCACTTCAGAAGCAGCACAGGGCATTATCATCGAAGCAGGTGTTGTTCCTGCTAACTAAGGAATTTGAGCGACGGTGGTTATCTGCCGCCGCTTTTACCATTGAGGTTGATTATGAAAATGAATGAATTTAAGCCTTATGAAGAAGAGGCAAAAGCCGAACTTGACACCCTGCTGGCAACTCGCTATGAAGCATCGGAATTAATCCGCAAACGAGCAGGAAAAAGACAGTGGCAGAAATATACCGAAAAGGTAATTCACTTAATTTTTCTACTTCTCGGTTTAATAACTGTTGGTTGTGTTCTGCTCATTACTGTGTATCTTATTATATCAGGTATCCCGGCGATAAAAGAAATAGGTCTTTTTGATTTTCTCTTCGGCAAAGAGTGGGCATCCACCGCAGCCGAACCCAAATACGGAATACTGCCATTTATTTTAACAAGTGTATACGGAACGGCAGGAGCAATCCTTATCGGTGTTCCAATCGGATTTTTTACTGCCGTATATATTTCCAAGCTTTCCGACAAAAAGGTTCGTTCAGTTATGGAATCAGCTGTGAATCTTCTTGCGGGTATTCCTTCGGTTGTATACGGTCTTGTAGGTATGCTTGTGCTTGTACCTGCAATAAGAGAAATATTCAATATTCCTGACGGTGCGAGCTTGCTTGCGGCTATTATTGTCCTTGCAATTATGATACTGCCTAATATTATAAAAGTATCTGTTACAGCTCTTGATGCTGTTCCGAAGGAATATGAGGATGCTTCACTCGCTTTGGGTGCTACTAATATTGAAACATATTTTAAGGTTTCAGTCCCTGCCGCCAAAAGCGGTATTGCCGCTGCAGTTGTACTCGGCGTTGGTCGTGCTATCGGTGAAGCAATGGCAGTTATGATGGTAGCGGGTAATGTTGCAAATATGCCTTCGCTTTTTCAGAGTGTTCGCTTTCTTACCACAGCCGTAGCAAGCGAAATGGCTTATTCAAGTCCGGGAAGCTTACAGAGAAATGCACTATTTTCCATTGCTCTTGTGCTGTTTCTGTTTATTATGCTCATTAACGCAACGCTCAATTTCTTCCTGAAGCGTGACAAGGAGAAATAAGATGAACAATAAAAGAAAAATATATATTGGCTTAATGCGTGTAGCAATGATGCTTTGCACTGCACTTACAGCGGCACTTGTTCTTTTTCTTTTGGGATATGTACTAATTAAGGGAACCCCCAATATTACCTGGGAATTACTTTCTACTAAACCGAGCTACTTAACGGAAAGAATCGGTATTTTACCCGATATTCTTAACACGGTTTATGTTGTTCTTGCCACACTCGTTATTGTGTTACCTCTTGGTGTCGGTGCGGCAATATATCTTACGGAATACGCAAAAAATAAAAAGTTGGTTGCAATGATTGAATATGCGGCAGAAACTCTTTCAGGCATTCCGTCAATTATTTACGGTCTTGTCGGTATGCTTCTTTTTTCAAACAACGTCGGAACAAGCCTTCTTGCAGGTGCTTTGACACTCGTTATTATGAACTTACCGACCGTAATGCGTACAACTCAGGAAAGCCTTAAAACTGTTCCGCAAAGCTACCGTGAAGGTGCCTTCGGTCTTGGTGCGGGACAATGGCGTGTGATTCGCACAGTAGTATTACCGGGTTGCGTAGACGGTGTTGTAACAGGTTGTATCCTTTCTGTAGGAAGAATTCTTGGCGAATCAGCGGCACTCCTTTTTACGGCTGGCTTTGCCCACGCTCTTAACGGTATTTTTGAAGGTCTTACAAGTCCCGGTGCAACCTTGACCGTAGCACTTTATGTATATGCAAAAGAGGAAGGCGAATTTGGTGTTGCCTTTGCTATTGCAGCAATTCTTATGATTTTAACATTGCTTATAAACTTATCTGCCACAATGGTAGGAAAACATTTTGCTAAAAGGAGAAGCGTATGAGTGAAATAATGACAGCCAAGGATTTATGCTTATGGTATGGCGAAAATCAGGCTTTAAAGAACATAAATATATCAATTCCCGAAAAAAGCATTACAGCCTTGATAGGTCCTTCAGGATGCGGTAAATCAACATTTCTTAAAACTCTGAACCGTATGAATGACCTTATACCTTCTGTGAAAATTCAAGGTGATGTTTCATATAAAGGCAAAAACATTTTTGATAAAGATGTGGATGTAAATGAGCTTCGCCGCGATGT
Organism: uncultured Clostridia bacterium; assembly: GCA_937901145.1. Taxonomy (GTDB): domain Bacteria; phylum Bacillota; class Clostridia; order Oscillospirales; family Acutalibacteraceae; genus UBA6857. Next base: position 18,672 of record CALCHE010000040.1, read on the forward strand.
GGGTATGGTATTTCAGAAGCCCAATCCGTTTCCGATGAGTATTTATGATAATATTG
>CALCHE010000041.1 GCA_937901145.1 uncultured Clostridia bacterium
GAGGGCTATGCCCGCATGTGAAAAACCACCCGCTGGGCGGGTGGATGTTTATTTTATTTTTCAGGCAACTCCACTTTTGATACCGCAAGCCATAAGATGTCATTTCTTTTTAGTGCTTATGTTTTAATTTGTATTTTATATACCCGAAATCATCCCCATCGTTTATCGGTGCAGTAGCAAAATAAAGGTATACACATAGAAAAACTTCATTAATTATTTAAGCGACTAAAATCAATTTCGCATTGATTTCTAACATCAAATCTAAAATATAATAGTTGACTACCTTTTGTCTATATGGTAACATAAGTGTCAGAAGTTTATTTGAAAAGGCGGATGTATTTATGCCAAAGATTATTTCAGCAAAAACACATTCCAGTGGCATAGCTTTGGGCGGTATCGGTGCAGGTAGTGTCGAGCTTATGCCTGACGGTGAGTTTCACTATTGGCTCGTTGCAAATCAGCCCAGAATTACCGAAAGCTGCTGTGAAAGTAAGGTTGATGACGGTGAAGGCAGTACAGGCGCGCTGTCCTTTTGGGTGAGAGAGAAAAAGGATGGTGGGAAGCCGGTCGTCCGTAAGCTCGGTATGAAAACGGATGCAGATGATTTTTCCTACCGTATGTTTGCCTGGAATAAGCCTGTTGAAAAAATTGTATTTGATGGAAGGTTTCCTGTCTGTGATCTGAATTATGTTGACAGCGAATTGCACTGTAAACTTAAGCTGAAGGCTGTATCTCCTTTTGTTCCTCATAATAGTGACGTTTCATCTACACCCGGTTTTTATATGGATTTTACAGTTGAGAATCCTACGGAAAGTGAGCTTAGTATAAGTCTTCTCGGTTCACTTGAACCTAATTTTGCTAACAAAAAAGAGGGGAATAAGAATTCACTTCATAAAGTAGGAGACGGTATAGGGGTACATATACAGCCGGATAAGCTTACTAAATCACCCTCTTGCGGCGATGTTTGTCTTTCTGTCAGTGGTGACGGTAAAAAGTCATATATCACTGCCGATTATTATCGGTTTATGAGAGAATATATTGCTGAATCACAGTTTGGCGTATCACAGGAATCTGTCCTGTTTGGATTCAGAGAAACGGGAAGTCTGCCTGACAGTGATGCGGGTACAAAGCCAAAGACTATACCTTTGAATTTTCCTCTGCTCACTAATGCAAAGCTTGATTCTCTGTGCAAAGAATATCTGAAATATCCCTTTGCAACTTCTCTGCTTGGCCGAATCAGATACTGTAAGCCCGACTTTCTTTCTGCGAAGGAAGATAAAATCTCTTTTCTTTTCTGCTGTCTCAGACAGCTTCATAAAATCAGAAAGAATTTCGGATCCTGTGCGCTCTGCTCTGCAGTTAATCTGAAGCCTTACGAAAAGAAAAATATACGCTTTGTTCTTAGTTGGTATTTTCCCAACAGTTTCGATAAAAAGGGCGAAAAGCTCGGTCACTACTATGAGAATCTTTACAATAGCTCTCTCGAAGCAAACAGATTCCTTTTGGATAATTATGACAGTGTTTTCAACTCTGCAACAGAGTTTGCCGATATTCTTTATTCTACGGATTTACCGTCAATTTATCCCGACGCATGGTCGTCTCATCTTTCACCTTTGATAAAGAGTTCAGTATACCTTAAAAACGGAAAATTCGGCTTATGGGAAGGTCTCGGATTCTGCGGCCTTCATACCACAGATATTACTTATCATGCATCCTATTCACTTGTGAGCCTTTTTCCCGATTTGCAGAAAAAGCAGATGAAAATGGGTGCTGAGTTTCAGCGCGAGGATGGCAGAGTACATCATCTTTTTAAGCCGGATATGAAACAGACGGATAAGGGTTTTGACCGTGTAGATATGAATATGCAGTTCGTACTGATGGTGCTTCGCGACTATCTTTTTACCGGAGACAAGGATTACCTTTTATCACTCTGGGATAATGTTAAAAGAGCGATGGATTCCATTGAAAAGCTTGATAAAGACGGCGACGGACTTCCTGATTATGATACGAAGCGTAACACCTACGATGCCTGGAATTTTTCGGGTGTATCAGCATATATTTCTGTTCTTTGGCTGGCAGCACTTAAAGCATCGGTTGTTATTGCAGAAAGAGTAGGGGATAATGCACGCCTTAAAAATTGGGAAAGGCTTCTCGGAAAGGGCAAAAAAAGCCTCGATGAAAAACTGTGGAACGGTGAATATTATAACCTTTGGGTTAACGGAAAAGAGACAGATGAATCACTTATGACGGATCAGTTTGACGGTGAGTGGTTTATCAGAATGACAGGACTTGACGGAAATATCTCAGATGAGAGAATAGGCGAAGTGCTTGAATTTATCTTCCGTAATAATTTCGATAAGGAACAGGGACTCGTAAATGCTACTGTTCCCGAAAACAGAAAAACTACAATTCATACATACAAAAACTGTCAGGCGGAAGCTGTATGGACAGGTATAGGCTATGTTTTTTCTGCTCTTGCACTTTCTGTGGGTAAGAGTGAAATTGCTGATTCTGTAGTTGGCTCTATACATAACAATCAGTTAAGATTAGGTCATTTCTGGGATCATTGGGAGTGTGGTCATCACTATACCAGACCGATGTCGAGCTGGAGTACACTTATTGCATCTTCGGGTATGTCTGTCGATTATGAAAACAAAAAGCTTAGCTTTTCTCCGAAGAAAAGCCATATAACATTTCCGTTGGTTCTTTCGGATGTTCTGGCGAAAGTGGAGATTAACGAAGGGGAACTTAATATGAAATACATAAAAGGTGACCTTTCTCAATGGGATGTAACTGTCAGACAGGAGTAAAG
>CALCHE010000042.1 GCA_937901145.1 uncultured Clostridia bacterium
ACACTTACGGATGGCTGTCTTCATGCCCTCATCGTGAAGTCTTTGTCTGCGGAAGGTTTTATTTGTGGCTGTACAGTTCATTATTTACCCTCTCTTTCCGCAAGTGCTTTTTCTGCTTCTTCAAGAGTGAGAAATACGGTCTTGCCGATTTCTTCAATATCAAATTCGCCCTCGTCCCACAGCTCTGTTATATCTACTCCGACATCATACTGCACCCAAGAAAACGCAATGCCGTTTTCGTCAATATGTATTCCGTCTATTTCTGCCGAGTCGTGATACCCTGTATTATCAAAATACACTGTATCGCCCACCTTGACAGGCGGTACGATTACGCCGTTTTTAAGCAGATGGTCGGCAATTGCTCCGAATAGGTCGTCGCTACCTAACATATTTATCGGCTTTCCGATTATTTCAATCAGCTTTTCTCTCTGGAAATCAGCCATTGTTCTCACCTGCCCATTCTTTTACAAGATTAGGTATTGCATCAATAGGTATCACACCGTGCATTGATTTATCGATAAGAAACTTTGCAAAATCCTTTCCACCGTCTTTATATGCAGAGTCCAACAATCTCTCTGCAAATCCGAAATTATCGTTATTTTCCATCTTTACCGATTCTCCTCCTCTTCGACATAACTATCATCTTTATTTTCACGTAAGCAGGAGTGACTACCTCTGCTATGAGATAACTGCAGTATCCGTCTATGAGACAGTAACTCTCATCAACGATAATATCCTCCAGCTCACTTGTACGGAAAAAATTCAGCATTTTCTCTACGATCTTCCCGGGCTTCGGTGGATTATCACTGAAACTCTGCGGTATTGTAATCTTGTGGAAGTTATATGCCCCGACGTCTTTCAGTTTGTATCTGGGTCCTTTCATTTCTTATCACTCCTTTTCTTCCTGCAATAATCTGTACCTTCAAGCTCTGCAAAGCTGAAGGTTTTTGTTACCGGTGCAAAAGGTCTGATGTGATTCGGATTCCTGTGACATCTCATATCCTTGCATTCCCATTTAAAGCACCATGTTATATCGTCAGAATATCCCGCATACATCACTCTACACCTTCTTTCTCAATTTTTGCCCAGGCTCTTATACCTTTACGGCAGTCTTTCCAATAAGTACACCCACCTTACAAGGCAGTCTTCTCCAACCGTTTGAAAGAAGAAAGTCAGCAGTTTGTTCTGCACTTATAACTAAATTGTTCTCGTATTGATACTCAAAACTTTTGTCAAGCAACTCAATTAACCTTTCTCTGTCTGTCATTGTTCTCACCCACCCATTCTTTTACGATGTCATCGATACACTTAATGTAGTCAGCCGTAGTAAGAATTCCCGGCGAGTGAACCATCGCAAGTGTTTTTATTTTCACTACCTCCGCAAAATCTTTGACCGCTTCGGCTCTTGCAGTTGTAATATCAAACAGTTTTTCAAGTTCTTTTTCAAAAGCTTTATCTCTGGCCTCTTTTGTTTCAAACTCCCAACTTAAGCCCCTAACCTTATCTGTGTGTATTCTTTCATCAATGAATTTTTCAAACCTTTTAAGGTTATTTAACCTCTCAAGCTCTGCCTTTTGGCGGTTGATGAGGTCTTTATCTTCAAAATTCTCGCAACCACTATGTCCATACATTTCACCCTCGAATTCGTGTAAAATATCTTCATCACCTTTTGCTGAATAGTATGTACCTTTACAGGCTTCATAGTGCAAACAACTCTTGCAATCCTTTATAATCTCGTTATCTGTCATTCCTCTGCAACTTCTTTCTCCTCAACAAATTCATAAGCCATATGCCAAATCCACTTTATTACTTCAATAAGTTCTAATTTGGTTACACACATTAAAGTCGCCATGTTCATTGCTATATGAATTGCCATTGCTTTTTCTTCATCAGTGTATTTGTCACTGTTGATTTGTTTTACTATAGCTAACGCTTTTCCTGCGTTCATTTACCTTCACCTGCCTTCGTCGCATACGGCACCGCATAATTGGGCTCATACGTTCTAACATCAATTGGTGTGGTTGCTTTATGCACCCTACAAGGCTTTATGCTCATAACAACAAATCCTTTTTTGCAGTACAAAGCATCATTTAATATGTAGTCGACATATACAAGACAGCTGTTTCCTGTATAACACTCCGCTTCTGCATCGAATTCATTTAAAGCAAGCATATCGCCCTCATTAAATGGTCTGTCAGCCATTCTTATTTCAAAAGTTTTCCTGCCTGAAATCACCTCTGCAAAATAATTTGGTAAACACTTTAATTCATGTATCATTTTCCTGCACCTTCTTTCCCGTCCATCTTCGCACCGCAGTGACAATACGGATACTCATTTTCTGCATATTCAAGCATTTTTTCTTCCTCAAACTCAAAAGGTATCCAGTATCTTCTGTTACAAAACGGACATTCAACATAAAATTCTTCGTCAACATCATCAAACATACGGTAGACTTCAGAGCCAAGTTTCCACTTACCGTGCTTCACCTCCACCACAGGCAGCTCCTTCAGCCTCTTTCTGATAGCCTTGCATTTTCTTCTTATGCCCTCATCGGATGAAATTACATCCACGATATGCAGGGCTTTTTCAAGTTCTATGTATTCCATTGTTTACTCCTTTACCCTTATATAAGCTCTGTCAAGTATTTCTTTCACAGTATCCTCGTTACTGTCACCGACATAATTGTCGGCGCCGTCGAAATATTGATATGCTGTGTATGGTCTTGCTTCTATACCCGTGTATTTTTCAAGAAGATGGTGAAACTCTTCCCGTGTACCGAACTGACGTGCATCTTCAATATCTTCATACTGTTCCCGTGTTATTGTATTCATCCGTCTGCCCTCATTTCTTCATTCATCCACTCATTCACAATACAATCTGTGCAACAAATAGGGTTTGAGCAGTAATCACAGAAATCGGCACCGTTTTTGAGTGCTGTTTTAACAATACCTTTGAAATCGGGAAGGTTGATTTGTCTCTGCGGATTTAATTTTTCGAGAATTTCACCGAGATATTCTGCAGCAGCAAAATCGCCGTATATGTGGTCTATTGAAAGCTTCAGCTCAGGAGCATCTTCGTCAACCTCACCGACAGCGACACAGCTACCGTTTTCATCCGTGCTGAAGGTCGCATCGGTATGACTGATAACATTTCCGTCTTCGTCGGTTTTTGTTTGACCTAATTGAACATTTCCTTTTGCGATGAACAGCATTTTTATACCTCCTCCACATAACACCAGGACTGTGGCGGTCTTTTCAGACAGTGATGTTCGCTGCATTTTGAACAATCAACCGCACCTGCATACGGACACTTTTCATATTTGACAAACTCACTCAGCTCTTTCGGCTTGTCGTAGATTATGAGGTCGGAAATGTGCCAACCGTAAAGAGGCTTACCTTTTCCGTACTTTTTAGCTTCTTCAACTGTCATATAAGCACGGCCGCATTGTTCTGTTGTGTAATAAACACCGTTTTCATAAGCAATAGGAATAAACTTATCACAGATAAACTCACCTATGACTTTCTGTCGCTTGCCATACATATCACAAGCGGAGCCTTCTTCACTCTTAATGAACTGCGTTTCTCCGTGATATGTCTCACCGCCGTAAGTTCTGTCGCCTTCTTTTAATACATCAAGCAATTTTTCTTTTGCTTTCGTGCAGTAGATATACACCTTGAACGGCACATCCAGTTTCGGCTTGCTTTTTCTGACCTCAACGGTCTTTTTGCCCGATGCGATTAGCTCACACCATTTCGGCTGTATCGACATTAATACCGCTTTACTCATTTTCATACCGCCTTCCTTTCACAGTATTCCGGCAGATTGGCTCTGACCAAAGCTGTAGCGACAGGCGGTGTAACTGCATTACCGCACTTTGCGACCTGCTGTGTCTTCGGATAAGCCTTTCCGCCCACCTCAAAATCAATTATGTAATCTTCAGGAAATCCCTGAGCATTAAAAAGCTCTCTCGGTTGAAGCATACGCATTTTTATATCGCTGATGATATAATCTTCACCGCATATTTTCACAAGAGCAAATCTATCTTTTGTAGTAATTGTGTCAAGCGGCTCATCTACACTCTTTGCATCGCCTGTTGAAAAATACTTAACAAGAAAAGACTGCACCTCAGCGTGATGGGCTCCGCTGCAAGCTACCGTTGTAAGAGGCTCGTCCACATTCTGACCGTCCATATTATTACGAAGGGTGAGTATATGAGCTGTAACAAGGCTGTTATGGTCTTTAGCTGTTACTGTGTCAAGCGGTGCATCTGCCTTACTCCCTGCGCCCTCATAATTACCGCCGTAGTTTTTCATAATGTGAGCAACAGAAAGAGCATAACGTGGAGCTGTATCAATTGTCATAAGCGGTTCTGATAACTCCTGTCCTCTCACTTCGCCCTCGGTCTGTTCTGAATGGTACTGAATAAGTGTAGGAGCAACAAGACCGAACCGTGTCGCACCTGCCATTACCGTATCAATGGGTCGGTCTATTTCTTGACCTTTACTATTCTGATTGAACTTAGTTAGAATAGGTGTTGAAAGATAATGCTTTGTGCTACCTACTACCGTTCCCAATGGTTCCTCAACACTGTTCACTCTCGGTTCCTGATTTTCCCTTTCACCATAGCCTACAGGAACGATAGAAGGTGCAATAAGAAGATGCTCATTTTTGCTTACAATTGTTGATAAAGGCTCATCGGCAGGTCTCGTTCTTGAACTTGCAGAGCTTTGATGTCCTATAGCTGTTACAGTAGGTGCAACAAGATAATTCTTATTACCTGTTGTAACAGTTGGAAGAGGTTCGTCCGCACCTGCACCGATATTTCCTGTACAGTTACTCATAATGGTAGGCGTAACTATTCCATAGCCGTGCTTTGCCGTAACTGTTTTTAACGGTTCATCAATGCTCTGACCTCTGAAATTATTACCTGTATGGTTAACCGTAACGATAAACGGTTTAGGATTATCAATAACAAATTTCTTTATGCCTCTTGCAATACGACGAAGGGTATTTTCCGCTAAAGGCTTTTCTCTTTCAAAAATGCTCTGTGCAGGAATACTCCAGTCGATGCATTCCGCTGCGGTGCGGTACGGTTTCTTTTCACCGATAGCAACCTCTAGAGTGTCTTTCGGTGCATGCGTAGCTTCGGGCCATATAATCTTTTTACCATCAGAACGGGCTATGATATATATTCTCGTTCTTGTGGTAGGTGCACCGTAATCACATGACTTTAACACTCTGTATTCAAGGTCATAGCCAAGACCTTCGGAAAGTGTCTGTGCCATCTTGCAGTCTTCAGCTATATTCAAAACTGAACACATTTCTCTGAAAGCGGGATGATTCTTCGGTATTCCTTTTGTAAGTGCCAAAAGAAAGCCCTCAAAGGTTTCCCCTGCTCTTTCCTTAATCGGCTTGTTATCTTCTCCGAGAGGTCCCCAGGATTGAATTTCAGGGACATTTTCAAGCATTATCACTCTCGGTCTGACATCGTGAGCCCACCTGACTGTTACCCAAGCAAGACCTCTTATATTTTTATCAACAGGCTTTCCGCCTTTAGCTCTCGAAAAGTGAGTACAATCGGGAGAAAACCAGGCAAGTGCGACAGGATTACCTTCACAAGCACTCTTCGGCTCTACTTCCCACACATCCTCACAGAAGTGCTTTGTGTTCGGATGATTTGCTTTATGCATAGCAATAGCCTCTTTATCGTGATTTATTGCTATATCAACACTTCTGCCGATGGCATACTCTATACCTGTTGAAGCTCCACCGCCACCGGCAAAGTTATCTACAAATAGTTCCATTTCGTCCTCCTAAAATAAACTTAACTGACCGCCTTTATTAACCATACAGCCGTTTTCCCACTCAAAAGGAACACCGACATAATCGAGCACCTTACCCCAGCCGTATTTTCTGCCCTCATCATCTGTACAACACTCGAACATCCAATACTGCCACGCTCTCTCGTTACGCTCCTTAAGACGGTCAAAACGGTGCGGCCTTTGTTCCATATGCACACCGAAACCGCATATATCGCACCCGGTACGCTGCGCCTTTGTTGTATATAATTTACCTTCACTGTCCTCTGCTATTTCACCGTAAATCTCGGGAATTATACTTTCGATATAATGCCAACCGTATTCCGCATTGAAATCCCGATAATATCCATCCAGTGACTCAATAGCAAACTGTTCTCTATACCATTTGTCCATTTCCAATGCAAGACGAAGAATATCCTGTCTGCTGAAAATAGCAAACGGCGCAGACCTTATAGTAGACTCTCCGAAGTAGTTACAGCCGTGGAGCATTAAGGCTTTCGCTCTCCTGCCGCCTTCGGATGCCATAAGTCCTAAAAAAGGGACTGAATTATGTTCTTTCGCCCAATCATCACAGGGCTTTTCTTTAAGGTAATAACAGCATTTCGAAGAAACGAGAAAATCAGGCTTTCCGTAATTAACGCCCTCATTCTCATTTTCATATCCATCTTTAATAATACCTATACTCTTTGCCTTTTTAAGAGTTTCTTTATTTTTATCTACCCCATAAACTGACTTATAACCAGCCTCTTTAAGTGCCATGGCATAAGACCCACCAATAACACCAAGCCCTATAATAACTATTCTCATATATCACCTTTTACATAATTAATACTCAATAATTTAAAAATATATTAATTATAATACCTTACCTTCTATTTCTGCTAAAGCTTTTACCTTCTTCATTATATCATCAAATAACTCTGGCTTTAATGATTGTTGACCATCACTTAATGCATATTGAGGATTATTATGAACCTCTATCATAAGCCCATCTGCACCTGCTGCAATTGCTGCCTTAGCTAGTGGCTCAACTAAATACCAATATCCTGCCGCATGACTTGGATCTATTATTATTGGTAAATGAGATAACTTTTTAACTACTGGAATTGCGCTTAAATCTAGAGTATTTCTAGTATAAGTCTCA
>CALCHE010000043.1 GCA_937901145.1 uncultured Clostridia bacterium
ACTGTCAAGTCACCACCGGCAACCTTCTGTAATTTATAGCACATATATCCGATTGCACCGCTCATGTTACTTGCAAAGAGAATGCCTAATGCCAATGCAACGATAACTGCAAGAATAACCACGACAACTGTAATCTTTCCAATTTCAGAAGCCTGTGCAGTAATTGTATCGTTTAATACCAATGCACAAATTGCTGCATCTTCACTAGGAAGTTTTGAATAAATAAATAAATAATCCTCACCATTGTATGTAACTTCTTTGGAACCGCTTTCTTCTTCTGCTTCCATAGCTTCCACATAGAAATCGCTTCCAACGAAAACCGGTGTTTCAGGTATTGCGTATAAGTCACCTAAAACTTCCTGTCCGTCCATATTTGTTACAAGACCAACATAACTGCCTTCACCGGCATCAAGAGTGTTCAGAATCTCCATAATGTAATCATAGGAAATATCTGCTATAATAACACTCTTATTTGTCAAATATTTTGCATAACGGATCGCATATTTAGAAGAATCTGTTCCGATTGAAGCATCGATTCTTGCATCATTACCAAACCAAAAGTTTGTGAATTTACCAACTGCCACCCGACTTCCCTGTTCTGTACCCTTATACTCTGTATAAAGACCATCTTTGCTTACCAGTGTAGAAGCAATGCAGATATCACCTTTATCGTACAATACGTACACATTGGAGTATACTTTATCTGATGTAGGCATTCTAAGTAAGGTTGTATTCCACTCTCTTCTGAGGGAGCTCTCTTTTACAGCATCTGTTGCGAAATTTCCGTTAAATAATCCTTTAAATTCATCATTTACAAGATTATCTCTAAAGTCAGCCTGAACATTTTCCATAGCTGTTGTAATGTATCTGTCCATCATATTAACAGTCTGTGTTGCCGAACTACGATAGTTATCTTCAATAGCACTTGCTGCCTTGTTGTAAGATACAATACCCAATACTACAATACAAGCCACAGGAATCATAAATGCAAAAATAAGCTTTGTGGCAATTCTTCTATGTACAGGAATCGTGTTTTTAAACTTCTCCTTTGGTGTACTTACCTTCTTTTCTTTGCTCTTTATAACTTTTCCTTCTGCCTTATCGTCAGCTTTCTTTTCTTCGACTGCTTCCCCATTTTCAGCCTTTTTAGCCGCCTTTGCAGTGACCTCAGCACTTTTCTTTGCGGCTTCTGTACCTTTCTGTGCAGTCTTAATCTGCCTTGATGTGTTTTCAAGACTTCTCGCACTCTGCTTTATTCCTGCATCAGCGGATTTAATTGTCTTGTCACCTGAACGGACATTGCGTATCTCACGCTTTGCTTTCTGCTTTGGTGCAGACTGCTTACGGGTACGGGGATTAGACCTTTCTTTGGGTTTATCCTCATTAACAGTTTTTGCTTTAGATTTTGTCTGTTGCTTTTTATCAGTAACGGACTCTTTTGTTTCAGCTTTAGGAGCTTCAGCAGTAGGCTTTTCCTTATTGGCAGAACTTTTCTGTTCCAGCCTTTGAGGCTCATGTTTGGTCGCTTCAATCTGTGGCTGTTCAGGAATATCCTCTGTTGTGGGATTTTCTCCGTCAGCAGATGCTTCTTTTTTTGCTCTGCGGCTGTTCCTCACCTTACGGGCAACCTTTTTTGTAACAGTTGCCGTACCGCTTACAAGATTTTCAGCCGCATTTTTACCCGTTTCTGTCACCTTGTCTGTTGCATACTGTTCGGGTGAAGGGTTATCATCCTTTGAAGCATCTTGCCTTTCTGCTTCTTCCTCGGTTTTAGTCTTTGCCTTTGATACGGCAGATTTAGTCAAGGATGATTTTCTACTCTGTGCATTTGGCGTTTGTGTAGCCGCTTCTTTGACCTTTTCAACTACCTCACGGGTTTTTATCTTTTTTTCAGCCATAAAAAGCCTCCTTAAAAGAAATACCCGTCGGAATTAACCGACGGGTTAGTGAGATTTTGTTGTCAGATTGTTTCAAAAGGAAGTTTGCTTACGGGGGCAAGAAGAACCTTACCCGTACCACGGTAAACATTTACAAGACCTTCTCCCGAAGCCGCAGAGCCGATAAGTGTCTTGCCTGAACGCTCGACGGTAAAGTCAAGTGAACTGCTCCAAGCAATAGCCAAATTGCCATCAACCTTGAGAACATCGTTCTTAAGCTCGATTTCAATAAGCTCATTCTGCGGACATCTTGATTCGATACAGCAGATACCGTTGCCGTTAAGACTGAGGTTGAAAAGACCTTCTCCGCCAAGAGCCGCCGAGGAAATATTGGAACGCATTACTGCCTTCTGCTTGAGAGCTGAATCGCAAGCAAGGAAAAGACCGTCATCAAGAACAACAGAGCCGTTCCAATCTGCGGTATCAAGGAGAATAATGTGCTTATAGGTAGGTTCAAGGACAAGTGTACCGTCACCTGTATATTCGGGCTTGATTGCACTCTCACCTGTTACCTTGCCACGCATAGCCTTACCGAAGAAATCACCGACACCCTTGATGCCCGTTGTGGCATTGACATTACCTGCTGACCACTGCATAGCACCTGACTGACAAGTAATGCCGTTTGCTTTTGAAAGGTCGCATACTACCTGTCTTTTACGGACATTCATCTCGTTACAGTAGTAAGCGGCCATTGCAGTTGACGGTGTAACACTCAAATCCCTCTTGTATTCAATAACAGTAAAGGGACCTTTTTCAACAAGAATATTAACATCGTCGTTATTTGTGAAATTTTTGATTTCGTACATAATATAAATACCTCATTTCTTTAAAATATTTCTTTAGATTTAGTATAGCACAAACTTTATGTGCTTACAACTATTCGCCCATTTTAGTTGTCATCAACTTATAGAGCTGTGTGTTTTTAGGGAATTTACGCTCAAAGGGTACAAGGTCAGAGCCTACCTTAACAAGACCGTGACCTGCATCAACATTTGTGATGTGCTTCATCTGGTCATCGCTAATCTGTAAAAGATTAGCAAGGTCATCTCTGTCCGTACTGCCTTGGTTGAGCATAATAATGAACTCTGAGTTAGCAAGCATTGTTCTTGCAGTATGGCTCTGCATCATATCATCCACATTCTGTGTGATACCCGTACAGAAAGCACCGTACTTTCTTACTCGCTTCCAAAGAGTGAAAAGGAAATCAGCCGTGTACTGATGACGGAACAGAAGATAGATTTCATCTATGAAGATGTATGTTTCTCTGCCCTCTGCTCTGTTCTTTGTAATACGGTTGAGAATACTGTCAAGAACAACCAACATACCGATAGGCATAAGATGTGTACCGAGGTCGTGAATGTCATAGCAAAGAAGTCTGTTTTCACTGTTTACATTTGTCTGCTTTGCAAAGGTATTATGTGAGCCTGTTGTGAAAAGCTCCATATTAAGTGCAAGCTCCTGAGCCTCATCTTCGGGCTGTTCTTTAAGGTTTGCAACCAAGTCAAGAAGTGTGGGCGGTTTGCCCTTGTACTTTCTCTTGATATAGTTGCGATAAACATTTGTAAGGCAACGGTCAATAATTGACTTCTGCTTACCGTCAATCTTGTCCGTACCTATAATCTGTTCAAACAGCGACATAATAAACTCTGATTTAAGAGCTATGGGATTGTCACCGTCTGCATAGTCTTGGTTAATATCAAGACAGTTAATGTGATTTTTGCTCGTTGCCGAAAGCTGAACGACCTGACCGCCTAATGCTTCTACTAAAGCCTTGTATTCTCTTTCCGGGTCGATGATGATAATATCGGCATCGGTAGTAAGGTGAAGTGTTGATACTTCTTCCTTACCCGTAAAGGATTTACCACTACCCGAAACACCGAGAATAATGCAGTTACCGTTAAGAAGCTCCTTACGGTTGACAACGATAAGGTTTTTGGAAATCACATTGACACCCTGACAAACACCGCCCTTATGCTGAATTTCCTGCACCTTAAAGGGCATAAAAACAGCAAGGCTTTCCGTTGTAAGAGTACGCCTTGCGAGGATCTTATTCGTGCCTATGGGAAGCGTTGCGTTAAAGCCTTCCAACTGCTGAAATCTTAAAGTGCCAATCTGACAGGTATTACCGCCTGCAGCTACAATAGTTTCAGTATCGGTGTTAAGCTGTTCGAGAGTGTCAGCCGTGTGCATAATGGTCATTACAACCTTAAACATCTTTTGGTCACGGGTCATAATATCATCCAAGAACTCACGGATTTCCTTTCTCTGCTGCTCCATATCGTAAGGAATGATTGCAGAAAAGTTGTTGTTTGCGTTTTGTTTTCTCTGATAGTTTGCTATATTTGTTTCAATACCGAGTGCCTGCTTTTCTACAAACTTCTGTGCTTCCTGAGTTGACACGGGTACAATGTCAAAGTTAAAAATCATATTCTTACAGGAATCTGTAATTACACGGATAATTTCATCCTTGACATAAGAGGCATAACCTCTGACAAAAAGCACACGGGCAAATTTATCTCCGACCTTGAAATAATCGCCCTTAAACTCAAAGCTGTCGGGAGATATATAGTCCTTGAAGCTTTCACCCTTTCGCATTGTGTCACGAAGGTCAAACTGATAATCTGTATCGTCATCAGGTCGGCAGAAATCGTGAATAATACGAAGTCTTTCTGTCAGCTCAAGCTCTCTGCACTTTGAGCCTATTCGTGAGAAATGGGCAATCAAATCAGTACCGGCACGGTTAAAGTGTGCTCTTGCTTCTTCAACTGTTTTCTTCTGAACTGTCAGGGTAATGTACTTATCCTGAACAATGGCACTTGTACTGTTAGCAAGACCTGTGAGCATTTCATTGATTTCACGGCGAAACACATCTTTACCGTCATTCTGTTTTTCAGTAAGCAGAAGATTATTAAGCTCTTCACTCTTTATTCTTCTGTTGATGATTGTAAGCTGACTTGAAACGCCGTTTTCAAGAGAATTAAGAATATCACTGTACTTAAAAAAGTCTGTTTCTTTATCTTCTTTACTTGCTACGGCATAGTTAATATCGGTAAACTTAAAGACCTTTGAAAATCTGTCTTTACCGACAAGGAAAATGCCGTCGGGATAAACTGCTCTTATGTCTATTGCATCCTGCACAGACTTTGGAACAGCCATACCGTCACCGAAATTATCGCTTATTCCTACGAGGCTTTTCAGCTTTCCGAGTAAGTCGAACATCCTTATCACTCCTTTCTATTTCGTCATAAAGGTTTATTGATTTGAATTTAAGTTCATTCGGCATAAGGATTTCAGAGCGAAGGTAAGCAAAGAAAGCCTTTTCTGCTGTCATACCGTGCCAACTGAAAAAGCCTATTGCCGCAAAGGGTGCCGCACCCAAGATGCACACCCAGCTCAAGGTTTCTATACCGAATAAAGGTTTGAGTAAAAAGTACAAGCCTACGGCAACACCGCAGGCAAGAATGGAAAAGATAAATTGACGAAGTGACAGACCGAAGTAGACACTTTCGGTATAGTCACCGATTTCACGGTTTATCTTTACTTCCAAAAAATCATCTCCTTAATTTTTAGGTGCTATAATTAGACGGATATTTCTCACAAAATATATTAGAATACAATTTGGTTAATCTTTTATAGCAGGTGATTATATAATGCTCAAGAACAATTTAAAAACTATACGAATGGGAGAATTTTATCTTACCAAAAGAGAGTTTTCAAAAAAACTAGATATTGCTGAACAACAATATTTGCGGTATGAAAGCGGACAATCTAATCCTTCTTTAGAAATCGCTATTAAAATATCTACAAAACTTCAAAGACATATTGAAGATATATGGTATATTGATAAAATTTAATTGGTTAGTTAATTTTTTTGTTTAATTAGTGTAATAATTTGATTAATGTGCATATTATGTATTGTAAGATAAATTACAGGAGGTAATAATATGCGAAAACAATTATTAAACACAATTAATGAAATTGAAAACAAAATAACTAAAAATAAAATTCCTCCCAAATTCAAGCGATTGGCTAGTTTCTTAATTGGAGTCATTAAAATTATCGATTTGTTTATTGCTATAACATATAGATTGATAATACTTTTATTTCTCGTGTCAGTTGTTCTAATTCTTTTGTAAAATATTCTTGTTATAAACCCATCATTTCCTTAACAACACGGTCAGCCATTTTGACTGTGCCGACAAGGACAATCATGTTAAAGATAAGCTCGCCTACATAACTCCACACCTGATTAACAGCCGCCGCAGCTTCATCAACTACGGGCGGAGAATCTGCAAACAGAGAGAAGATTATACAGCCGAGTACGATAATTGCACCTTCCAGACAGACGGCGGTATATGACTTGATAAAGCTCTTACCAACCGATGAGGAAGGCTCACCTGCAAATGATGAAAGCGGAACAGGTGCGATGGCTGTGTACAGATAAATTTTGAAAAATCTGCCGTACACGGTCATTATCATAACGAAGGACAGTACAGTAATAAAAAGACTGCCGATAAGAGTTACCGCCCACAAGGGAACGCTTTCCCAAAATCCGCAATCTTCAATGGCCGTTACTATACTGTCGGGCAAAACCGTCTGACTTACTGCACTAAGTCCCGATGCCGCCATTATTTTTGATACAATACCCTGTACTATATCAATGAGAGCCATCATCAGCTCAAGTCCGTAGTCAATGGATGCTTTGGCAAGAATAAAACGAATGAACATTTTGACAGCAATTTCAGGTCTTTTCATTTCCGCAAAGCTGCCGCAGGTTTTCATAACACCGACAACAAAAAAGAGCACTAAAAGCGAATAACCTATCGCCTGTAATGCTCCGTGTATATCTGTTATGACATTCCATATTTCACCGCCCTTGAACTGTTCCGGGGACTGTGTTATTAAAAGCCATATTTCGCTTAATTTATCGTTCCAAGTTTCAAGTGCTTTTTGCAGGTTTTGGACAACCCAATTACTTGATTCCATTGGATTCCTCCCTTCAAAGCAAAATGAGCCAGTTCCTTATCAGAACCGACTCATCTTGTCAATTTTCTCTTATTCTATCTAATTCACCGTTTTCTTTTTTTAGTTTTAACTGCTCTTTAATAAAATCAATCTCATCCAAAAAGCAATTAAACACTCCGTTTCCCTCTACTGTATCAAAACTGTCAGGAATATACTCATCAAACATATCAAAAAGTTTTTCCTGTCGTAGTTCAGGCGAAGGATAATCAATGTATTCAGCCTTTTTACCAAACAGATTATTATAAAAATCCAAGAGTTTAAAAAATTCAAGCATCATTAAGGGAGCTAAATACAAATATTCGTGAAAGACATCTAAATCCTTTGGTGTTTTGCCTTGCTTTTGAGCTTGAATCATATTAATTATCACTGTATAGGCATATTTGTCTGAATCAAGTTCTTCTTGATAGGATGATTCAGCCGTATTATTAGAAACATGGTATAATTCATGTGCAACTATAAAAGTCCAACTTACCCAATAAGCATCCATAGACAGATCTAAAATATTTTTAGGATATTTGCACATTTCAACTAATTTTTCATACGAATATGTTGCTAATTCATGTCTGTTACCTTGCAATTCTAATAACATAACACAATTCTTGAAACACTTTTCGAAGTTTTCATCACTTCTGTCATTAGCTAAAGAAAACACCAACAAATAAAATGATTTAATGGTAAACTGCAACAATTCATCAAAAACAATTGTAGGATTTTCAGTTTTGAATATTTTCGAATTCATTCTTCTTGCATACAAAGACATATACTGCGGCTTTATATCAAGTTTTTCTAATGAAAGCATACATTTTAATATATCTTTTTCCACAAAGAAGAAATCTTTTTTCAATTTTATTATATCTTCCGGTTTGCTTTCTTTGTAAACAGACATCAGAAAATTAAATATCAATTCATCTGTATAATCCCAATGACGGCTTTTGTTAAATTCTGCATATATTTTAAGTTTTTCTTCTTCTGTTAACATAAACCTCACCAACAACAATTAATTATTTAACATCTTTTCAAGAATCGCTTCAATGATTTCGTTCTTTTGTTCTTGAGCAAGTGTGAAATTGCAACTGAACGATGCCTTATTGTCATTATACTGAAATTCAATTTTAGTATCATTGTTTTTAATTTTACTTTCAGTCAAGTTAATAACTTTAGAAACTACAAACTTTAACGAATCATAGATAGCACTGTAACCAATGTTTTGAGCTATTTGAATAATTACAAACACTATTTCTTCAGGTAAAAACCCGTCTTCATCTAACGAACTGAAGACTATACCGTGTTCATTATTCGCATTCATTTGTTCAAGTTCCACTTCTGTAAGTTTCAAATTCTCAATTAAAACAACCGTATTCATTTTTACTACCTCTTTCTTTGTTTGTAATATCGATGATTTCGTTTTCAACAACACAGACATCTATGAGCATCCGCTGATTGATTTTAATAAAAACATAACACAAACTGCTTATAACTTTTCGGGATTTAAAACATATATCTTTTTTCCTTTTTCTTTGGCAACGTTTACTGTGTATCCGGTGCCTGAACTAGAACCATCCCAAACAGCAATAACAATTTCAGATTTTTCTACCATATACTCATTTCTTTTGTGCATACAGTCAGATGTATATTGTTCTTGAAGCACTGTTTTACAGTCACTTTGATTTACAATACTGCAATATCTGTCCTTCATCTCATTTGACCATCTGTCAGGTTGACTTCGGCAAGGTATAGCACATTCCAATGTAATATGTGGGTGTTCATTTTTTAGTTCTAACACTATTTCACCACATATCATATCTACTCCGATAGCCATGCCTGAAATGAAATGGGAAGCACCGTGATTTACAATCAAATCTTCTATCTTCCTGTACAACATTCTTTTCATTTTAATACATTTGGGGTCTTCTTCATTAAAACCAAAAGGCAATTTTTGAAGTCTGTGTCCGGTAAAGCATACTGTAATTTTTTCACTATACATCATACATCTTACCTTTCCTGTTGAGTCTTATAAAGATTATACAGGAGTTTAATGTCGAATACCATCGAAAAATATAAAATTGTCTTATATACATATAGTTACGTAAATCCCGAAAAGTAACATAATTTTTTTACTTAACCTGTAATAAGGTCAAGAATTTCCTTTGCAAAGGTGATAATAATACCACCCGCAACGGTAAGGAAGCCGTTTGCTCTCTGTGAGGGGTCGTGTGACTTGAGTGAGAGACCAACCTGAACAACACCGAAGCCGAGAATAATCATACCGACAGCACGGATAAGACCGAAGATGAAGGTTGAAAGGTTATTAACAACGGCTACGGGATCATCAGCCGCAAAGGCTGTAAGACCGAGAGAGCAGAACATTGTGATGCAAAGGATAATGCCTACATAGGCCTTGTATCCCTTTCTCACATTACCCTGTAAGGGTGACTTGGATGATTTTACGATTGAATTACTTTTTTTCATTAGATTTTTCCTCCTTATAAATTTCTCTTAAAATTTCTTCAACTTCAATATTTGATAAAATAACGAAATCCTCTTCTTCCGTTACTTCCTCTTTTGCTTCAGCATCATTTTTAAGGCTGAAGCGTAAACCGCCTGAGACATAGTCATTGAAGCCGTGAACGTAAGGCTCTGCTTTTCCGTTGGCGGTTAAGTCAACATTAGGATGTTTTAAAATATTGTATTTTAAATCCATAATTGGTCTTTCTCCTCGGATAAAGAGAAGTGCATATTTATTGTCGAGCATTCTGACCTCATCGGGTGTCAGAAGCTCTCGTCCTGCCATCTGGTAATTTGTTGAGTAACTACCATTTTTACCTTTGGACTGACCGTAGGTATTTGTATCAATAGTTTCTTTTCCGAGGAGTTTTGATACATATTCGTGGGTACTCTGTTCGTTACCTCCGAGGTAGAGGAATTCATCACAGTTACCCACTATGCTTTCCCACTGTTTCTCAAAAAGAGCTTTGAGCTGTGCCATATTCTGTATGATGATTGATACAGAAATTTCACGGGAACGCATTGTTGACAAAAGCTTGTCAAAATCATCAGGCAACGCCACATTGGCAAACTCGTCCATTATGAAGTGGACATGAACTGGAAGTCTGCCACCGTGAACAAAATCAGCCTGATAATATAACTGCTGAAAAAGTTGAGTATATAACATACCGACAATGAAATTAAAGCTCATATCGTTATCGGAAATAAGGCAGAAAACTGCTGTTTTCTCTTCACCGATTTTGTCAAGCTCCATTTCATCGTTCTGTGTTATTGAAGCAAGTGAGTTAAGGTCAAACTTCTCAAGCCTTGCAAGTAATGTAATCTGAATTGATTTAAGCGTTTTACCTGCACCCTTTCTGTAAGAACGGTAATATCTTGCGGCAATGTGTCCCGGCTTATTGCTTTCAAGCTCATCAAATAATCTGTCAAGAGGGCTTCTGAATGTTTCATCATCCTCACTGACATCGCCCTGCCGTATCATATCAAGTACCATCGGGAAGTTTTGGTCTTCGGGTGGTGCTTCATAGTGCAGAATAGATATTAAAGCTTTGAGAAGCAGACTTGCCGCTTGGTCCCAAAAGGGGTCTTGTGCCTGTGAGCCTTTAGGCGTAGTATTCTTGAAAATGTTTGTCACAAGACGCTGTATATCGTTATCATCCCTGATATACACAAAGGGGTTATAGCAGTCGCTTTTCTCCATATTGATAAGGTCAAGTATTTTTATCTTGTATCCTTTTTCTTCTAAAAGATAACCTGTATCACGGAGAATTTCACCCTTCGGGTCAAGAATGATAAACGATGTATTGGCGTTTACAATGTTGACCTTTGCAAAGTGGAAGGTCTTACCGGAGCCTGAGCCACCTACACATAATATGTTTAAGTTTCTTCTGTGCTTTCTGCCGTCAAGACCGATAGCTGTGTTCTGTGTGAGAATCTTATTCGCACATATATCCTTCTTTTCCATATACTTCTTCGATATTACTTCGGGTTTGCCCCATTTAGCGGAGCCGTGCTCCTCTCTGTGGCGGTAGTTTCTTTCACTTGAAATGTAAATACCGATACCCAAAACATATATCACAATGAAAATGAGGACAGTTTTCAGACTGTCCTCACAGAAGGATATTTTAAAAGGATTTGCAAATGCAACACTTAAATTTTCAATTATTCCTACAAGACCTTCACCCATATACGGTGCCGTTAAAAGAGCAAACCATATAACGGGTATTAAACCGCAGGCATAAAGTATAAGGTTGTTTTTAGATAACCTATCTTGCTTCATAGTAGCTTCTCCTCTTATCTTTTTCAAGAGGTGCATCAATTATTTTCAGCAGTAATTCATCGACATCTTCTGTCGGTTTTTCTTCTTCAAGAAGCATATTGCGAAATTCGTTAAAGCCGTTAATCAAAAGGTTGTGTTCAAAGTCGTCCAGAGCTATTACACGCTTTCGTGACCTCATACAAACACTCCCTTATCTCGCATCTCTGTTTTTCGCTCTTGCCTCTATTGTTTTTTCCATCGATGTAATAATTGAGTTGGCTTCGCTGCGGATTTTTGAAAGCTCTTTTCTGATTTCCTTGGCACTTCTGTCCTCAAAAAGCTTCTCATTCTTTTCAAAGCCTTCAGGCTCAAAGCCCATTCTTCTGCAAGTGATGTAGGAAACAGCTCTTGCCGTAAATTCATTTGCTTCACGGTTGTATTCGCCCTTGTCCATACCTGCGTGAGCGATTTCCTTTGAAAGTGCTCTGAAAATTTCTTCAGCGGTCATACCCTGCATAATATGGATTTCATTTTTCTCTGAATCATAGATTGCAGGGATGCCTTCGGGCAAATCACTTCTTATCTCGACGGGAACGGGTGAAGTCTTAACAAGAATCTTAATGAGAATGTTTTCGTTGGGGAGCCTTCTGCTTCTGCGAGTATCTTCGGAATTAGTCTGTGTAATATCAAAGACCTTCTTCGCATTGTAGCTGACTCCCGTTGTGCCGTCCTCTCTTGTAAATTCTTTACCCGGCTCAAGGATTGTAATTGCTTTTTCGCCCTTGTTGATATATACGCCCTGCTCCTGCCAATACTTTGAGTCACCGAGCTTTGCAGCTTCGGGCATCTGATGTGCAACCAAGATTGCGTTACTTACAGAGTATCTGTCAAAGCGGCTCTGAACATCAAGATAAGTTTTAAACTTATCTGTGTCCGTTAAACTCTTTGTGCCTTCTTCAAGCAGTTCATAAGCCTTTGCTCTGCTTTCCTGCCTCTGCTTTTTCCAATCGTCTTTGTTAAAAGTTTCGTTTGAATTTTCGTTAACCTCTGACATGTTCTTTATTTCCTTTCTTCTTTTTTTGATTTGGATGTGTAGGTGCTTTGCTTTGTAAATTTTTCTTCGCTGCGGACTTTTCGTTTGCTTTTTCTCTTTCAATTTCCTCTCGGTAAAGTTTAAGCTTTCCTTTGATGGAAGGTCGCAAAGCCGCATCACTTTCGTCCCTTGAGTAACCCTGAGCTCCTCTGCTCACGGAAGTAGGCTCGGACAGACGGGATTTTTCCGTCCTCGCCTGAGAAGGGTTCGTAGAATAACTCTTCTCTTGTTGCTGTTGCTTTTTGCTGAAAAGCCGTTCAATAAATTCATTAGTCGGCATCTGACCGGGTGTACTTCTGTTGGGCACATCCTGTCTGCCTTCCATAGATTTCTTAACCGCTTTTCGTATTGTCATCTGATTTGGTGTACCGAGCCGGAAGCGTTCAAAAATTCGGTTGACCTTTTCGGTATCTTCTTCTCTTACCATAATGTCACACTTACCGTCTTTGGCTTTGTTATCTTTGAGAACATGATACATAACCCCGTAACGCTTTGCTTCCTCGCAAAACTTTCTGAGGTGTTCGTCTTTGATTTCAAAAACCTTAATCGGCTTGTTTGTTTTAAGCATTTTTGTAAGAGAAGCTTTACCTACTGAAGTATTAGAATTATCCTTCATTGCGATAATAAGCAAGTTGGCAAGACGCTCAACATTGTCACCCGTAATCTTTGCAGCCACCTGAACTCCTTCCAAAGTCATTCGCACAATTTGTTCGGCAGCATCACCTGATGCGTTCATAATTCATCAACTCCTTCCTGCTGTTAGATTCTTTAGCCTGCTCTATTCGCTCGTCGATGACAGGCTTTTGTTTTTCAATTCTGTCGCAAATAACAATATCTCTCCGAAGTTTTTTTATCATCACGGAGAGATTGGAGATGTGTTCTCTGATTTCGTTTTCTTCTTTTTCATCACCGCTTCTTATTGCGACTTTAAGTTTGTTACGAAGAATATCTCTTGCCTTTGTAAGCTCCGCCAATTCATCCTTACGAGAAGAACTGAACTGTTCTAACTGCTCGTAGCTTTCAATATCGTTGTCACACAAAAGATTTTGCTGTTCAATCAGACGGTCAAGCTTTCTGACCTCCTGAAAGAATCGCTTTTGTAATTCTCTGTTTCTTTCAGGTCTTGTCTTTACAATCTTTACAACCGTAATGAAACGAACATAGACCTGCTGATAATTTTCATTGTCCAAATCCTCAAGGTAATCTTCAACAGTGTTATCCTGTTCGGGAAGTTCAACTTTTTTTCTTCGTATGTTTTCTTCGATACGCTCGGCAAGTCTGTCGGGCTCGTACTCTTGTCCGAGATTTCTCAATCGTCTTGCTTTCGGAAACAACGGATGCGACAGCGTAACATACTTGTGACTGAAATCGAAAGTATATCCTCGCTTCTTCATCTCTCTGAAAAAATCATTTTCATTTTCTGAGAGAAGAATACACTCATCAATATCTTTTCTGAAGATTACATTCTTTGTAACCTTACCGGCCTTTTCCTCCATATACTCATAACGGCTTATGTGCTTTGAAGGTCCGGGATTTTCAATCACAGACAGACCGTACTCACGGCAAAGATTGTCAGACAGTTCTCTCATTCGTCTGTTGTTTGCTTTACAAGAGTTATACTTTTTTCCGTCAACAAATGAAACGGAATTAAGGACGAAATGATTATGACAGCAATCGGTATCAAGGTGTGTGGCTACAACTACTTCAAAGCTGTCACCCCACATTTGCTCTGCAAACTTCATTCCGATTTCGTGTGCTACTTCGGGCGTAACTTCACCCGGTGCAAAAGATTGATAACCGTGAAAAGCCAATATACCGTTTTTCTTACCGTATTCTTTTTTTGTTTCCTGCATCTGTTCGTAAGCAGAGGCGGGACTGCAGTTAAGAGCATTAACAAAAAGTTTCTTCTCTGTCTTTGATGACTTAGTCGCATAATCAAGTACATCTTTTAAATCTTCCTTGTCTTTAAGAGAAGTCTTTTCAATGTTTGCTGCATAGTCAATCACATGGTCAAGCCTGTTATCAACTTTCCAAAGACTAACCGTTGCCAACTCAGTACCTCTTTGCTTCGTAATGTTCACGGATGAACTTTTCAACTTCTCTTAATTTTACCAGCTCTGTATTTAAGTCAGGTACATTTAAAATTCCGTTTGCATTTACATAAAACAAAATCTGATTGATGTTGTTACCGATTGCTCTGACTTCACGAATGAGTTTTTTATAATCAACAGGCGGAGCCTGTGGCGGGACATAGCCTTCAAGCAAAAGACGAATGAGCCTTCCTTTATTCAATTTTGTTTCCTTACAAAGTCTGCAAAGGTTTTCATATTCTTTTTCATTGAAACAAACTTCAAATCTTATAGGTCTACTTCGCACGGTATCAATCCCTTCCTTTTAAAAATTGCAACGGCAACTGCTCCTGCAATATTAAAAGTGATAGCGAGCAGAAAAAGACATACAGATGCTGCTGTGCTCATTGGCATTTCCTCCTTTCATTGGGGTCTTTTAGGGGTTACCCCCTAAACAAGCGGATTTGTCCGGACAAATCCATTGCTTGTTAATACTAATGCCATCAATTTTGCTGTTTTAATATATCTCGTCTATGAGGCATTCCTCGTAATCGTCCATAGGACAATTTTCACAATCCGCATCACACGTAACCGTGTTGTGTTCACCTTCGGTGAAGGCTTTGATGAGCGTAGCTTCGTCGCCCATACACTTTGTAAGCAGGTCAGTGTTCTCGACGATGTCCTTGACTTTTCTTTCCGCTTCCTTGTCAGAGCGAGCCATAACCTTCATATCAATATTTCTGACCTGCATAACAATAACTTTGTACTCTTTCATTTTCATCACCTCCTTATCTGCTTAAATCTTTTTCGGGATTGAAACGAACAGCATTGATTTCATCACCGACGGAATAAAATCTTTCGGGAAGTTTAAATTCTTTCAAGGTCTTTGAAATTTCTTCTTCGTTAAGACTTGATATGTTATCATTCTCTGTGCCGCAAACGAAACAGGTGCCGGCAATAATGTCAAGCACTCGTCCGTTCTCATCACGCATAGCTCGGCAATAATCCAAGCCGTCGTTCTTGCCGTCACGGTTATGAACAACAACTCTGCTGTCAAGCTGATACATATCAATTCCTCCGCCGACAATTTCTTTAAACGATTCGTAAGAAGAATCAATCTCTGCTACCTTTGCAATCTTTCCCGGCTGCAAAAGAACAACTTTTATTTTTTCCTGCGGCTCAACTTCTTCCGCATCAAAATTGATTTCAGAAAAATCATCGGCATCAAGAATGTAATCACCCTTGTACCAATTTTCTGTTGCGATGTGCTGTGCTTCTTCCAAGCTGTTTGCTTCGACATACACATCTCTTTTCAACTTCTCGGTAATAGTTACCTTGTATTCACTCATAAAACATCAGACCTTTCATTAAAAATTTTTATTAATATTTTTTAAGTGACACAGATAATCGTTCACATCTTTTCCGTAAGGTACAATGTGATTTATAACTTCATATCTCTCTGATAAAATTTTTGAAAGATGTTCTGCAACCTTTTGTCCCGGCTCATCGTTATCAAGGTGAAGATGAATTGTTTTTATTTCTTCACCGTTCTCAATAAACGAGGACAGTGCAAGAGGAACAACAGAAAATTTCTTTGTAATGTTTACACCGGAAAGAGAAACAAGGCACTGATCTTTTAAATCAGCGCCTTGCATTTTTTCTATTGTCATATATGAAAGTAAGTCTATTGCACTTTCAAAAATGTGAATGGTATCTGCATCCTTTTGTGTCAGACGAAACGAAAATCTTTTATCACTTCCGCTGACATCACAGAAAAATCTTTTACTGTTTGTTGAACGCATTGTTGCGTATCTCGCAGTTTCATTTTCATCGTAGCCGACAAAGACAACATTGTTTCGGTAAGAGCTTTGGTAAAGCATACCCTTGTCAATGAAAAAGTCTATGACTTCTCTGGAAATTCCTCGGCTCATAAGATATGAAACTGCTTTGTCATTGTTCTCTGCTTTCTTCGGCAGAGAAAACTTTTTGGGAGGCGGCTTTGCCTTGTGATAAACCTCCTTTGGTATAACCGTCTGTGTGCCGAGAATTAAACCTACCGCATCAAGGAATTGCATTCCTTTGACTTTAATGAGATAGTCGAGAGCACTCTTGCCACCGATACCTCTTGACCACCACATCCACCGTCCGTTAGAAATTTTCAAACTGTCGTGAGTGCGAGTGGAATAAACTCTTCTTGAAATTCTTTTAAGCTCGTAAGGCTCATAGTATTTCAGATAAGTCAGCAGGTCCATTTCTCTTGCACGGCGTATATCACTTTCAGAAAACTGTGTCATACTATCGACTGTCCCTGCCTTCTCTTTTTTTCAAAAGTGTTATAAGCTCATCAGCAGTGTTCTCAATGCAGTCAAGAATTTCTCTCATATGGTCGCCTTCGTGCTTTTCCCAAGCTCCAAACAATTTACCGAGGGGTTCCTTCTCTTTTAAAAGAGCTTTGCACTGTTTAGGTTCCAACTCATTTTCTTCGAGAGATAAAAGTATGTCTTCTCGTATAACAAGTTCATAGGCACACTCAATAACTGTTTCGGGTGTTGAGTTTTTAAGTTTTTCTATGAACTCTCGGTGCTCATTTTGCATCTTTTCATAAAGTAAAATGTTTAATTCTTCTGCCGTCATTTAATACAACTCCTTAAATTAAAATTAGGGCAAGTGATAAGCTCTGCCCTGAAACTTTGTTTGCATTTGTTGTTGCACTTTTTACATTGTTCGTTGTATTCTATTATACATTTTTGATTTTGAAAGAACTTCCATTCTTTCTTTTTGCGTTCATTCAAGTTCTTAACTAAAGAAACGATTGAAGATAAAAGATGCGAGGAAAAGCTTCTTATTTTATCTTGCATAGCTTCGTTCTTTTCTTTCAGGTTCATCAGAACTTACCTCACCTTCATCAATCTCATTGTCCTTATGGTCCATATCAAGCAGAGCATTAAGCTCAGC
>CALCHE010000044.1 GCA_937901145.1 uncultured Clostridia bacterium
GAGGCTTTTGGCAATGATGCGGGGATTTTTGTTCGAGAAACAAATACTTCCTTATGGGGTGGCGGCGTACCTCTGTGCCGTATTTTTTTTCATATTTATTTTCAGCTAACCGTCATAATTCAAGTTTGAAAGTTTTTATTTAATCATTTTCTTGCATAACAGGTAATATACCGTCAATAATAAGCATAAGGTTATACCGAGAGAAAAAAGTCTGTTCTCTCAGTTAAACATAAACAATGATAAAAGGAGAATTCTCTATGAAAAAATTTTTAGTCCTTGCAGTTGTTTCTCTGCTCATTCTTTCTGTTTTCGTCGCCTGTGGCGGTGGAGAAATGAAGGATGATATGACCACTATGATGGACGATGTGACCTCTATGATGGATGCTATGACCAGTGAAGGCAGAGGAGAGGTCACTGAAGACAAAACAACAGAAGAAACTACCGTGGAAGAGCTTACAGACGAAATAACCACCGACGAAACTACCGATAAGCTCGAAGAAGACATTACCGAAGCCGAAAGCAAGGCAAAAAATATCCTGGACGATATAACAGAATAAAAATAAAGACGGATGGAACAGCCACCCGTCTTTTTTACATTATTAAAGCTTACGCGTCCTTTTTCTTCTGAAAGCGTGAGAACACCTTGTCAAAAATATTGTCCACGATGGGGAAAACAAACTTCGCAATAAGCACACCGATGAGGGCATATACCACACTGACCACAGCAGCAGCGATAACATCTGAGCAATAATGAACCTCTACATAAATTCTGGTAAAGCCCATAATTGCAGCGAAAACTGTAAGGGGAATACCGAATTTTCTGTTATACCATAAAACTGCGATAGCCGCTGCAAAGGCAGAGGAGGTATGACCTGAAGGGAAGGAGAAGCTGGTAAGCTTTTCCACGAAATTCGGATAAGAATAAACCGATGTCCATTTTTCTGCCATTTCGGGATAGGCCTCTTTGAGTGCGGTAATCTTTTCTACCATAATTTCCCATTTGTCGAGTCTGCCCTTGTCGATAAAGGCCTGCTTATCAGCTAAAAGAGCATCAAGGTCGAAAATGTAGAAGGGTCTCACTCTTTCAAAGATTTCTTTAAGCACGAGATTATTACAGATAACCATAACAACCAGTGCCACGAGAACAGCAAAGCCTACCTTTCGGTATTTTTTCGTGAGTAAAAGTACGATGCCCATAGCGATGAAAATAATACCCTCATCACCAAGAGTTGTGATAATGACCATAAGTGTGGTAAGGAAGGAGCTGTGTATGCTCTGTACCCACTCAAAAACGCTAAGGTCAAAACCTAAAAATGAATTGAAGATTGCGTCCATTTCATTTCCTTCTTTCTTATGTAATATTTATATTCAGCCTATGGCTTAATACCTTAATTAAACAGTTTTATTCTCTATGTCGAAGTTGCCCTTATCCGTGGTAATTATACTGTACTGACCGTTGGCCAGAGAACCGGGATTAAGATGAAAAATACCGCTGGCACCGTCATTATACGTATTCTGCACGTGAGTGTGACCGTAAAGAGCTATGTTACCTCTCACCGACATTACATGGTCCGTCAGATCCGTGAGCCATCTTTTCACATTGTACTCGTGACCGTGACAGGCTACGAATGTAAGTCCGTCAATATATTTGTAGGCCACCGTGTCCTTCTGACTGTGATAGTCACAGTTCCCCCTTACCATTATATGCTTTATGTGGGGATACATTTCCGCCATATCCTGTGCTTCCGTCAGACCGTCGCCTAAAAAGAAACAGAAATCCGCATCCTTTTCACTTTCAAACATATGACGTACCTTGGTTCTGCAGCCGTGAGAATCGGAATATACGATAATTTTCATTCATAAACCTCCCTGCGTCTGCATAAATTTTACTGATGTATATTCTATCATAAGTCAGGTGGTTTTTCAATGGATAATGAAACAAAACTTTCCCCGGATCAGATTAATTCTATAAAAGATGCTCTTTCGGATAAAAGTAATCCGAAGGACATCGAAAGCATTATGGAAAAGCATCTGAATGAAAAACAGCGACAGACTGTAAAAAGCATTCTTTCCGACGAAAAGAAGCTACAGGCAATTCTGAACTCACCCTTTGCGAAAGCGTTTATGGAAAAGTATGGAGGCAAGACCAAGGAGTAAATTATGGATTTAGGCTCATTGAATATGGAAAATATCGAAAATATTCTGTCCTCAATGAGCAGTGAGGATATGGAAATGCTGTCAGGAATGGCGCAGAGTCTTTTTTCCTCTATGGGACAAAAGGAAGAGAAGGAAGAAGAAAAAAACAGCTCTCCACCTAAGGATTCCAGTCCCTTTTCTTCTTTCAATATTGACTTCGAAACCCTGAGCAGAATAATGAGTATTATGGAAAAGCTGAACAGACAGCCCGATGACCCAAGATATAATCTTCTGCTGTCATTAAAGCCGATGCTCAGCGAAAAAAAGCAGGGAAAAATCGACGAGGCGCTCAGGATAATGTCCCTTTTATCACTTCTGCCTTTAATCGGTGAGCTGGGAGGTAACACAAACGGATAAGTTTTTCTTTCCTCAGAAAAAAAGTGAAAGCGCTTCTTTTCCTAACATAGACGAGGATACAGCTCTTATACTTATTCTGATACTGATTATACTGAAAGAAAAAGGAGATACACTTCTCGTTCTCGCTCTGCTGTACATTCTCTCTTGACAAAATTCACTTTATCTAATATTATAAATCTATCAAAACTCAGGAGGCAGAAAAATGGATTATACTTTTATCCCCAAAGGGGTATGTGCCAGAAAAATAACCTTCGATCTCGAAGGAAATACAGTAAAAAATGTCCGCTTTGCGGGTGGCTGCTCAGGCAATACACAGGGTCTCTCAGCACTGGCAGAAGGAATGGATGCCGATGAACTGATAAAGAAGCTTTCAGGTATCCGCTGTGGCTTCAAGGGTACATCCTGTCCCGATCAGCTGGCAAAAGCTGTGGCAGAAGCAAAGAAATAAACTGATATCCCGTTCAAAAGACCTTTGAGCGGGATTGCTTTATTATAGTTTAGAGTTTATGTTTTAAGGAACTTTTCAGTTGATTTGCTTCGCAGACCTGCTTTTGTTTCGACAAAAGTAGGCAAAATCATTCGTCGGATGCGAAAGCAAAAAGGTTACACTATATTTTTTATAAATCCGAAGCTTTATCGGTTGTCTGCACACCTGCCACGGTGTGCCCCTTATGAGGTACTGCTGTTTTGCGCTACTGAAAGAATGATTATGCGAAGCCGTGGTTTTGAACGGGACTACCCTAAACATTAACATTAAATTACTACGGCAGTGGTTTATCTCCGCCGAGTTTACGAAGGCGGCCACCGAGGAAAGTATTTTCCGAGGCAAAAAGGGCGTTTTGTTTACTTTGCCGACCGGGGCAAAGTAAAGGCCCGAGCGGCCTGAGCGTGAAAACATAAAAGTTTAATAACTGTAGATATTTTTGTAGCAGTTTTTTGTTTATGTTTCAATGAAACATTCGGTGGCTTTGCTTCGCAGAGTTGCTTTTGTTACGACAAACACATAAAAAAGTCCGTTGAATCATCGACCTGACTCAACGGACTTTTGCTTTTTATTTTACTGAACAGTACACACGGTCATTAAATCAATAAACGAATATGCAGAAATCCACCGTGACATCCAGCTCTTCATATTCGGAGAGCTTGGCTTTGTCCTTATCGCTCGTGCGGTAGTAGTAGGGTGTCATTTCGAAAAGAGCATTTATGTCCTCTTTCGAGGAAAGGCGAACCTTACGGGTTACCTTTCTTTTTTCTTTAAGGATGAGTTTTTCCGTTTCGGGAGGCATTTCGTCGTTTTTGTATGGTGTGTCGTAGAGAATCTCCTTAAGCTCGAAGAGATGGTTTTCACCTGCGACGACTGTTATGAGTGTACCGCTGTCCTTCATAATTCTTCTGAATTCCTTTTCGTGGAAGGGTGCGAAAAGATGAAAGGCGATGTCAATGCTTTTATCCTTTAAGGGAATGCGGGAAAGATTAGCCACCATGTATTCACAGCCGTTTTTTCTCTTGGCGGCAAGTCGTACCATCTCCTTTGAAATGTCGAAGCCGCACATCTGACATTCTGTTGCTTCCTTGATTTTATGGGAATAGTAACCCTCACCGCAGCATATATCGAGAATCTGAGGGCAGGGGAGAGCTTTGTTTTTAATTATGGAAATAAGCTCTTCGAGAAGTGCATCGAAGTAGCCCTTTTCGAGAAAGGATCTTCTCGAAAGTGCCATGTCTCGGTTGTCTCCGATAAGGGAGCCTTTTTTATGAGTGCCTGCTATGAGGTTCACATAGCCCTCCTTGGCTCTGTCGAAGCAGTGGTTATTGCTGCATTTAAGGCTTCTGCCATATTCCTTTAATTCTTCGCCGCACACGGGGCAGATAATGTTGTTCATTTAATCACTCTTTTTCCTTTTGATGAAAAGATTATATAAAAAACAGGGCAAACAGTCAAGTGAAATGATTGTTGATAAAATAACAACGAATACAGCTGATACATTTTCGGTTACTGAAAAGAACTATGAAACGGGAGAAGAAACAATTAGAGAATTTGATAATCTCAATTCAACATATTTAAGTGAACTGCAACCCTTTGAAATTCCTCAAAGCAATCTTATTTCACCTTGTAATATTATAGGTGCTGATGATAGAACACAGATAGAAGACACCACTATATATCCTTATTCAGCAATAGTTTATTTAGAAGTTAAATGGGGAAACGAAAAATATTGTGCAACAGCGTTTATGATTAGTAAAAACGTTGCTATAACATCAGCTCATGCCGTCTACAACAAAGAGTTAGGTGGATTTGCAGATTCAATAAAGGCATATCCTGCAAAAAACGGATATGGATTTTGGAACAACCCATACGGTTCATCTAAGGTAATAGCAACGGGGGTGTGTACTCAATGGGCTGAGTATATAAATAATAGTGAGGATCAAAATGCAAAATACCCTGAAGAAGATTGGGGTGCTGTTGTTTTAAAGGAGCCGTTAGGTGATGAGACCGGAACAATATCGATAAAATGTCCTACCGGAAGTGAACTGCTTAACATAAGAAATGATGAGTGTGTAAAAATATGCGGCTATCAAGAAATGGATACCATTTTACCGAAATTCTATCAGTTTGAAGCGGTAGGTAATATATCAACTTATTCCAGCGATATGATCTATTATGAATTGGATACGGTCGGAGGACAAAGCGGTTCTCCTTTGTTAAATGATGAAAATGTTGCAATCGGTGTACATTTCGGATACTACAATGGGTATAACTGTGCGGTAAGAATGGATGAAAACATGATGTACTATTTCAATTTAGCGATAGAAGATTACAAATAATTTTGTCTTGAAAAGACTTTAAAAATATGCTATAATATATAAAAGAAAAACATTTAACGAAAGGAAACTTAATTATGGCTCAAATAATTCAGTACATAACGATATATTTTACGATTTTTCTTTCTCTGTTTTTAGGCTATAATCCTGACAATGTAACAGCAACAGTAAATAATACCGTAACTGTTGAGACACAGATTTTATCTGTTACCGTAAAAAATGAAACGAGAAGAATCGTAATTCAATCAGGAGTAGCAATTACAGCTATTGAGCAAAAAATAGATAATGAGTGGAGAAATATCGGAAATGTTAATGCCATTCCTGAAATAGCTCATATTTTTTATCCGACAGTTGAGCAAACACACGAAGTTTCTTTAAAAGATGCTTTCGATATTGAATCTCTTTCAGTAGGTGAGTACCGTTTAGTGGTGCCTTATGATTCAGAGGGAGCAAGGATTTCTTATGCTTATTTCACTGTTTGTGAATAATTGTTGTTTTAATAATCTTAAACAGAGCGGAGTCGGTCCGCTCTGTTTGTACTGTAACTAAATTTTATATTTTTCACCCCTTGAAATTTCCCTTTTTATGGTATATAATAAAGCAAAGAAAATTTTTAGGAGGAAATTACAATGACAGCACAGGAATTTTTTGATTTATTCGACGAATTTTTCACCAAGCTCTGGAACTGGCTTTATGATCTTGTCTGCAAAGAATTCAGAGAAGAGCCCAACGATGATTTTTATGTTGACACAATGTTCCCCGAAAGCAAATAAATTGACATAAAGGCTGTTTCCGTGGAGACAGCTTTTGTTTTTACAGGAGATAAATTTTTATGATAAAAGAATATCTTGAGATAGGAAAAATTACCTCCACTCACGGTATCAAGGGCGAAATGAAGGTTCAGCCCTGGTGCGACAGTGTGGATTTTATGAAAAAATTCCGTACTCTTTATCTTGATAAAAAGGGCGAAAAGCCTCTTAAGGTAAAAATAAGACAGGGCGGTAATATGGCTATTATGAAGGCCGAGGGTGTGGACACTCCCGAGGATGCTCAGAAAATGAGAAACCGCATCCTTTATATGAAAAGAAGCGATGCAGTTCTGCCTGAGGGCTTTTACTTTATGCAGGAGCTTTTCGACTGTAAGGTTATCGATGCCGACGACGAAGATAAAATTTACGGCACACTTTCCGATGTAAGCCAAACGGGTGCCAATGATGTATGGCATATTAAAACCGATGAGGGAAAGGAATATCTTATCCCCGCCATACCTCCTGTGGTTATCGATGTGAATGTGGCTGAGGGTATCATAAAAATACGTCCCCTGAGAGGAATTTTTGACGATGAAGATTGATATACTTACTCTCTTTCCCGAAATGTGTGAGTCCGTTCTGTCCGAAAGCATCATCGGCAGGGCAAGACAGGAGGGAAAGGTGGAAATAAACTGCATACAGATAAGGGACTATTCGAAAGATAAGCATAACCGTGTGGATGATGCACCCTACGGAGGCGGTACGGGTATGATTATGCAGGTACAGCCTGTTTATGACTGCTTCGAGGCTCTGTGTGAAAAAAGAGGCGCGAAGCCTCACCTTATCTTTATGTCACCTCAGGGAAAAACTCTCACTCAGCAGAGAGTCAAAGAACTGGCACAGATGGATAATATCGCCCTTCTCTGCGGACACTATGAGGGCATAGACGAAAGAGTTATAGAGGAAATAGTGGATGAGGAAATATCTATCGGCGACTATGTGCTTACGGGAGGAGA
This sequence comes from uncultured Clostridia bacterium, assembly GCA_937901145.1. Taxonomy (GTDB): domain Bacteria; phylum Bacillota; class Clostridia; order Oscillospirales; family Acutalibacteraceae; genus UBA6857. The sequence goes on from CALCHE010000044.1 coordinate 7,142, forward strand.
GCTTCCCGCACTCGTGCTCGCTGACAGCATTTCACGTATGCTCGACGGAGTACTCGCCAATGAAGATGCCTTCACTGATGAAAGTCACTATAACTCCCTGCTCGAATATCCTCAGTATACCCGTCCCTATGAGTGGCACGGACGGACTGTTCCCGATATACTGTTATCGGGACACCATAAAAATATCGATAAATTCCGCCGTGAAAAATCCCTGGAAAGAACCTATGACCGCCGTCCCGATATGCTGTCAAAGGCTGACCTTTCAAAGAAGGATATCGAGTATCTTCGCGAGTATAAAAAGAGTCTTAAAAGTGAGGAAAAAGAATAAAAAAGGGGATTTGATTGTGCATACTGCTTTTTAAAGAAGATGTTTTGTAGTTATTTTGCACAAAAATGGAGCTTCATTTTTATTGATGTTTAGTCTTGCAAACGAAATCTTTTAAAGTATGTTTTAACCATTGACGAAGAAAAGTTTTGTGGTATAATAATAGCGACACTCAAAAGAAAAATTTATGTGTGGGAGATATAGATATGTTTGTTAAAGATGTAAAAGTTCAGAATCAGGTTGGTCTTCACGCTCGTCCTGCTACCTTCTTCATCCAGAAAGCAAATGAATTCAAATCATCAATCTGGGTTGAAAAGGAAGAAAGAAGAGTTAATGCAAAGAGCCTTCTCGGTGTTCTTTCACTCGGTATTATGGGCGGTACAGACATCCGCATCATCGCAGGCGGTTCCGACGAGGAACAGGCTGTAGAGGAGCTTGTTAAGCTTGTGGAATCAGGCTTTACAGAATAATTAAATATCTGATATCTGAAAAGTTCGGCTTTGTTGCCGGACTTTTTTATTTTTTAACGCTGAGTGCTAAATGATATTACCCCTCCGTCAGCCTATCGGCTGCCACCT
>CALCHE010000045.1 GCA_937901145.1 uncultured Clostridia bacterium
GCGCTTTGTTTACTTTGCCGACCGGGGCAAAGTAAAAGCCCGAGCGGCTTGAGCGTAATAACATAGATGTTTAATGACCGTAAATGTTTTTATCGCAGTTTATTCTTTATGTTTCGAGAAAACATTAGGTCACCTTCTGCATAAAGATTTTTCGCTCCGCTCAAAATGACAGGGTGGTTGTGTAGGGGACGGCATACTCGACGTCCCTTAAAGCTTGTGTAACCTTGCATTCAGGAATATTATGTTGCATGTTTCGGATGATTTTATATAACAAAAAAAGCAGAGAAAAATCCCCTGCCTTTTCTGCGTTCTGTGTTAGTAAAGCGACTATCGGAGTTTGCTATAGTTAATAATATCACGAAAAAGATGAAACGGTTCAAAATCCTACAAAAAGTAGGGGAATTATTTCTTACATAAAAATCCCTCCGAATTTCTTCGGAGGGAAAATTTATTTTTGAATGAATTATTCAGCGTCGGGAGCGTAGAGATCCTTGAGCTTGAGAAGGTGTGCATATCTGTCGAGAGCAACCTTTTCGCTCTTCTGGAAGAGTGCTTCAGCTCTGTCGGGGAATTCACGCATAAGTCTGGTGTAACGTGCTTCATTCTTAATGAATGCCTGATACTCTGCGTTGGGTTCCTTAGAGTCGAGAGTGAAGGGATTCTTGCCTTCTGCCTTGAGAGCAGGATTGAAGCGGAAGAGATTCCAGTAGCCGCATTCTACAGCCTTCTTCATTTCTGCCTGGCAGTTCATCATACCGCCCTTGATTGAGTGCATTTCACAGGGTGAGTAACCGATGATGATTGAGGGACCCTTGTAAGCTTCAGCTTCCTGGATAGCCTTGAGTGTCTGGTTCATGTTAGCGCCCATAGCGATCTGTGCTACATAAACATAACCGTAGCTCATAGCGATTTCAGCAAGGCTCTTCTTATTGATTTCCTTACCTGCAGCTGCGAACTGTGCAACCTGACCGATGTTGGAAGCCTTTGAAGCCTGACCGCCGGTGTTGGAGTAAACTTCTGTATCGAATACGAAGATGTTTACGTCTTCACCTGAAGCGATAACGTGATCAAGACCGCCGTAACCGATATCGTATGCCCAGCCGTCACCACCGAAGATCCATACGGATTTCTTTGAAAGGTATTCGCTGTTAGCGAGAACATCCTTGCAAAGGTCACAGGTAGCGCCTGCTTCCTTGATAGCAGCAACGAGAGCATCAGCAGCAGCTGTGTTCTTTTCGCCGTCATCGATTGTAGCAAGATAAGCTTCAGCAGCAGCCTTAACTTCTGCCTTGCAGGAGTCGGATGCAACCATTTCCTTAACTTCGCTGATGAGTCTGTCTCTGAGAGCCTTCTGGCCGTAGTACATACCGAGACCGTGCTCAGCGTTATCCTCGAACAGGGAGTTAGCCCAAGCGGGACCGTGACCCTTTTCGTTAACTGTGTAGGGAGATGTTGCTGCGGGACCGCCCCAGATTGAGGAACAGCCTGTAGCATTTGAGATATACATTCTGTCACCGAAGAGCTGTGTTACGAGACGTGCATAAGCAGTTTCAGCACAACCTGCGCAAGAGCCGGAGAACTCGAGGAGGGGCTTTTTGTACTGGCTGGAAACAACAGTAAGGTTAGCAGTTGTTTCGGGCTTTTCTGTAACGTTAGCTACGCAGTAATCAAATGCAGCCTGCTGGTCGAGCTGTGATTCACGGGCAACCATCTTGAGGCTCTTTGTGGGACATACGCCGATACATACGCCGCAACCCATACAATCCATGGGAGATACAGCAAGAGTATAGGTGTAGTTTGTCTTAACGATGGGCTTTTCTGCCTTCTTAAGTGATGCGGGAGCTGCTGCTAACTCTTCTTCGTTCAGTGCGAAGGGACGGATAGTAGCGTGGGGACATACATAAGCACACTGGTTACACTTAGCACAGGTGGTTGCATCCCATTCGGGAACGAGAACTGCAACGCCTCTCTTTTCGTAAGCGGAAGCACCGTGCTCGAAGGTACCGTCAGCATGATCTGCGAATGCTGAAACGGGAAGTGAGTAACCGCTCATAACTGAGATAGGTTTAAGAATACCGTCAACCATTTTAACGAGCTTTTCTTTGCCTTCGCTCTTAGCTGCTGCTGCATCATCTGTAGCGTCTGCCCATGCTGCGGGAACTTCTACCTTATGGTATGCTGTAGCACCTGCGTCGATAGCGTTGTGGTTAGCATCAACAATATCCTGACCCTTCTTTGAGTAGGACTTTGTAGCTGCATCCTTCATATACTGGATAGCTTCAGCTGAAGGCATAACATTTGCAAGAGCAAAGAATGCGGACTGAAGAACTGTGTTTGTTCTTTTGCCCATACCAACCTTCTGAGCGAGGTCGATAGCGTTAACTGTGTAGAGCTGGATGTTGTTCTTTGCGATGTATCTCTTAGCATCTGCAGGCATGTGTGCATCGAGCTCTGCGTCAGACCACTGGCAGTTGATGAGGTAAACACCGCCGGGCTTAACGTCGTTAACCATCTTGAAGCCTTTTTCTACATAAGAGGGGTTATGACATGCTACGAAGTCAGCCTTGTTGATGTAGTAGGGGCTCTTGATGGGCTTGTCACCGAAACGAAGGTGAGAAATGGTGATACCGCCTGTCTTCTTTGAGTCGTACTGGAAGTAAGCCTGTACATATTTGTCAGTGTGGTCACCGATGATTTTGATGGAGTTTTTGTTAGCACCAACTGTACCGTCGCCGCCAAGACCCCAGAACTTGCAGGAGATTGTGCCTGCGGGAGCTGTGTCGGGAGCGGGAACTTCAGGAAGAGAGAGGTTTGTAACGTCATCCACGATACCGATTGTGAAGTTGTTCTTGGGAGCATCGAGATTGAGGTTTTCGAATGTTGCGATAATGGAAGCGGGAGTTGTGTCTTTGGAACCGAGACCGTATCTACCGCCAACGATAGTAACATCATTCTTACCTGCTGTAGCGAGAGCTGTAACAACATCGAGGTAAAGGGGTTCGCCAAGAGAGCCTGGTTCTTTTGTTCTGTCGAGAACTGCGATCTTCTTAGCTGTTGCAGGGATAGCTTCGATAAGCTTGTCTGCACGGAAAGGTCTGTAAAGACGAACTTTTACAAGACCAACCTTTTCGCCCTGAGCTGTGAGGTAATCAATAACTTCTTCTGCTACGTCACAGATTGAACCCATAGCGATGATAACTCTTTCTGCATCGGGAGCACCGTAGTAGTTGAAGAGCTTGTAGTCTGTG
>CALCHE010000046.1 GCA_937901145.1 uncultured Clostridia bacterium
TAAGACCTTAGAAAAGATTGCTCTCGACCTGGAGGAAAGAAAGGCAATAAGTGACAGGGAAGCAGAATAACAAAAAGAAAAAAATCCATTGTACCTGTGCGATACAATGGATTTTTCATATTCCTTAAGCTTCGTTGGTAGCCACTATGTCCACACCTGTGTCACAGATGTCACTGATAATAACCTCGCCCATTTTTACGGGAGCATCGACTACCTCATTATTTATAACCTTCATACATTCAAACATCTTTCCCTTAGGAATAGGAGCAGATGTTTTTACGGGAACCACAGGAAGAACTCCGCCGTTTACCTTGACAGTAGTGGTAAGCAATCTCACAGGATTCGTACATTCGTCGTGCGCGTACTTTTCACCTCTTTTACAGGTGTTTCCCGAAACTGATAAAACCTCATTCGCATCACTGATCTCCACTGTCATCTGACAGCCGAGGGGACAGGCAACACAGGTCATTTCTCTGATCATTACTTACACCTCCACCTTTACTGTGATTTCTTTACCGCAGATTCCGCCGATGTCCTCAACCCTGAGAACTACATATTCCATCTCACCGGGAGCAAACTTAGGCTTTTTCTTAGAATAAAGAACCCTGTCACCGTCAGAAACGGTGATTTTTCCGTTTTTATAAACATCCTTTACTCTGAAGTAAAGCTTTACATCTGTCTCCGCGTTACAGCTGATATTCTGAGGAACCACATAACGCACTCCGTCCTCAGCCTTTACTGAGATATGCTTTGTTCTCTTATTTTTATTCTTTGACTGTATATATTTCGCTGCGCCCTCACCTGCAGTGAAGCTTTCCTGGGTTACATAGTCAACCAGATCGTGAACCTGAAGCACATTACCGCAGGCAAAAATACCGGGTCGGTTTGTCTGTCTGTTTTCGTCTACTATTGCGCCGTTTGTTACAGGGTCGATAAGTATACCCGCATTTCTCGTAAGCTCATTTTCGGGAATAAGACCTACGGAAAGCATCAGTGTGTCACATTCCACATACTGCTCGGTGCCGGGAATAGCTCTTCTGTTTTCATCGACATCGGCTATGGTTACACCCTCCAGACGCTCTATGCCGTGAGTTTTGATAACCGTGCAGCTGAGCTTAAGGGGAATACCGAGGTCGTCAAGACACTGAACTATGTTTCGTGTAAGACCGCCCGAATAAGGCATAAGCTCACAAACCATCTCTACCTTTGCGCCCTCTAAGGTCATTCTTCTGGCCATAATAAGACCGATGTCCCCCGAGCCGAGAATAACTATCTTTTTACCGGGCATATAGCCGTCTATATTGACATATTTCTGAGCCGTACCCGCTGTCATAATACCCGATGCACGGGAGCCGGGAATATCGAGAGCTCCGCGCGGGCGTTCTCGGCATCCCATGGCTAAGATAATAGCTGTAGCGTGTATTTCTAAAATACCGTCGGTGTTATTGGTAGCG
>CALCHE010000047.1 GCA_937901145.1 uncultured Clostridia bacterium
ACTCTGAAGGCTGTCCCCTACTATCTGTGGGGTAACCGAGGAGAAAATCAGATGAGAGTGTGGATGAACACTCTGTAAAAAATAAAGAACTGCATTAGTCAGACCGACCATTGCAGTTCTTTTTCTTATTCACTTAAAATCTGTTCTGCACAGGCAGAGCTTTCCTCTTCAGTATGCACCTTATATATTGATGTTTCTTTACCGTCAACATACTTTTTATTATAAGCTTTTTCATAATCGTTATTTGTAATCATAGATTTTATCCAAAAATACTGTAAAACCACCATTTGAACATAGCACTGAGTCTTTCGGCAATGGAATACATATCACTATTAGCCATCACGCGGTAATTGAATGCCTTGTCATCAGTGGTGTAGTAATCCCTGAAGAAAATTACTTCCGTTTCGTATTCAGAAAGATTTTTTTCGTTGAGAGTGATAAGTCTTGCTCCGCGGTTATTGTCACCGTAGGAACCGAAGCCTACCGTGGGGGTCTGGATAATATCCACGCCCTTATAAGGAATAACGAAGCTGTTCTTATGATCATGACCCACTGCGATACCGAGCACCTTGCCGTTTTCTATCATAGCCTGCACCTGACCGTTACTGTACTCGGGAGGACAGGGAGTTTCGTTTAAGAAGACATCCTCTCCCCTGTATTCTTCAGGCAGGGTATAAACTGTATCCTTTTTGACTATGGAATATTCCTTTACATAACCTTCAGTAGTCGAAAGTATTTCCCCTTTTTCGTCAGCTTTACCTGTTTCAAGGAGAACATCCCATATTTCGGGAACAATGATATGCTGAAAGGCAAGAGAAGGAACAGGCTCACCACCGTTTGCATCAGCAAGCTCCTTTTCTCTTTCTGTATACCATTCTATCTGATCCTTCTGCACACAGCCGTAGCCACCCAGGTCATTCTCTTCATTATATTCCTGTGAGTCAAAGAACCAAAGGTTAAATACCGTCTTGCTACCGTCATCACTCGACATAATTGGAATGTTATATGTGCCTGTACCGGACAGAGGCTTTGTCTCCTCGTATCCCTTGAAGCAAAGATATTCGTTATAAACCTCGAACTGCTCGTCCTTAGTCAGTCTGTTTTCACCGTCGTGATTACCGAAAACTGCGGCTACCTTTACTTCTCTTTCCTCAAAGATTTTCATAACATTATCTATCAGGCGCCTGTTGCCCCATTTGGTAAGTGCCTTGTTAGGTCCGATATTGTCACCGGTAAGAACCACAAGGTCAGGCTGTGTCTTGTCTAAAAGGTCAATGATGAAATTCTTTGTAAGAGGCTGCAGATACAGGTTATCCTGTATATCGGAAAGCTGTAAAATTTTAAATGTCCCGTCTTCTCTGAATCTGACTTTATTCTTAATATCGGGAACAGCGCTACTTGTAAAAGTAACGCTGCCGAAAATCATAGTCAAAACCAGAAGAAGAGATAAAAGCTTTTTCATATCTTTTCTCCTGAAAGCTTGTTTTTATTTCTGTTTTGAATACTTGAGTCTGTAAACTACATTCATTATTACAGAGTCAAGCTTACCGATAGCCTTTGTACCGCCGAAGAGCTCGCTTGCAATATAGGTTTTGCAGTTCTTTTCCATAACCATTTCAGTAGCACCTGCTTCATCCATATTGGGACCGCAGCAAACTGCACCGTTGTTTTTAAGAAGTACAGCATTTCTGCTCTTACCGCCTAAAGCCTTAACTACTTTTTTAGATGATTTGAGTGTATCACCTGCATCGAATTCAGCGCACTTAACAGTAACGCCTACAATCTGAGCAAAGTCGTCAAGGAAGGGTTTAACTGTAGCACCGATTTTAGATGCGGCAGTAATAGCTTCCTTTTCTGAATGGATAATAGCACCAATATCCTCACGGCTGTTATAGATAGCCTTATGAAGATCTGCTTCAGAGGGATATTTTTCACCCTTTATAAGCTCGTCGCATTTGCCGCAGAGACCTACTACTGAAACAGTATTACCTTCCTTATCGGAAAGGATGATAGCATCGTCTACCTTGATACTGTCATAAGCTGTAAGCTTTGCTTTGGGAAGCTCAGCCTTAGCCTTGGTTTCTACAATGTAGTTATAAACGTCGCTGAAGCCTTCTGTTACCTTGCTTGTAACATCGTTATATTTTTTTGCTACGAAGTCAGCACAAACCTTTTCTACTTCGTTTGCTACCTTGAAAGCATCGTCGTA
>CALCHE010000048.1 GCA_937901145.1 uncultured Clostridia bacterium
TTCTTTGCGCGTTTGTTCCAATTAATGCAACGGTACTTTGTGCAACGCTGCTTACAATAATACATTTATTTGGAATGTCAATAGAACTTGCACTTGTTGCTACTATAGTAATGTTGATTGTATATCTGTTATATTTCAGATTTGCACCTAAGACTGGTTTTCTTATGATAATCACACCGCTACTGTTCTGTATTAAATTACCATATGTTGTTCCGGTGATTGCAGCTTTAACGGTAGGGATTACAGGTATTATTCCTGTTATATGTGGTACATTCATATACTATCTTATTAATTTTGCTAATCACTATTCTACCGCAATATCAACACTGGTTGCGGATAATGCATTACAGAATATAACCTTTATTTTTAACAATGTACTTAATAACAAGGAACTGATTATAATTGTTATTGCTTTTGCCATTACAATTATGATGATATATATGATTAGAAGAATGTCCGTTAATTATTCATGGATTATCGGAATTGTTGCCGGATGCGTAACGGATGCGATTGTAATTATAGTATCTTTTTCGCTGCTTATGGTGGATTTCAGTATTGGTGGTCTTATAGGTGGAACACTTGCTGCAATTCTTACAGGTATGATAATGCATCTGTTTGTATTTTCAGTGGATTATTCCACAACGGAATACGTTCAGTTTGAAGATAATGACTATTACTATTATGTTAAGGCAGTGCCTAAGGTATCTGTCAGTGGACGAAATGTAACGATTAAGAAGATTAATTCTTTACAGGAAGATAAGGGATTTATTCATACAGAGAGTTATGAAGATGAGATGAATGAGGGAGAAGAACAAGAATAAAGCAGATTGGAAGTGAACATATGAGTGCTATAAGTAATTTCATAGAAGAATATATATCCAATGTATACATTCCTAAATCATTAAGAGTGGCTAATATATTTGAAATAATAATAATTGCAGTATGCTTGTATGAATTGATTGTATGGGTTAAGACAACAAGAGCCTATACATTATTAAAGGGTATTATTGTTATTCTTGTTTTTTTACTTATTGCCAATATCTTTGAATTTACTTCTATCTTGTGGATTGCAGGTAAGATATTCAGATACCTGTTCCTGTGTTAAATCATTGTCTGTTCTTAAGTCATACAGCCGTTTAAAATACATTAAAGCCACCTCTTGACTTTAATGTTACCATATGGTATTATTTTATTACTGTTATGGTACCGTTTGGCACCTTGAAAGGAGTATTATATGAATATTAAAGTAGAACTTTTAAAAAATTATATTTCAGACTGTGTTAATCAGAACATCAATGATTTTGAAATTGATGCAAACAAAATTACTGATTCCGTAGCAATCAAAGCTCTTTCAGAAATTCAGAATATTCTGATAACTGATAATTCAGATGAAGAAATTGTTGAACAAATTGTTGAAGTTTTTGAAAAATACAATCTGAATTTCGGTTCTTGCCATAATTACTGATAATTGTTACGAATGCTCCGCATTTTAAATTAAAAACAAAAGGAACTGTAAAATTACAGTTCCTTTTTTCATTATCTTAACTCTTCATTTAATTTCGCTCATCTTTTAATCCCAAAATATAATCAACAGACACATTATGAAAATCTGCTAATTTAATTAGTATCTCGGTTGGTATGTCTAATTCTCCGCGTTCGTAATTGCTATATACTCGTTGGCTACATGAAAGGATATCGCCCATTTCGCGTTGCGTCAAATCTCTGTCCTCACGCAAGTCGCGAATACGCTTATATTGCATAATATACACCCCTAAAATTTATAGGAATAGTGTATCCCGAAACGACCTCCTTGTATTGACTTTTAGCGGAAAATCCGCTAAAATAGTTTTGTCGGCAAAAAGATACTGCTTTTTGTCGGTTAAAAATTATAAGGAGATGTTTTGAATGAAAAAAACTTTAAAAAAACTGGTGCTTGTATGTACTATGACAGTAGCATTGTTTTTTGTAATGTCTGTATCAGTTTTTTATGATTCGACATTGCCGGTGATTACGGCAATGGCAACAGAAGAGGAGGAAGAAGAGTTTATCTATGAGGTTATCAATGATGAAGCAAGACTCCGAGAATATAACGGTGAAGGCGGAAAGGTTGTTATACCTGCAGAATTTGAGGGATATCCTGTAACGACTATATATCATGGCGCATTCAGATATAACGATACTATTACGGAAGTTGCAATACCTTGTGGAGTTAAGTGCATAGATAATGAGGCTTTTGCTTCTTGCTCAGAACTAAAAAAAATTAATATTCCTGACAGTGTTACGGAAATAGGTGCGGCAGCGTTTTTTGGTTGTAGCAGTCTTACAGAAATTACAATTCCCGGCAGTGTGAAAACTATAGAAGACGAGGTGTTTTCCGGATGTAGTAGCCTTATCGAGGTAATCATTTGTAACGGAGTTACTAAGATATCGGTAATGATGTTTGAGGAATGCAATAGTCTTCGCAGTATAATTATTCCTGAAAGTGTAACAGCTATAGGCGAAACAGCTTTTTTAGGGTGTGAAAACCTTGAAAGAGTAGAAATTGCAGACGGTATAACTTATGTAGGCGGATTTGCATTTGAAGGAACGGCATATTTGAAAAATGAAAATAACTGGAAAAACGATGTATTATATTTGGATTATTGTCTTCTTCAGACGAGAGGCAGTAAAGAATCTTATGAAATTAAAAGCGGAACAAAAGTAATTTCTGCTATGGCTTTTAACTTTAATAGTAATTTAAGAACTTTAGTGCTTCCGGATGGATTAAAAACCATAGGCTCTTATGCGTTTGAAAGTTGCGATAGTTTGGAAAGCATAAATATTCCCGACAGTTTAACATATCTGGGAAATGCAGTGTTTAATTCTTGTGGAAATCTTAAAAATGTAACACTCGGAAAAGGAATTACAGAAATACCGTATGGCACTTTTAGTTGTTGTAATATAAAAAGCATAGTAATTCCCGATGGTGTGGTAACGATAGGCAGTGATGCTTTTTATGGCAATGCTCTTTCCGAAATTGTTATTCCTGACAGTGTTACACAGATAGGAAATGGTGCTTTTTCGGGTACGGATTATCTTGAAAACGAAGATAATTGGGAAGACGGTATATTATACATCGATAATTGTCTTATCAAAGTAAAAGAGGATGTCACGGAATGTGAAATAAAGGAAGACACAAGAATTATTGCTGACTGGGCTTTTAAGGACTGTAAAAATCCATTAGACATTGTTATTCCTGACAGTGTAATTAATATCGGTGAAGCATTTTGTTACTGCAGAACACTGCATAGCGTTGCTATAGGCAAAGGTATAACAGATATAGGGTCTAGAGCTTTTTATGAAAATTCAAAATTAAAGTTTATAACTATAGGTGAAAATGTAAAATCCATAGGAGAAGATGCGTTTAATAATTGCACCAGTCTTGCCGAAATCATAATCCCTGAAAATGTGGAATCGATAGGTGAAGATGCATTTAAAGGATGTACAGGACTTGTATGTGTTTCTGTGGAGGATATTGCCTCATGGTGTAAGATGGATTTCGATGGGTTTAATGGTAACCCTCTTTGCAATGGCGGTGACTTATATTTAAACGGGCAGCTTATTACGGAGCTTATTATTCCTGAGGGTGTAACGGAAATAGCCAAAACCGCTTTTTATGAGTGTTCTGCTATTACAAGTGTAGTATTTCCTGAAAGCTTAAAAAATATTGGCAGACTGGCTTTTTACGGTTGTAATAATGTTACAACGTTAGATTTTAATGAAGGAATAGAGAACATAGGAGAGGAAGCCTTTTATGAGTGCAGAAATATAACAAGTGTTGTTATTCCGGAATCTGTTGAGAGTATAGGATATGATGCTTTTGAGTGTTGCGATAATCTGAAAAGTGTATATATAAATGATTTGACATCATGGTGTAATATTGATTTCGACGGATATGGGGCAAACCCGATGAACGAAAAAGCGGATTTGTATCTTAACGGAATTATGGTTACTGAGCTTATCATACCCGACGGAATTACAGATATAGGAAGATTTGCTTTTAACGGTTGCAGAAGCATTAAAAGTGTGGTAATGCCTGACAGTGTGAAAAGCATTGGTGAAAATGCTTTTCGAAGCTGTTCCTATCTTGAAAATATTGTTTTATCTGATAGTATAAATGTTATAGAAAGGGGTACATTTTCTTTTTGCAATAATCTTCAAAGCATAGTTATTCCCGAGGGTGTTAACATCATCAAAGAAAACGCTTTTTCTTTCTGCAATAATCTTCAAAGCATAGTTATTCCTGAGGGTGTTAACACTATCAAAGAATGTACATTTGACTCCTGTGATAATCTGAAAAGTGTAACTATTCCTTCTACGGTAACCGTTATAGAAGGATGGGCCTTCGATGATTGTGACAGTCTTAGCGGTGTTTATTACGGAGCAACAAAAGCTCAATGGAACAAGATAGAAAAAGAAGATTATAACGATGCTTTATATAATGCTGTTATTCACTGTACAGACGGTGATATAGACAGCAACCATGAACATTCATATGAATCTGAAATCACAAAACAGCCTACCTGCACATCAACGGGTACAAAAGTATTTACCTGCTCCTGCGGAGAAAGCTATACTGAAACTCTCGGCGTATCTGCACATAAGGCTGTGACTGATAAGGCTGTGTCTGCTACCTGCACCAAAACAGGCCTTACCGAAGGTTCACACTGTTCAGTATGTAATGCTGTTATCAAAAAGCAGACTACAATTTCAAAGAAGTCTCATTCTTCAGATAAAGGCACAGTAACCAAGGCTGCTACTTATAAATTATCAGGCATCAAAACCTATAAATGCACAGCCTGTAAGACAGTTATAAAAACCGAGATCGTTAAACATCTTTCTCTTGCCAAAGTTAACGGACTTAAGGCTACTCCTGCTACAACTTCAATCAAAGTTTCTTGGTCAAAGGTAACAGGCGCTGAAAAATATGAGGTTTATTACAGTACAAATGGTAAGAAATGGACAAAGATTACAAGCTCGAAAAATAATGTTACTATAAAAAAACTTAAGAAAATAACCAACTATAAGATTAAAGTAAGATCTGTAGCTGGTGAGAATACAGGTTCATACAGTTCTATTCTTTCTGCAACAACTGTACCGGGCAAAGTAACGATGACTGATTTAAGGTCTAAAAAGTCTAAAATTCTTACACCTGTATGGAAACCCGTCAGTGGTGTCACAGGTTATGAGGTAGTATACTCAACATCGAAGAAGTTTACAAAGAAAACTACAAAGACTGTCAGAATAAAAAAAGCAAAGACTAAGAAGACAACTATCAAAAAGCTCAAAAAAGGTAAGAAGTATTATGTAAAAGTTAGAGCATATAAGACAGTCAGCGGTAAGAAAATTTACGGTGCATACAGCTCGATTAAGAGCGTAAAGGTTAAATAAAAATATGGTACCCTTGTGTTTTTGTTTACCACTTGAATTTCCTCTCGTTCTATGCTAAAATAAAACCATATCAGAGCTTTTGGTGTTTCTATATCAAACACCGAAGGCTCTTTTTTCGCGGGAGGTTAAAATGAAAAAGAAAATCTTTTACACGGAATGGGCTTATGTCCTCGGACTTATTATTATGGCTTTTGCGGCGGCCTTTACAGAAAAGGCGGACTTCGGTATGTCTATGGTGGTGGCACCGGCTTACATACTGCATCTTAAAATGTCGGAGTTTTTCCCTTGGTTCAGCTTCGGTGTGGCGGAGTATATTTTTCAGGGCATTCTCGTTCTGCTGACAGTTATAGTTATGAGACGGTTTAAAAAGTCTTATCTTTTTTCCTTCGTGACGGCTGTGCTTTACGGAACTCTTTTAGATATGGCGATGGGCATAATTGCACCCTTGCCTGACGAAGGCTTTGCTATCCGAATAGTGTGGTATCTGCTTGGTGCTGTTTTCTGCTCGCTGGCGGTGTCTCTTTTCTTTCATACATATATCTCACCCGAGGCCTACGAGCTTATCGTAAAGGAGCTTTCTGTTAAGCTCGGCTGTAACATAAACAAGGTCAAAACCGCTTATGACTGCTTCAGCACTGCTCTGGGCATTGTGATGTCCTTTGCATTCTTTGGCTTCGGCGTTTTCGAGGGTGTAAAGCTTGGCACGGTTATCTGCGCCGTCGTAAACGGTTTTCTGATAGGAAGATTTACTGTTTTGCTCGAAAAGAAATTTGAGTTCAGAAACAGATTTGATATGGAAAAGTATTTTTCTGTATAAAAACAAAGAAATAATTTCCTTTTTCGGTTGACATATCGGATATCTTGTGATATCATAGTCTTCAATGCTTTAGCGTGATAAAAGATTACTGTGTTAAAGGAAAGGAAGAAAAATATGACATCACAATTATTAGCTTTTATTCTTTATTTTATTGTTGTTCTGGGCATCGGCGTGTTCTTTATGCTACGCAGCAAGGGCGCAGGTGAAGAGGAATATTTCCTCGGAGGACGCTCTATGGGTCCGTGGGTAACGGCCATGAGCGCACAGGCATCGGATATGAGCGGCTGGCTCCTTATGGGCTTCCCGGGTAGCATTCTCGCTTTCGGTATGGGTCAGGTATGGATAGGTATAGGTCTTGCCCTCGGTACCATCGCTAACTGGATTTTCGTGGCAAAGAGACTTCGTAACTTCTCTAAAGCCGCCAACGATTCCATTACTCTTCCCCAGTACCTCACTAACCGTTTCGCCGCCACAAGTCCCGCACTTCAGATTATCTGTGCAGTGGTTTTTCTGGTATTTTTTACCGTTTATGTGGCTTCAAGCTTTGTAGCCGGTGCTACTGTTCTTACCAGTGTAGTACCTCAGTTTGAGGGTAAAGAAAGTCTTGCACTTTTAGTTTTTGCACTTATTATCATCGCTTACACCTTCTCGGGCGGCTTTAAGGCAGTTTGCTGGACAGACTTTTTCCAGGGCCTTATGATGCTCGTGGCTCTTTTGGCTGTTCCGTTTGTTATGCTTGTCACTAAGGATCTTAATGTGGACGCACTTAACTTTATGGGTGCTGACGGCGTAATGAATACCTTTGGTACAAATCCCTTTGAGGCTGCTCCTCAGGATATTATTTCAGGACTTGCCTGGGGTCTCGGTTATTTCGGTATGCCTCACATTCTCGTAAGATTTATGTCTATCAAAAAGGCTTCAATGATAAAGACATCCTCTACCGTAGCGATTATCTGGGTTGTTCTTTCACTCGGTGCCGCTATTGCCATCGCTATAATGGGCAGAATGCTCGTAGGTGCAGAGCTTGTGGTACAGGGTAAGCAGGCAAATATCTTTATCGTACTCGTAGGAGATCTTTTCCCCGGCTTTATCGCAGGTCTTCTTCTTTCAGCCATCGTTGCCGCTGCTATGAGTACAGCCGATTCACAGCTTCTGGTAGCTTCCTCATCCTTCACAAGTGATATTTATAAGCCTGTATTCAGAAAAAATGCTTCCGATAAAGAGGTTCTCTGGATGGGCAGAGTCGTGGTTATTATCGTTTCTGTAATAGCTTACTTTATCGCTAACAGTAAGGGTAGCGGAGCACAGGCTATTATGAGCATGGTTGAAAATGCCTGGGGTGGCTTCGGTGCGGCCTTCGGTCCTGTTATTATCCTTTCTCTCTTCTGGAAGAGAACATCCTATAAGGGTGCTATCGCGGGTGTCGTCTGCGGTGCCGTAACTGACGTGCTGTGGCTCATTTTCCTTACCAAGACAACCGGTATTTATGAAATTCTTCCCGGCTTTATCGTCGGTCTTATCGCTTGCGTGATTGTCAGTCTTCTGGATAAGGCTCCCGGTGAAGAGGTTATCAAAATTTTCGAAACAGCTACTGCAAAGGGCTATGATGAAGAATAAAAAAAGAGGCTTCGGCCTCTTTTTTTAATGTAGGTTTCCGTTGGCGGGTCCGTCGATAACTCTGCCGCTTTTTGTAAATCTTGATCCGTGACAGGGACAGTCCCAGCTGTGCTCAGCTTTATTGTATCTCAGTGAACAGCCGAGATGAGGACAACGCTTCGCTGTGGGGTATAAATATCCTATAAGACTTTCAGCACCGTTGAGGAAAATCTGCGGAGTAAGCATGCTGCGTGAGGGTGAAAAGATTTCTGCATAAGGGTTAATCTTATCTGAAAGTATGTCGGAGAGGATAAGTGCACCTGACATTGCACCTGTCATACCCCATTTGTTAAAGCCGGTGAGAGTGTAGAGATTATGAGTGCTTTTCGAGTAAGAGCCGATGTAGGGCATGGAGTCGAGGCTCATACAGTCCTGTGCTGCCCAATGAAATTTCTCATGTGCATGGGGATAAAAAGCTTTTGCTTTCTGGCGGAGTTCGGTGTAATTGCCGCCTTTTTTACCTGTTCTGTGGTCGCCTCCTCCGAGAAGAAGGAGATTTCTGTAGGTGCGGAATGAGAGTCCGTTTTCTTTTTCGTCGAGATACATTCCGTCGATTTCACTTCCGTTTTCCAAGGCGATAACATAAGAGCGGTGCTGATAAAGCTTCAGGGAGTAAAGCCCGTGTTTATTGATGAAAGGGAAGTGAGTGGCGACGATGACATTTTCTGCTTTTACGGAGCCTGTTTCGGTAACGGCAGTGTTTCCCTTCATTTCGATAACACGGCTGTTTTCGTATATATTGAGGTCTTTTACTATATGTGAGGCAAAAAGCAGAGGGTGGAACTGTGCCTGACCTTCGGTTTTTACTGCGCCTACGGTGTTAAACGGAAGTTTGGGTGTTTCTGCGAAGGCACCGTCTGCTCCGATTATGCGCAGAGCATTCAGCTCATCCTCGATTTTCTGACGGCTGTCGGTGGAGTAAATGTAGTTATCCTTTAGTTCAAAGTCGCACTTTATATCTTTCGAAAACTTTTTATATTTTTCCAGAGCCAGACGGTTGATTTCATAATAGGCTTTAGCCGTTTCGACTCCTTTTTTTATAAGGTCGGAATAAATCAGTCCGTGCTGAAAAGTTATTTTTGCTGTGGTGTTACCCGTGGTACCGCTACAGACTTTCCCACTTTCCAGGATAACAGAGGAAATGCCTTTTTCTTTGAGGAGATAAGAAGTAAGAATGCCTGACATACCTGCACCGATGATGAGTACATCGGTTTTTATGTTTTCTATCAGCTTCGGGAAAGAGGGCAGTGTGGATGTTTCATGCCATAGAGAGGACATATATTCACCTCGGAACATAATTTTTTATAGGTTCTGTATTTTTAAAGAGAATATACGGATAAAAAATAAAGCTCTCACGATGAGAGCCTTATTTGTTAATTAAAATGTTTTATACCTCGGAAGAAATCGGCTTGATAATTTTCTTATATACGTAAGCAAAGCATATAAGAGTGACAGTCAGGGACATAACCTCTGCTATGGGGAAGGCATACCATACGTTGTTGAGCACGCCTGTTTTTGAGAGGAGATATGCAGCAGGAAGAAGTACCACTATCTGACGGCAGAATGAGATAATCATTGAGAAATAGCTTTTGCCGAGTGCCTGGAAAGCAGAGCCGAGATTAATGCACACACCCGCCAGAATGAAGCTGGTGCTGATGATTCTCAATGCCGGTACACCTAAATCCATCATTTCCTCCTTTGCTTCAAAGAGGCGGAGCATCTGCTCGGGCATAAGCCACATAAGAAGCATACCTAAGGCCATAATCGACACGGCGATTATGCAGCTGAAGCGGAGACATTCGGTGATTCTCTCTTTTTTCTTGGCTCCGTAATTGTATGCGACGATGGGAATAACACCGTTATTAAGACCGAATATGGGCATAAATATGAAGGACTGGAGCTTGAAATAAACTCCGAAAACTGCGGCAGCTGTGGTAGTAAAGCTGAGAAGAATTTTGTTGAGCAGGAATGTCATAAGAGAGCCTATACCTACCATAAGAACTGAAGGAATGCCGATTTTGTAAATATCAAGGATAATTCTGAAGTCGGGGCGGAAATTTGAAAATTTAAGTCTTATTTCTTTGTTGGCAGTTTCATTTATAATGATTCCCGCAATAAAAGCTACGGTCTGACCGATAACTGTTGCCACAGCGGCACCTTTGGCTTCCATACGGGGAAAGGGACCGATACCGAGAATGAACAGGGGGTCAAGAATTATGTTTGTGATGGCACCTGCCAGCTGAGTTGCCATGGAGAGAGTGGTTTTACCTGTGGCCTGCATCAGTCTTTCCATCATTACCTGGCCGAAAAGACCGACAGAAAAGGTGCATACAACAGAGAGATAATCCACACCGTAATTGTATATTGCACTGCCTTTTTCTACCTGTGAGGCGAAGAAAAGCTTGGTGCCGAAAAGACCGAAAAGAGCGAAAAGAATGAAGCTGAACATTGCCAGAAGCACACCCTGTGCGGCGATTTTATTTGCCTTTTCGAAGTTCTTTTCACCTAAGCTTCTGGAAAGAAGAGCGTTTACACCGACACCTGTACCTGTGGCAAGACCTATCATAAGGTTCTGTGCAGGGAAGGCAAGGGAAACGGCAGTGAGTGCATCTTCGCATACCTGTGAAACGAAAATACTGTCCACTACATTGTAAAGTGCCTGTACGAGCATCGACACCATCATAGGAAGGGACATGGTGATAACAAGTTTTTTTACGGACATAACGCCCATTTTGTTTTCTTTGTTCATTTTAACCTCCGTTATTTTATGTAATACCCGTTAATTATAGCACTTTTTATGATTTATTTCCATAGCCTTGAGAAAATTTATTGTTTAATTTGTATGTAAGATAATTTATATTTTTGGTTAATTTGCTGTGGCGAGCCGTTGAAATTAACAAAAAATATCCGCTTTAATTTGTGACAGTTTACAAAATAGTTTTTAAGGTTTATTTATCTTTTATTTTAAGAAGGAGTATGGTATAATTTCACTCGTAAAAGCTACTCTCGGAGGTATTGTTTTATGAAAAATTTTAAAAGGATTATTGCGGTTATCCTTACACTGGCTATGTTATTTTCAGTTATAGGTACTGTAGCTTATGCTGAAAGCAGTAAGGTGAAAAGTGAAATCAATTTCGCTATTCTTTCTGATCCTCACTATTATCCCGAATCTCTTACGGGTAATAACTGCGAGGAATACAGAGAGTTCTGCTCTTATAACACAAAGATGTATTCTCAGTCGGACGCTATGGTCAAGACTGCCCTCGACACTATGCTCATAAGAAATCCGAAGCTTAAGTATGTTCTTGTTCCCGGTGATCTTACCAAGGACGGTGAGCTGGAAGGTCACAGAGCTATAGCTGAGCTTTTCAGAGAATATGAGGAAAAATACGGACTTGAATTTTTGGTTACTACAGGTAATCATGATATAAATCAGGCGAATTCCTCTACCTTTGAAAACGGTAAGGAAGAGTTTACACAAACAGCTACGGCTGATGATTTCCGTGAAATTTATGCGGATTTCGGTTATGATCTTGCTTTCGCAGAGTATGCTTCAAAGGGTGATAACGTAAGAGGTCAGCTTTCTTATGCGGCGGACTTACAGGACAGTGAGGGTAATGAAACCTTCAGACTTATTTCCGTAGACAGCTGTATTTATTCTTTTGATGAGCCGTCTAAGGGCACACAGGGCGAAATTACCGAAGATACTCTGATGTGGATAAAGGCTCTTACTGATGAAGCATACGCAGAGGGTAAAACACCTCTCATCATGATGCATCACAGTATAGCACCTCATATGAATCTGGAAATTTCTCTTTTCCAGCCTTTCCTTCTTAACGATTATCTCAATGTAGCTGAGACACTGGCCTCCTGGGGCATAGATTATGTGTTTACAGGACATCTTCACACAAATGATATAGCTTCCGTGGTCAATGATGACGGACAGGTTATTTATGATATTGAAACCTCTTCTGTTTCTGATTTTCCCTGTACATATCGTGAGGTGGAAATAAAAGCATATGCTGACGGCAGAAATGAGCTTAAGGCTGATACGGTTGATTTCGATGCGGAGGTTCCCTTCGTATGGGACGGAAAAACCTATGAAAAGGGTACATATAAATATTCTTCCTTCTCTGAGTATACCTGCGGCTCCGAAAGTATGGGCGGTGAGCTTTCAGGTACAGGTTATGTTATGCGCTTTATAAGAGGTGGTCTCTCTGACGGTATTCTCGAGGATGTAAGAGATAAAGGAAGTATAGAAGCTTACCTGAAGGATCTGGGAATCGACATAGAAAAAATACTTTTCGATTTTCTTTCTCCTTATATAGGTGACGGTATAAAGATAGGCAATATAAAGGTGTTCGGCACTGATAATCTGATGTGGTTCATAAACGACCTTTTAGATCAGGTTTATGACCTTTATGTAAAGGATGACAGTGAACTCATCGCACTTTGTGAGTCTATTATTGATGAATTTTTATCAATAGAGGTTTCTCAGTATCCCTGTGTTAATTTTATGGATACCTACGGCTTCGGTGATGCGGGTAAGCCGGGAACACTGGGTGATCTGCTGCTCTCAGTAGTATGCTACTGGTACGACGGTAACGAGGATATTTCTGAGGATAAATTTTTAAATGATGCGATCAGAAACTTCGACAGCGGAAATCTGGCAAATACTGTTTTCAATACACTGGTAGACCTTCTTTTACATACTCTTATCGAGGATAATATTCTCGGTAAAATAGAAATCAGAACCTATAAGCTTCTTTCTGATAAGGAGCTTATGGATAAAATGGGTAAGGGCATCAATTATCTGATTAAAACAGTTCTTAAAAACGATGCTACCTATATGAATCTTATTGATTGCATTTTCTCTCTCGGTGTGCTCCCCTATGAAAGCATATACGATATTCTGGATAAAGAGCTGATACAGAAATATCTTACACAGAGTCAGCTTGAGTCTGTCGGTATAGTTATCGCAGATATTTTAACTGACCTGACTATCGATGAGGATCCTGTTTTTATGGGTGACTCAGGGGCAGTTTTGGTCAACGAGGATAAAGAGGTAGAGGTAACGAGAGAAAACTACCGTCTTCCCACAGCTGTAACCGTTACTATGGGTGAGGATAGCGGTAAAGAAGCATATATTTCCTGGTATTCCAAAGCTTCTCTCAGCGGTGATATAGAGATTTACCGCGCAGACAGCGAGCCTGCTTTTACCGGTGAAAAGAATTCTCCCGACGGCTTTACCGTAGAGACTGAAACGGAGACAGTAAACCGTTCTTATCCAGGTATTGATCTGGGCATTATAGGATTCTTCCCCTATAACTTTGAAATTAACAGACACACAGCTGTTCTCAGAAATCTCGAGCCCGGTGTTACATATTATTTCCGTGTAGGAGATGCTGAAAGAGACTGGTGGAGTCAGACAGGTACCGTAACTACTGCTGACGGTGGCAAGGATGTAACTTTCCTTCATCTCGCTGATCCTCAGGCACAGAATGAAAGACAGTATGTAAGAGCCTGGCAGAAGGTGCTTTCTGCCGCTACTGAGCTTTACGATGAGGATTTCATCATAAATACAGGTGATATAGTAGACCACGGAGATAACGCCAGACAGTGGTCATGGGCGCTTGACACAGGCTCTGAATATCTTATGAATACCTTTATGATGCCTGCTACAGGTAATCACGAGGGGATGGGCACAAATGCTACCGCAAACTATTTTGTCCTGCCGAATCTTCCCGAGCAGGATGCAAGCAAGGGCGTTTACTATTCATTTGATTATAACAATGTTCACTTTGCAGTTCTCAATACGGAAGACCTTGATGAAAATGAAGGCCTTACCGACAAACAGCTGAACTGGCTCAGAAAAGATATGCAGTCAAGTGATGCACAGTGGAAGTTTGTTATGCTTCATAAGGCTCCTTATTCACAGGGTTCACATTACAAGGATGCCGATGTATGTGAAATCCGTGACCAGCTGAAAAAGCTGATGCCCGAGCTTGATATCGATATGGTATTCCAGGGCCACGACCATGTTTATATGCGTACAGGCTCACTTGCTAATAACCGTCATACTGCTTATGACAAGACATATCTTAACTATAAAGGTGATATTTACAGAACTCAGGTTCTTCCCGAAGGTACAACATATGTAATTTCTGGTACTTCGGGTGTAAAAACCTACATACAGAATGATGAAAGTAAAACTGACAGATATTTTCCGCGTGCAGAAAAAATTCTTTCTGTGGATGCACCTATGTTCTCGGCAGTGGAAATCGTCGACGGTGTTCTTTATTTCAATGCTTACTCCGTAACCGATGACGGTGCTGAAAGCGTAGATCGTTTCGCTATTCAGAAGGATGTCACACAGGGTGTAGTAGAGGAAGGATACACCGCTGATGACGATGTACCTCAGAGAAGTCCTATCTTCGAATTCCTGGCTGTGCTTAAAGATGTTATTGAAAAGATTATCACAGTTTTAAAGAAAGTTCTTCCTTTAAATTAAAAACTGAAAAGCTTCACCCGATGCATAATTGCGTCGGGTGATTTTTTGACGTTTGTGTAGTGGTACAGGTGGGGAGCCAAGCGACCGCAGGCGGTCAACCGCAGCACCTTTTGGTGCTGCGGTTCCCTGTATACAGGGGCTTGGCTCCCCGTCTCCTTCCGCTACGTTAATTTAAAATGACAGATATAAATAAAAGCCACGGATTCCGTGACTTTTAAATGCATTATTCTTTTGTTGTGTTTTTGAAATATAATATTTCGCCGCTGATGTTATGGACTACTCCGTTTAATTTTTTGCCCAGACCGTAATAGTCTGTACCTTTATAAAGAGGGATTACGGCACAGGAAGAGATAAGATACTGCTCCGCTTTTTTTGCTGCAGAGGAAAGAGAGGATATTCCGTCAGCATTTTTCATCTGTGCTACGATGGAATCGTAATCTTTGTCTCCGAAAGAAATGAAGTTTTCTTTTGAAGAGGTGGTGAAGGAACTTAAAATATTATATGCACTGTTTCCTGTGAAATCCAGGTCGGTGAGTGCTATCTGGAAGTCACCCTTGCGTACACGCTCCTTCAGAGTGACCTCATCGGTAGCTTCGGCATAAACAGTGAAGGAAACACCTAAGATTGACTGCCAGGACTGCATAAGAGTTCTTACTGTGTTTTCGTTTTCTGTTGAGCAGAGAACGGTTACCTCTACACCGCTTTTTTCTTCTTCTTCGAGACCTTTTTTGAACACTGTCAGAGGACTGGCGTTATAGTATCTGTCTGTCTGCTGTCTGTATTCACTGAATTTTACAGTTCCTGTCAGGAAGGAGTCGGGAATAAGACCTGTGGCATCACATTCACCTAAGGCGTTTTCTATCACGGAATAGTCGAAGGAGGAAACGATGCCTTTTCTTATGTTCTCATTCTTCAGATTTTCGTCTCCGCAGTTGAAAACGAGGGCTGTTACAGAGGATGAGAATGAGTTTACCGAATAGTGCTTTTTTTCTGAAAGCTCATCGGCCTGTTCTTTGGTAAGAGGGGTTACGGAGTAAGTGCTGTCCGTGAGCTTTTTCAGACGTGTAGGCTGTTCGTTATTCATAGAATAATAAACGGAAGCGGGCATAACCTCATCTGCACTGTGATATTCATCGCTTTTTCTGACGGATATAGAGACGTCATCAGCCCAGTTATTGATGTAAAAAGGACCGTTATATATGAGGTATCTGGTAGCAAGACCGTATCTTCCGCCTGTCTTTTCGAAAAATTCCTCGTTGCAGGGCATACAGTAGCTTTCGAGAAGTGTGTAAAGGAAATCAGGATCAGCCTTTGACAGAGTGATCTGCAGCGTGTAATCATCGAGAACTTTTATGCCTAAAGCCGAAGAGGGGAGAGAGCCTTTATATACCTTCTTTGCATTTTTTATCGAGAAAAGGCTGTCTGCACCGGGACAGATGGTTTCAGGCAAAAGAGCACGGGTGATTCCGAAAGCGAAATCTCGGGCTGTTACCCGGTGATCGAATTCTTCTTTGTAGTTTTCACCGATGATTTTGCCGGCCGCTGAAGTAACCTTCCATTTCATATCCTGACGGAGATAAAAGGTGTAAACGGTTCCTTTAGTGTTCGTTTCCCATCTTTCCGCAGCTGCGGGAATGATGTTACCGTCCTTATCGAGGGCGACAAGACCCTCAAAACAGTTCGCGATAATATTTTTTGCACCGATGTCATAAATTATCTGTGGATCAAGATAGCGGGGGTCCTTGTCGATAGGAAAAACAAGCTGTGCGCCTGCTCCCTTATTATCTCCGCAGGAGCACAAGGAAAACAGCATCATCAGCACAAGGGATAGGCATAAAAGTTTTTTTAACATTTTTTTCAGTCCTTAATATATTAAAATAAGATAAAATTCCGAAATCGAAATAAACTTTCATTCTTTACTGTTATAATTAAGGGTATGAATATTGATCCCTAAGGAGAGTAAAAAATGAACGGTGTACCGAGCATAGTTATATATGCTATACTGATATTACTTATTATATGCGTAGTTCTTTTGGTTTTGTTGCTAAAAAAGAAAAATAGTGGAGAATATGGCAGACTTTTTGATGAAAATGAAAAAACCTGGGATAAAATTGATAAAGTGGTAAAATCTGTTGAAGGAAGCGTCCGTGACGAATTCAGCAAAAGCCGTATGGAAAATACCGCTGCTGCCGCTCAGCAGAGAAAAGAGCTTACTGCTGCTTTTGCGGATATGAATGTAATTCTCCGTAAAATGACCGGTGACAATTATGAAAATAACATCAAAATGAACGAAACTATTTCCAGAAATCTTCTCGAAATGAGGAAGGGCAATGAGGAAAAGCTCGAGCAAATGAGACTTACTGTAGACGAAAAGCTTAATGAAACTCTCACTAAACGTCTCGATTCGTCCTTCAGAACTGTAAGTGAACAGCTGGAGAATGTTTATAAATCCCTCGGAGAAATGAAGGTGCTTTCCGGAGGTGTTACGGAAAATGTCACAGCTCTTAACAGAATTCTCACTAATGTAAAAGCGAGAGGAACCTGGGCAGAGGTACAGCTGGAGGGTCTTTTAGACCAGACTATTCCCGGTATGTACGACAGAAATGTTATGAC
Source organism: uncultured Clostridia bacterium (assembly GCA_937901145.1). Lineage (GTDB taxonomy): Bacteria > Bacillota > Clostridia > Oscillospirales > Acutalibacteraceae > UBA6857. Next base: position 17,028 of record CALCHE010000048.1, read on the forward strand.
AAATCCCGCTTCGAGAAATATCGTAGAGTTCGCAGTCAAAATTCCCTCGGGTGATGATAAAAATGTCATAACCTGGCTTCCCATTGACTCGAAGTTCCCTGTAGAAGCATATATCCGTCTTTGCGAGGCGGCTGACAGAGGAGACGCTGCACAGGTGGAAGTTAACCGTAAGGCTCTGGAGTCTACTGTTCTGACTCAGGCTAAGGAAGTAAAAAAATACATCAATGAGCCTGCAACTACCCCCTTCGCTATTCTCTATCTCGCTACAGAGGGACTTTACAGTGAGATTATTTCCTCTAAAAACGGTATAGCAGAAAGATGTCAGAATGAGTTTAATATTATGATAGCGGGTCCGAGTACCATAACAGCGCTTCTTAATTCACTCTCCATCGGCTTTCGTGCTATGGCTATCAACGAAAAAGCCAAGGAGGTCCGCACAGTTCTTGCGGCCGCTAAGGTGCAGTACGAAAAGTTCGGAACCGTCCTGGAAAAAGCGAAAAAGAAAATCGAAGAGGCTGGAAAGAGCCTCGACGATGCAAAAAGCAGAAACGATATCATTCAGAAAAAGCTTCGCACTGTAGAAACCATTGATGCTGTCGAAGGTGCAGAGATACTTGGTATTGAAGAATAATTCGGAATGTGTAATTCGCAATGTTAAATAGCGGGTGAGACTTTGGAAAATAATGAACGGTATTCCGCCGCTATTACGGTGAACATCGTAGGGGCGACCGTTGGTCGATCGCAAATTAACATCAAACCTACCTTTATGGTATGGGCGGATAGTATCCGCACGCAAAATGCAAACAAACATTTTTACAGTACGAGGTAATTATGTATAACAGAACTTACAGAGAAATCGACTTAAAAGCTATAGAGCATAATTTCGACCTTCTTTCCCGTAAGGTGGCTGAGGGTGTGAAAAAGTGTGCTGTCATAAAGGCTGATGCCTACGGTCACGGTGCAGTTCCTGTGGCGAAGGTGCTGGAAAGTAAGGCGGATTATTTTGCCGTGGCATGCTTCGATGAAGCTATGGAGCTTCGTGAGGCAGGTATAACCTTACCTATTCTCGTTCTTTCATATATCAGACCCGATTATTTCGGTGAGGCTGTAGAAAATGATATCACAGCTACGGTTTACACCTTTGATGATGCGCTTATACTTAATAAAGCCGCAGAAGAAAAGGGTAAAAAAGCCAAGGTGCATATCGCTCTTGATACAGGTATGAGCCGTATAGGCTTTCCGCTTAACGATGCTTCGGCAGAAATCATAAAGAAGATAACAGAGCTTCCTTTTATTTGTGCTGAAGGTATTTTCAGTCACTTTGCCAAAGCTGATATGGAGGGTGACAGCTATTCCGATAAGCAGAAGGAGCTTTTCGATGCTTTTCTTGTGAAGCTTTCGGAAATAGGCGTGAATATTCCGCTTCCACATCTTTACAATACGGCGGGTATTTTCCGCTTCGAAAATAAATATCCTATGGTGAGAATGGGTATCGCTATTTACGGCATCAATCCTATGGACTATCCCACAGAGAATGAGGGCCTTATTCCTGCTATGGAGGTAAAAACCCACGTCATACATCTTCACGATGTGGAAGAGGGTGAGGGTATCAGCTACGGTCACACTTATGTAGCTAAGGAAAAAAGAAAAATTGCCACTCTTTCCGTGGGCTATGCAGACGGCTTCCGCAGAGTTCTTTCCAATAAAGGCTATGTTCTCATAAGAGGGGAAAGAGCGTATGTTACGGGTAAGGTCTGTATGGACCTGGTTATGGTGGATGTGACGGACATAGAGGGAGTTACCGTCGGTGACGAGGCCGTTATCATCGGTAAAAGCGGTGAAAGAGAAATCTCCGCTAACGACTACGGTAAAATGTACGGCAGCTTTGCTTATGAAGCTCTGTGTACTTTCTCTCCGAGAGCGAAAAAGATTTACAAATGAGGTAAAAGAAATGATAAGATTTGAAAGCGACTATACTCAGGGTGCAGTCCCTGAAATAATTGAAAAGCTGGTTGAAACCAATTTAGAGCAGACTCCCGGTTACGGCACTGATAAGTACTGTCTTTCCGCCGCTGAAAAGATAAAAAAGGAAATCGCTAATAAAAATGCTGATGTACATTTTCTCGTGGGAGGTACTCAGACGAATTATATTTTCATCGCAAGTGCGCTCCGTCCCCATCAGGGCGTTATCTCTGCCTGTACGGGACACATTAACGTTCACGAAAGCGGTTCTGTCGAATCAGTAGGCCATAAGGTTATCGGACTTCCCTCCGAGGACGGAAAGATTACTGCGGCACAGGTGGAAAAGACGGTGAAGGATCACTATGCGGATCCCACCTTCGAGCATACGGTACAGCCTAAAATGGTTTACATATCCTTCCCTACAGAAAACGGAACCATTTATTCTAAAAAGGAGCTTTCGGAGCTTTACACTGTGTGTAAGGAAAATGACCTTATTCTTTTCATTGACGGTGCGAGAATGGGTTACGGTCTGGCAAGTGAGAAAAATGATCTCACACTTAAGGATATAGCAGAACTGAGCGATGCTTTTTATATCGGAGGCACCAAGGTCGGTGCACTTTTCGGTGAGGCACTTGTTATCACTAAGGACTCCTGTAAAAAGGATTTCCGTTACATAGAAAAGCAGAAGGGTGCTATGCTCGCCAAGGGAAGACTCTTAGGCTTACAGTTTGACGTGCTTTTCACCGACGGTCTTTACCATAAAATCTCCCGTCACGCCGCTTCTCTGGCTATAAAAATCCGTGAAGCCTTCCTTTCAAAGGGAATAGAGCTTTACTACGATTCTTACACAAATCAGCAGTTCCCCGTTTTAACAGACGGACAGCTCGGAAAGCTTGATGAGTATTTCGTTTCATCCTTCTGGGCAAAGGTCGGCGATAAAACCGCTGTACGCTTCTGCACCAGCTGGGCAACACCTGCTGAAGACGTGGACTTCCTTATAGAAAAGATAATGGAGCTGTAAATTATGAGAATGCGTAAAAAGAAAAATCTTGACACGAGACTCGAAAATGTCAGAGATTACATACTTGATCTTCCCTTAGGCGACGAAAGAGATTTTAATAAAGCTATCGAGGAAAAGCATCTTATTGACTATAAGGAAATCTTCGGTAACGATAACCCTGTCAGAATGGAAATCGGATGTGGCAGAGGACAGTTCGCCATGGAAATCGCAAAGAGACACCCCGATGTGAATTTCATCGCCGTGGAAAAGGTGCTGAATGTCATCGTTCTTGCCTGTGAAAAGGCGAAAAAGGAAGGTCTTACTAACATAAAGTTTATCTGTGGATCTGCGGAATATCTGCCGAAATTCATCCCTGAAAAGAGCATCGAGCTTCTCTATCTTAATTTCTCTTGTCCTTATCCTAAGGCAAGATATGCAAGACACAGACTCACACACCGCTTTTTTCTGAATATTTACCGTGATATGTTGACTGACGGAGCTGAAATCCATCAGAAGACGGATAATATGCACTTCTTTGAGTTTTCTCTGGCCGAATATTCACAGAGTGGCTGGAAGCTTAAGAATGTTTCTCTTGACCTTCATAACAGTGACTTCGAGGGTAATATTGTCACTGAATATGAAAAGAGATTTTCTGATCTCGGTCAGCCCATTTACAGGCTTGAAGCGTATCTTCACGAATAAAAAACGGAATTAAAAAATTGGTATATTTTTGAAAGGAAAGAAAAAAATGAGTAAAGTTAAAAATGAAGCAAAAATCAAAAATCCTCTTATCGTAGCTGTCCGTGAACAGTTAGAGCACAGAGCCACCTGGCTTTATCTTCTCTGTGACGAAGCAAGTAAAAGAGGCCTCGATCCCAAAGATTTCGGCTCAGCTGCTGTTAAGCGTTGCGGTCTTATGCAGGGTGCAGGTCTCGTAGAAAAGGGCAAGACAGACTCACTCAAGGGTCTTCGTAAAACTCTCTTCACAAAGCCTGCACAGTGGGTTTTCGAAATGGATGTTAAAAACTGCACAGATGACGAGCTTGAAATTCATTTCCACTACTGCCCCCTCGTAAAGGCATGGCAGAAGGCAGGCTGCAGTGATGAAGAAATCGCTATGCTCTGCGACATCGCTATGTGTGGCGACAGAGGTATAGGTGAATGCTACGGTGCAGAGCTCGACTTACCCAAAACCATCGCAAACGGTGACGATATCTGTCATTTAAGATATCATAAGAAATAATTCGTAATGGTGGAGTCAGTCAAGGGATGGTTCTCTTGATAAAAATTGAATAGTATTAAGCACAGGATTCAGTATTATACTGTTTCCTGTGTTTTTTTTGCATGAAATCGTAGGGAACGGTCTTGACCGTTCCGTCGAGATGATAAAAGATACAAATCAATAAGCGGTACGGTCAAGAACATACCCTACGATTATCTCCTGTCTTTATTTAAAAAATATGATAATTTTTTCTTAATTCTATTGTTAATGGGCAAAATTTATTATATAATAAGTTATTACAATGAATTATTATGCCCCTTTATACTCTGAAAAGGAAAGGAGAAAAGAATATGTTATTTTCTCAGGATATAGGTATAGATTTAGGTACAGCCAATACCCTCGTTTTTGTTAAGGGTAAGGGCATTGTTATACGTGAGCCCTCGGTCGTTGCCATCAATGTGGCTTCGAGACCTGCTAAGGTAGTAGCTGTCGGCACCGAGGCTAAAGAAATGATAGGCAGAACTCCCGGTTCAATCACTGCTATGCGTCCTCTTAAGGATGGCGTTATCGCTGACTTTGATGTAACATGCGAAATGCTTAAAAAGTTCATTCATAAGGCTATGGGCGGATCTTATCTTGCCAAAGCGAGAGTGGTAATCTGCATTCCCTCGGGTGTTACCGAGGTCGAAAGACGAAACGTTCACGACGTAGCTATCGAGGCAGGCGCCAAATACGTAAGCCTTATCGAGGAGCCTATGGCGGCGGCTATCGGTGCAGGTCTTCCCGTGGGACAGGCTATGGGCAGTATGGTAGTGGATATCGGCGGCGGTACTGCTGAGGTTGCCGTAATTTCTCTGGGTGACATTGTTTGCTCACGTTCGGTGAGAATAGCAGGCGACAGCTTCGATAATGCTATTAGCCTTTATATAAAGAAAAAGTATAACCTTCTCGTCGGTGAGAGAACAGCCGAAGAAATCAAAATCAAAATCGGCTCTGCTACAGAATATGAAGGCGAGGGCAAAATGGAGGTCAAGGGCAGAAATCTTCTCGACGGTCTGCCGAAAAGTATCACCATTACCAGTGAAGAGGTACGTGAGGCTCTCAAGGATTCTGTTGATCAGATTTTAGATGCAGTAAAATCTACTCTCGAAAAAACTCCTCCCGAGCTTTCAGCTGATATTATGGAGCACGGAATCACTCTCACCGGTGGCGGCGCTCTTCTCAGAGGCATCGATAACCTCATCTCACAGCAGACAGGTATGCCCGTAAATGTTTCGGATAATCCTCTCGACTGTGTGGTTGACGGTACCGGTATCTATCTCGAGTCTGATGTATTAGGTGCAAACGGAAAAAGATTTTAAATTTAACATAGTATATTTCCGCCATCTCTTCGTTAAAGTTCTTGCCGATATCGGCAAATTGCCATCGGATTTTGCCTTGAGCTGACGAAAAATTCTCCGTGTTAAATAAAGAATGTGAAAGATTGAAATAAAAGGTGTTTGAAATGCTTCAGTTTTTTAAAAGCAGAAAATTTAAAACATTTCTTCTGACTCTCTGTGCTCTGACAGTAGGAGCGGTTTTAGCCGTGGCAGTGAGAAGCTCTGCTTCGCCTTTTACCAGTGCTGTCGGCATGCTTTTCAGTCCTGTGCAGAAATTTTCAGGCTTTGTGGCCGATAAAGTGGATTGGTTTCAGAATTCCTTCCGAGGATCGGGAACATACCTGCAGGAGATAGAGAGATTACAGCAGAAAATAGCTGAATATGAAAATAAAATAGTTAATTATAACGCTATGGAGCAGAAGGTTGCTTCCTATGAAAAGATGCTCGGTGTGAAAGAGAAAAACCGAGATTATGTTCTGCAGAGAGCAGATGTTATCGGTACGGACAGTGTTGATATGTTCTCTTCTCTTATAATCGATAAGGGCAGTAATGACGATATAGCCGTAAACGACCCTGTCATAAGCGGTAATTATCTGGTAGGTATCGTCAGCAAGGTACATCCTTCCTACTGTGTGGTGGAGACGGTGCTCAGTCCCGATCTTAACATAAGCGCTCTGGAAAGCAAGACAAGAGAGACGGCTTATGTGACTACCACAGTAGAGCTTTCAGGCAAGGGATACTGTATGCTCTCGGGTCTGGAAAGAACCACAGGTGTAACTCCGGGCGGTATCGTAATTACCTCAGGCATAGGCGGTACTTATCCCAAGGGCGTAATCATCGGTACTGTCAGCGAAGTAAATGAAAGCAAATATGATCTTTCTAATTTCGCTGTAATCGAGCCCGGTGTAAATGTCCGCGAGCTGGAGGATGTGTATGTAATTACAGATTTTGACGGACAGGGAATAGAAGAAAAGGTTGATTAACAGTTTATAGTTACAGTTCGGAAGGATATTTTTTTCTTCGGACACAAGAAAGGAAAAGGACGGTGATAAAATGAGATTTGCTTCTTCCCGTAATGTCTACATAAGAAGACTGCTTATGGCTCTTCTCGTTTTTCTGACTGCTCTTTTTCAGCATTCAGGCTTTATTACTGAGCTTTTCGGTGCTCCCGCTATGCTTCTGGTTCCGCTGACAGTATGTATCGCTATGTTTGAGAGAAGTATACCCGGAATGTGTTTCGGTGTTCTGGCAGGACTTTTATGGGATTTCGCTCTTTCGGGCGGTGACGGATTTTTCTCTGTGGTGCTTACGGCAGTAGGATTTATTTCGGGGGCTTTGGTCACTCTGATTTTCCGTAATAACATCCGTGCAGCGTTTATTCTTTCTTTCGGTGCTCTCAGCTGCTGTAATGTTTTACACTGGCTGATGTTTATCGTCAGAAAGGGATATGAGGGCGGCTTTGATTTGCTGTTTTCACGGTATATTCCTTCAGTGCTGTATTCGCTGCTGTTTGTATTTGTTTATTATTATGCGGTTTCGCTCATATTTAAAGTAACGTCGGAAAAATAATTAAACTCTGATATTTAGAAAGGATGTGTTAAGATGCAGAATAAAACAGGCAAAAAAAGATATGCTCTGGTTATAACTATGTTCATGCTGCTTTTTGCAGGCTTTCTTACGTATCTTTTCAACATTCAGATTATTGATACGAAACAGAATGAGGATACTGTCGTTTCCTCTGTAGAGGTAAGCGTAGATGCTATCAGAGGTAATATTCTTGACAGAAACGGTTACCCTCTGGTAACCAACAAGCAGGTTAATAAAATCGTTTTCAACTATCTCGCTTTTCCAAAGGCATACAGTGAAAGAAATCCTATTATTTTAGAACTGATAAAGATTTTCGATAAAAATGGCGTAGAGTGGAAGGATAATCTTCCTATCGAGCTGAAAAAAGGAAAGCTCCGCTTCGCCGATGACAGAGATAATGAGGTTTCATATCTTAAAAGTGAAGCCTTCCTTGATCTTAACTACTATGCTGATGTAGAGGACTGCTTCAATGCTCTGGTGGAAAAATACGGCCTTTCTGATTATCCTCTCCGCCAGCAGAGAGACATAGCTTCCGTCTACTACTCCATGGTAAAGGATGGCTTCAATGCCGGACGCAACTATGAGTTTGCCACAGAGGTTTCTTCTGCTCTTGTCTCTGTTATTAAGGAAAAGAGCGACCATTTTCCCGGTGTGGATGTTCAGGTGTCTTCTGAGAGACAGTATACTGACGGTACGGTAGCACCTCATCTTTTAGGCATGGTTGGTCCTATCACCAATGAGGAATATGAAAGCCGTAAGGATAAGGGCTATACCCTCAATGATGTTATCGGTAAAAGCGGTGTCGAGTCCGCTATGGAAAGCTATCTTAAAGGCACTAAGGGTGTCAAGACTATAAATACCGATGCAGCCGGTAACAAAAGTGAGGAATATACTCTTCTTCCTCAGACCGGTGACACGGTGATTCTCACCATTGATCACAAGCTGCAGAAGGTGGCACAGGATGCTCTCGCTGAGGGTGTCAAAAGTCTGCAGACAAGCCTCGAGAGAATTTATCCTATGTCGGGTGCTGTGGTGGTAATGAACACGAAAAACAATGAAGTTTTAGCCATGGCATCATATCCCACCTATGATAATTCCACCTATAACGAAAATTCAGACAAGCTTAATACGGATCAGAGTAAGCCTCTCTGGAACAGAGCTTTGCGAAGCACCTACACTCCCGGTTCTACCATAAAGCCTGCAGTGGCTATGGCGGGACTGCAGGAAAAGGTGATTTCCGGATCCTCGCTCATTAAGTGTCTCGGTATTTACACCTACTACGAGGACTATCAGCCCGGATGTACAGGTCATCACGGAAATCAGAATGTGGTTAACGCTATATTCAATTCCTGCAATATTTTCTTTTATGAGACTTCACGACTTTTGGGTATAGAGAAGCTGAATAGCTATTTCGCTATGTTCGGTCTTGGTGAGGAAACAGGTGTGGAACTTTATGAATCCACAGGTACGGTGGACTCGGTGGCTCTCAGAAAAGGTATGGGTGAGCTGTGGACCCCCGGTCTTACCATTCAGGCGGGTATCGGTCACGGTAACAATCAGTTTACTCCCATTCAGCTTTGCTCTTATGTTTCTACTATCGCTAACAGGGGTACAAGATATAAGTCAAGCATCATTAAGAGTGTAAAAACAGCAGATCTTTCCGAAACTGTCATGGAAAGCAAGCCGCAGATACTTTCTCAGGCAGATTTTGCGGATGCTAACTGGAATCTGGTTCACAGAGGTATGCTTTTAGTCGGTACGGAAAGCTATGCTAACTTTAAAAATGTCCCTGTTAAGGTAGCTGCAAAGACAGGTACTACCACCATCGAAAAAACCGTTAACGGCAGAAAGATAGAAACCTATAACGGTCTTATCCTTACCTTCGCTCCCTATAATGATCCTGAAATCGCAGTGGCAGTCGTGGTCGAGGGCGCAGGAAGCGGTGGCTCGACAGCTCCCATCGCTTCGGCCATAATGGAGCATTATTTCGCAGAAAAGGATATGGCTGAAAGTCAGCAGAACGAAAATACATTACTTGGATAATGAGGTATATATTATGGCAGAAAAAATTCTTATTGCCTCGGGTAAAGGCGGAGTAGGAAAAACATCCCTTACCGTCGGTCTCGGTAAGGCTCTGGCTGCTATGGGAAACAAGGTTCTTCTCATAGACTGTGACTGTCTGAGAAGCATCGACCTTTTAGTAGGTGTTACGGAGAAAATCGTCTATGACTGGGGAGATGTTATCAAGGGTGCCGACAGCGAAGATGCTCTCTATGATGCCGGTGATGTGAGTGTACTCACCTGTCCTGAGGATTACGGTGATATTACAGAGAAGGATATGAAAAAGCTTCTCGATAAATATGACACTGATTTCAATTACATACTCATTGATGCGCCTGCAGGTGTGGACAGAGGACTGACTCTTTCTGCAGCGGCTGCCGACAGGGCAATAGTAATCTCTACACCTGATTTAGTATGTGTCAGAAGTGCTTGTATAGCTGCCCGTAAAATCGGAAGTCTCGGTATCGATGATGTACGTCTCATCATCAACCGTGTAGCACGCAGAGATGTTATCAGAGGCAGACTTCTGAATATTGACTCGGTAATCGACGGGGTGGAGGTTCAGCTTATCGGTGTAGTGCCTGAGGACGGAAAAATCCGCTTCGGTGCTATGGGTATGAATATTTATAAGGAAAATCAGATTTCTTTTGATTCACTTAATAATATTGCGTTAAGAATAACAGGGGAGTATGTGCCGCTGGATTTGTAATTCTCTCCCACAACAACAAAAAATCTCACGAAAATTTCACAAATCTATTGATTTTTGACAATTTTTTTGTTAGTATATATTTTGACAAAGATTTGAAAGGGATGAGTAGATGAACATTGCTTTAATTGCACATGACGCAAAAAAAGAACTTATGACACAATTCTGTATCGCCTACTGCGGTACGCTCAGCAAACACTCACTTTGTGCAACAGGTACGACCGGTAAAATAGTAAGCGAAGCAACAGGGCTTGAGATTACGAAATTCCTTTGCGGTTATCAGGGCGGTGAGGAACAGATTTCAGCCCGTATAGCCTGCAACGAAATCGATCTTCTCTTGCTTTTCCGTGACCCTCTCACTGCAAAGCCTAACGAACCCAACGAAGCAAACCTTTTAAGACTTTGTGACGTTCATAACATCCCTGTAGCTACAAATATTGCTACAGCAGAAGCGCTGATTATGGCTCTCGAGAGAGGCGACCTTGACTGGCGTGACATTATCAATCCGAAAAATTAAGTTAATACTCATATAACAGCTATGACGGAAAAGAGTAACAGATCAGCCCCGTTCAGAGAGAGATGCCTCGTGCTGAAAGCATCTTACGTAAGGAAATCCGTGAAGACATTCCCGAGCTGACCGTTTGCCGCGTTAAGGCATAGAGAGGAACAGTGTTAGCTGTTCAATCGGGGTGGTACCGTGGAGTTTATGCTTCATCCCCAATGCAGAGTTTATTTGCGTTGGAGATGGAGTTTTTTTTAATGCAAAATGCAGAATGCAGAACGCAGAATGGGCGGGAAAGGCTTCAATAAAGAAGAAGTGATATTCCGCCACTTTTACGAATATCGTAGGGCGGGATGACCCCATCCCGCCGCAATAATATCATAACTTATGTAGTGTGTTCCGTAGGGATACGGCGTGCCGTGTCTGCAAAAAAACACACCACCTGCCTGTATCGGTAGTGGCGGATATTATCCGCCCGTTTACCTGACGAAAGGAGAATGAAAATGTCTGGAAAAGACCGTAAGGAAAACAAGAAAAAAAGAAAAGAATATAAAGAGTACAAAGCCTTTTTGTACTCGTCTTTTATCAAATTTATTGTCGGTACTTATCTTATAGCGTTTATTTTATCTTTGAACGATGAATGGCCTCTTTTTGATTTAAAAAGGTTTGTAATAGCTTTTGTTATTGCAACGGTTGTCAATATAATATTTTGGTTCGTCAGGCGAATTTGTTTGGGATATAAGTCAATGGTTGAGCTTGATATGCATAGTGTTTATAATTCAGAACGGAGAAAATCAGCCTTTTGGAAAGACTACAATAACGAGCTTCTTTCTAACGTATACTTTTCTGACGGAGATTTCTTGAAAGCAATTTCTTTGTGTGATGAGATGCTTAGTTGTACAAAAAGCAAGAAAACAGTTTTATTTGCACGTCATACTAAAATCCTTTCTCTGTTTTTCAGCGGTGGAACACAGAATATAAAAGAACTCATCAGTCAGCAAAGAGAACTTAAAGCTACAGTTAAAAGCAAAGATTTTGATTTTATGTTCAGAACGTATCAGTTTATTGGTGATTATCTTGACGGAGACTATGAAAAGGCTATGGAAACAGTTCTTGATTTTCTTAGTGATGATAAAGAAAGCGTATATAATTCGAGAAAAATAGTCTTTCTGCAGTTTCAGAAAATGCTTTTGATGAAAAATGACGATGCAGATGGCGTACAGAACTGTAACTCAGAAATACTTAAATGCGACAGTGAAAGAAGAACATTCTTTTCAAAAATAATAGATTCATAAAAATATATTAATTTGGAGGACTAAAATGGCTTTAGTAACAAAATCAATCAAGGGTACACAGGATACCCTGCCAAATGAAAGCTATAAGGTGCAGTTTTTAGAGCAGACAGTTTTAGATACTGCGAAAAATTACGGCTATAAAGAAATCAGAGTGCCTGTTTTCGAGCACACAGAGCTTTTCCAGAGAGGCGTGGGTGACACCACCGACGTAGTACAGAAGGAAATGTACACCTTCGAGGATAAGGGCGGCAGAAGCATAACTCTTCGTCCTGAGGGTACTGCAGGTGTAGTTCGTTCTTATTTAGAGCACGGACTTTTCAATGAGCCTCAGCCCATGAAAATGTGCTATCTCACCTCCTGCTACCGCTATGAAAAGCCTCAGGCAGGCAGACTCAGAGAGTTTCATCAGTTCGGCTGTGAATGTATCGGTACTGCTTCACCTGCCGCTGATGCAGAGGTTATCTCTCTCGTAAGTGACATTTTCACCTTCCTTAATGTTAAGGATATTTCTCTCGAGATCAACTCTATCGGATGTCCCGAATGCAGAAAGAATTACCATAAGGCTCTTCACGATTATTTCGAGAGCAAAAAGGGTGAGCTTTGCGGTACTTGTCTTGACAGACTCGAAAGAAACCCCATGAGAATTTTAGACTGTAAGAGTCCCATCTGCTCCGACATAGCAAAGGATGCTCCCAAGGTTACGGACTATCTCTGTGACGAATGTGAAAATCATTTCGCTTCCGTACAGAAATATCTTGACGCTATGGGTATTCAGTATAAGGTTAATCCCTCTATCGTAAGAGGTCTCGACTATTACACTAAAACCGTATTCGAGTTTGTATCAAATCAGATCGGTGCTCAGGGTACAGTCTGCGGTGGCGGACGTTATGACGGTCTCGTAAAAGAGGTGGGCGGTCCCGACACTCCCGCTCTCGGCTTCGCTATCGGTATCGAAAGACTTCTACTTCTTATGGCAGCACAGAACACGCCCTTCCCCGAGGAAGCAAAGTGTGATATTTATCTTGCCTCAATGGGCGAAAATGCTACTATCAAGGCTGCACAGATTGCCTCTGACCTTCGCGGTGAGGGTATCCACGCACAGTTTGACGTGGTAGGCAGAAGCGTTAAGGCTCAGATGAAGTTTGCAAATAAAATCGGTGCTGCTTACACCGTTGTTTTAGGTGACAGCGAGCTCGAGGAGGGCAAGGCAAAGCTTAAGAATATGTCCACAGGTGAGGAAACAGAAATTCCTCTCGAGGGCTTCGAGGATATCTTTATGAGAATATCCATCAACGAAAGCCTCAAAGAGCTGGAGGACTTCGGCTATGAAAGCAATATCGACATCAATTCTATATTAAACGGAAATTTATTTTAAGGAGGACTGAAACAAATGGATTTTATGACAGGACTTAAAAGAACAGACTACTGCGGTACCTTTACTGCTGCTGACTGCGGCAGAGAAGTAGTAGTCGCAGGTTGGGTACAGAGACAGAGAGACCTGGGTGCTCTTATCTTCGTTGACCTTCGTGACAGAACAGGCATCGTACAGCTTGCCTTCGACGACAATACACAGAAAGAAATCTTTGACAAGGCTTTTACCGTAAGAAGCGAATATGTTCTTATGGCAAAGGGCGAGGTAAGAGAGCGTTCCTCAAAGAATATGGATATTCCTACGGGTGAAGTTGAAATTTTCGTTACCGATCTTCGTATTCTCGGAAAGAGTGAAACTCCTCCCTTCGAAATCATCGAAAACTGTCAGACAGCAGAAAACACAAGACTCAAATACCGTTATCTTGACCTTCGCCGTCCCGACTTACAGAAGAATATCATTATGCGTCATAAGATAACCAAGATTATTCGTGACTACTTCGACGATAACGGCTTCATCGAAATCGAAACCCCCATTCTCGTTAAGTCTACTCCCGAGGGCGCACGCGACTTCCTCGTTCCCTCACGTATTCATAAGGGCAGCTTTTATGCTCTTCCTCAGTCACCTCAGCTTTACAAGCAGCTTTCAATGGTAGCAGGCTTTGACCGTTATATGCAGATCGCACGCTGCTTCCGTGACGAGGACCTTCGTGCAGACCGTCAGCCTGAATTCACACAGATAGACGTTGAAATGAGCTTTATCGATATGGAAGATATCCTCGGACTTATCGAAGGCTTTATGAAGAAGGTTTTCAAGGAAGCTATCGGTGTGGAAATAGAGACACCTCTTCCCCGTCTTACCTATAAGGAGGCTATGGAGCGCTACGGCTCCGATAAGCCTGATACAAGATATGCTATGGAAATCACCGACATCTGCGACGAGGTCAAAAACTGTGGCTTCGGTGTATTCACATCTGCTATCGAAAACGGTGGTAAGGTAGCCGCTATCACAGCTAAGAAGGCATTCTCCGTTCTTACCCGTAAGGAAGTAGACAAGCTTACAGAAACTGTAAGAGGTATCGGTGCTAAGGGACTTGCCTGGGCAAGAATAGGAGAAGACGGCACTATCGCATCATCCTTTGCCAAGTTTATGACTGAAGACGAAATGAAGGCTATTATGAATAAGTGCGGTGCTGAAAACGGTGACGTTATCCTCATCATCGCTGACAAGGCAAGCACCACTCTTTCCGTTCTCGGTGCACTCCGTCAGATCGTAGCCAAGAAGCTCGACATTATTCCCACAGATAAGTATAATCTTCTCTGGGTTGTAGAGTTCCCCTTCTTTGACTGGGACGAGGAAGCAGGCGAGTATGTGGCTATGCATCATCCGTTCACCGCGCCTCTCGATGAGTGTATGGAATATCTCGAAACCGATAAGGCTAAGGTAAGAGCTAACGCTTACGACCTCGTTCTCAACGGTATCGAGCTCGCATCAGGCTCTATCCGTATTACTAACCCTGACTTACAGAAGAGAATCTTCTCTCTTCTCGGTCTTTCCGATGAAGAAGCACATGAAAAGTTCGGATTCCTCACCGACGCCTTCAAGTACGGTGCACCTCCTCACGGTGGTATCGGTCTCGGCCTTGACAGACTTGTAATGCAGATGCTTAAGCTTGACACACTCCGTGATGTAGTTGCCTTCCCGAAGCTTCAGAATGCCAGTGAGCCTATGACAGAATGTCCCTCAATCGTTGATGGCGACCAGCTCGAAATGCTCGGTATCGGTATTGTAAAGGAAGAATAAAATCAGAAGATAATCTTAAAATATAAAGAATAATAAAACCATTGTAAAAGTTGAAATACAGCTTTTACAATGGTTTTTGTCATATAGTTTTTTGTTTAAAGAAGTTGTTTATGGTACGTTTAGTTTTTTGATTTGTCAAAAATCAATACTATTCGTTACACCGGTAAAGAGGGGTAAGTTACCTTTAGAAATCACAAATATAAAAGGTCTGTCAAGCACGAAATCTATTATTTCTTCAGGAGGCATAGCAGAACCGTAACCGAGGATTTCTATATATGTTGCCGCCTTTACGCCTTTTTCGTCGATTTCAACTCTTGCAGACTGATTAACGGCTGAAATATACACAGGTGAATCAGAGGTGATTGCCGTAAAATCTGAGTTTTCCATATCAAAGACTTTAGTTACACCCATTCTGCCGAGTCCGTCTTTTAAGTTTACTGTGGAAGAAACGTCAAACTTAGGTACAGAAAGATTGACCTTCATATACTTTTTGTTTTGCCAGCCATCTTCGCCATCTCCCAAAGAAATCATTTCTCCGTAAGCACCGCCATTTAACACATCAGCAGTTGTCTTTCCTTCATCGGGGAGAATAAACCACATTGTGCTTCCGTTTTTAAGGCTTAAAGCTACTGCACTGAAATCTCTATGCCAATAATAATTCATCTGACATAGCTTTTTGTTCATATAGGTAACATTAGTATCGCCATTAAGACCGTGGAAAATAGCGTCAGTATTGTTTTTACTGTTAAACTCATCGCTCCATTTAGCTTGGAAGAAGAGTGTTGAATAAAGAGCAAGAATGGTTTCAGGAGATAAATCGATTTTATCGGTGCGTTCCTTTAACATTCCGCCTGTGTTTTTATTGAGCCAATTGCCTATTGACTTGTTTGCACTGTCACTGCCAAGGTCAGTCTGATACACAGAAGCATAATAGTGATATGCAAGGTTATTCATAGTATCCTGATTGTAATCAAGTCCATTTTCAAGCCACAGAGAATTTGCCAATGTGCATATTTCATTTCCGTCATCCTCATAAACGGATTCCCAAACTGCACTGACCTGACTTCTGAGTGTTTCAATATCGCTTACACCGAACAAATCTAAAATTTCCTTTCTGCTGTCACCGTCTGTTATTTCGGCAAGCATAGAAAGTCCGATATATGCATTTATAGGTGACCATAAAGCATTTTCATTGTTCTGTGAAGAGAGGAATTCTGCAGATGCTTCTGTGAAAAACTGTGACAAGGAAACAGCTGCATTTTCTCTTGCAGTTCTTCTGTTATTTAACGCTTCTTCCCATATTGCCACATCTGCCATATAGCTTTCTCTGTCTTTATAATCATCAAGGTCGGGACGCTCCATAACACGTGCATCACCGGGGAGAGCAATGGCGTTTGCTGTAATTATAGGTGTATTGAGGAAAGAGCTGATGCAAATTACAACTGCTAAAACAGCAGCAACCGCACCTATCCAATAAGGTCTTTTTCTCATTTTCTTCGGAGCTTTTTCAGCTTCTTTGATGTGTCTATCGTCTATTTTATCCAAAACTTCCAATACGTGCTTACGCTTCATAGTAATAACCCTCCTTAATAAGATGTTCTTTTAATTTTGTTCTGATACGGTTTAATCTTACCGAAACAGCACCGCTTTTCATATTGACGGCTTTTGCTATATCCTCAACTGCATCTCCATACCAATACCTACGCATAAAAATATATCTGTTCATATCAGTATCTTGTTCCAAAAAGTTATTTATGGAGTCGGCAATCTCCTGAATAATAACAGCCTGTTCAGGGTTAATATCATTATCAGGCAAACAAGCTCCAAGCTCGTCCAAGGATACATCATAACTGTTGTTTCGTTTTTCTGCTGAAAGATATTCTAACCGTTTCAGTGCTATATTTCTTCCCGTCCGATATACATAAGGAGCCAAAGGGTCAGGTTCTTTAGGCGGTATTGCATTCCAAATGGCAAGATATGTATCATTTGTTGTTTCTTCTGCATCGTTGTGATTTGCGAGAATGTTCATTGCGATTTTGTATAAGGTCTTGCCAAAACGCACCTTCAAAGCCCCGATTGCCTCTTCAGCTCTCGCAAATAAAAGCTTTATTATCTGTTTGTCTTCCATCTGTAAACCTCCTCTCACTTATATAAACCGATTTTATATGCTTTATCTTACATAAAGTTTAGCATTATTTTCAACTGAATACAATGTTTCTAATGTGAAAACGTCAATGGCATCAACAGAATATAATAATGGTTCGGAGGTTCCTACTTTACTACTATAATCATTGTTCTCACAGTGAGAGCAGTTTTTCTTTGCTGTTTTGCCTCCCTCTAATATGCTTTGTTTATATTCGAAACCTATTTGGTGGAGGCAGTTATTTTAATAATAGAAATGCATTATTTTCAGCATTGGTATATAAGATAAATCCCCGTTGAGGCAGGGTTACTGCGGCAACGGGGAGTTTCCGTTATGCGTGTTCTACAATTTTAACAACTTTCCAATTGTCATTATCTTTTTCAATTTTCCAAAGCGAGATTACATCCCAACTACCTGAAATAGTTTCATTGTTTTCTCCTACAGCTTGCTGAGAATATTTTACAAACATATAACCTTGATTTTCATCAATATGTGCAGACAAGAGTTCCAATGAATGTGTTTCATAAAATGCTTTACGCTCGTTTGTATTATCAAAATGATATGAATCAAAAGGATATCTTCCTAATTCTCCATAGAGTTTTAAGTTTTCTTCGTAAGTATGAGTTACATCAGAAAAAACAATATTATCAGCATAATTAAGGATTTCTGTTGCAATTTCTCTATCTCCGGGTGTTCCGATATATGCTAACATCCATCTTTCCTCGCTTGTAAACGAAGTGTCCCATTTGTTTTGAAAAACTCTGTAAACCGGAAATACTTGCAATGTTGCCAAAAGCCCCACAACTCCAATACAAATAGCCAAGAATATAATACAGAACCTTTTAAAAACTTTTTTTCTTAATTTTTTCAAAGTGTTTACTATTTCTTGTTCCGTGCTTTTGTTTTCGTTTTTCATAACAATACCACCTTCTTTAATTCGTTCATACATTGCAGAACATTCAGCACAAGTTTGAAGATGCTCCTCAACAAAGGAAATGGTATCATCGCTGACCATATCTTCTGCATAAAGGGGTAAAATATCACGAATTATATTACATTCATTTCTCATTGTTGTTTTCCTCCAATCTTTGTTGAATCATTTCTTTTGAACGGTGATATGTAACGCAAGCCCAATTATCAGATTTACCAAATATTTGTCCTATCTGCTTAAAACTCAATTCTGCAAAAACTCGCCACATAAACACCTCTCTGTATGGCTCAGAGATAGTGTGCAGAATTTTTTTGATTTGCATAGACTCATCTTTCTGAATAATGGCATCGTCAATGAGAATATTATCGTCTATTAAATTCAGCACTTCCTCATCATCAAGATTTGCAGTATTTCTTCTTTTCTTGATGTATGCGAAATAGCTGTTTTTTGCTATTTGACAAAGCCAAACTCTTATATCGCAGTCACCGCGGAATTTATTGATAGAATAAAGAGCTTTATAAAATGTATCACTCGTTATTTCTTCTGCAATATGTTCATCTCCTGAAAGTCTGCGGACATATAAATAAATATCGTTAAAATATTTACGGTATGCTTCTTCAAATTCCATTGCGTTATCACCACCTTTCACTTATATGATTCTTTACACATGAGAAATCTTACAGATTTTTACGAATTTTTTTAATTTTATCACAAGAAATTGAAAATATCAAATAAGCGTCACTTATTTCATATGTTGAAAAACCATTTATATATCGTTTGTTTTCACACAACTCATTTTGGTTTTATTATTACTTATCCATCATAAATGTTGATTTTGATTATAATTTTATATATAATTATAACTGAAAGTGAGGTCGACTTTTATGAAAAAACTTATTTTACTCTTTCTTCAAGATACTTCACAACGTCGCCGACGGTGATGAATTCGCGAAGGTCTTCGTCTTCGATCTCAAAACCGAATTCTTCTTCGCAAGCATACACAAGGTCAGCAAGCTCAAGAGAGTTGATTCCGAGGTCACCGGACAATTCAGCTTCCATAGTAACGTCTTCAGCATTAACATGAAGCTCGTCAACAAGGAATTTCTTCAAAGTCTCAAACATAAATATCCTCCTTTGCTTTTTTGGCGTTGCAACGCAACTATCTATTATAATACTATAATTTTGTAGTTTTGTCAAGTCTTTTTCCTAAAAAGAGCGTTATATTCGATAATAATAGACATTTGAACTCTAATTAAGGAGTTTTTAAACAAAAAATAATTGACTTTTATTATTATTTATGTTAATATATTATACGTGAATAGTGTAATAGATAGGAAATGGAATTTGAAATGGGAATTATTGCTTTGTTTGGTAAGAAAAGTATTCAGGAAAGGGAATTTGATCATGGAGTCATAGTTGGAAGAAAGTGCGTTGTAACCGATAGAATTGATAATTTTGCCGGCTGCGGTCAGGTAAAGGTAAATGGACAAAATTGGTCGGCAAGAAGCGCATATGATGAGGATTGCTTTGAGCCAGGTGAAATCCTTAACATAGTTGCCATTGAGGGTGTTAGGTTGATTTGTGTTAAAAATTGATTTATGCTTGTAATGGATGACATTTTTTTTAAAAAAGTTGACAAAAACTATTGACAAAATTGAATTATTCTGTTATAATATAAGCCGTTGTCAAGTATGTGCCTTTAGCTCAGCTGGATAGAGCAACTGCCTTCTAAGCAGTAGGTCGGGG
>CALCHE010000049.1 GCA_937901145.1 uncultured Clostridia bacterium
GAAGGAAAGAAACTATGTACGCAATTATCGAAACAGGCGGCAAGCAGTATAAGGTAGAAGCAGGCGATACCCTCTTCATCGAAAAGCTTGACGTAGAAGCAGACTCCGAGGTTACCTTTGACAAGGTTATCGCAGTTGGCAGCGACGACGGCATCAAGGTTGGTGCTCCCTACGTTGACGGTGCTACCGTAACAGCAAAGGCAATCAAAAACGGTAAGGGTAAGAAGATTGTTGTCTTCACTTACAAGTGCAAGAAGAATGCAAAGCGTAAGATGGGCCACAGACAGCCTTACACTAAGGTTGAAATCGCAGCTATCAACGCTTAATTATGATTAAGGCTACCTTTTATAAGAATAAAGGTTTTACGGCAGGCTTTCTCATTAAGGGACACAGCGGCTACGCCGAAGAGGGGAGCGATGTGATTTGTGCATCAGTTTCCTCGGCGGCATATATGGCGGCTAACACTCTTACTGAAATCGTCGGTGACAGGGCGGATATCGATGTCGATGACGGATATCTCCGACTGACGGTAAAGGAACCTTCAGAGAAAACCGAAATTGTTCTTCAGGGCCTTGAACTTCACATCAGCACTCTGGCACAGGATTATGACGAATATATTCTGTGCGACGAAAAAACTCTTTAAAAATAATACGGAGGTGTAACAAATGCTTAAGATAAACATTCAATTATTCGCTCACAAAAAAGGTATGGGTTCTACCCGTAACGGCCGTGATTCAGAATCAAAGAGACTTGGTGTTAAGCGTGCAGACGGTCAGTTCGTTCTCGCAGGTAACATCCTTGTTAAGCAGCGCGGCACACACATCCACCCCGGCAACAACGTAGGCAAGGGTAAGGATGATACTCTCTTCGCTCTTATCGACGGTAAGGTTAAGTTCGAAAGACTCGGCAAAGACCGTAAAAAGGTAAGCGTATACGCTGTTGAGCAGTAATAAGCATTTATAATTGCAAACATAGCACGTCAGAAATGGCGTGCTTTTTTCTTTGACTTTTATGTTTTAAAGGGTCCCTTCGGACTTGAAAATCCAAAGAAACCCTTTGCTTCAGCTAATGAGATATGCACTTTTACAGTGACTTATTCGAATTCTCCGATGTAGCCTTTAGCGCTTCTCGTCATTTCCTTGCAGAAATCGGAATCGTACTTTCTTTTACAGAAGGCAGAGAGCCATTCCTCGTATGTTTTTTCACCCGCCTTATAGGAGAGCATTTCACGAAGCTCGCTTTGGTCGAGTATATGGTATGAATCGGTGTGAACGATGAATTTCTGTTCGCATCTTTTCGGCTTGTTTCTTTTTATCTGACCTTCTGTAGGATAGCCTATAACGAGCATACAGATGGGAACCACTCTGTCGGGAAGATTAAGAAGCTCCTTATGGTATTCTCTGTTTTCGATTATGTCACCGATATAGCAGGAGCCAAGACCCAGACTTTCAGCTGCCACTACCGCATTCTGTGCGGCGATAACTGCATCCTCGATGGAGATGAAAAGGTCGCCCTCACCTGCATTTTTAGGCTCGAGACCGATGCTACGGTAGGCATCGTCCCACTTTTTACAGTCTGCGCAGAAAATAAGCACCATCGGAGCAGTTTTTATAAAGGGCTGATTGTCACAGGAAACGGCAAGCTTATCTTTGATTTCCTGATTTCGTACATCTATGATAGTGTAAAGCTGTTGATTGCCCGCAGTGGGTGCTTCAGCTGCAGAAAGAAGGATAAGCTCTCTGGTTTTTTCATCGATATCACGGTCAGTAAACTGACGCACACTTTTTCTTTCGAAAAGACTTTTTATTATTTCGTTCATATTAACACTCCTTTTTGATGCTATATGCGGAATTATATCATAATTTTTACCAAAAAAACAATAGTGCATTATTGAAAAAGTGTGTTTTATGTGTTATTATAAGATGAAATCGTAAAGCAAAGGAGAAAATAAAATGAGAGTAATCGTAATGAATGATGCTGTAGAAATTTCAAAGGCAGCATCTGACATAATCATAAAGCAGGTAAACAAAAAGCACGGAAGTGTTCTCGGCTTCGCTACAGGTGCTTCACCTGTGGAAACCTATAAAAGAATTATCGAAGCCTATGAAAGAGATGAGGTTTCTCTTAAGTACATAACTACCTTTAATCTCGACGAATATGTAGGTCTCGACAGAGAAAATGTAAACAGCTATTTTTACTTTATGAAGGATAATCTTTTCGGTAAAACCGATGTTGATTTTGACCGTGTAAATTTCCTTTCAGGTACTGCCGAGGATATGGAGGCAGAATGTGACCGCTACAGTAAAAGAATAAGAGAAAGCGGTGGTATTGACATCCAGATTTTAGGCATCGGCACAAACGGACACATCGGCTTCAATGAGCCCGGTGACAAGTTTGCTGACGGTCCCTTCGCAGTAAAGCTTACTCAGAGCACTATCGACTCAAACAAAAAATATTTCGAGGCTGTAGGTGATACTATGCCTGAATATGCTCTTACAATGGGCATCGGTGATATTATGAGAAGCAAGAAAATCATTCTTATCGCCACAGGTGAAAGCAAAGCCAAAGCAATAAAAGAGCTCGTCGAGGGAGAGGTTTCCACCGAGTGTCCCGCTACTATTCTTAAGCTTCACGCCGACGTAACCGTATTTCTTGACAAAGAAAGTGCGTCTCTTCTTTCTCAGGACAGATAATTACAGAAAGGTGATTCCTGTTTGTGAATCGTTTTTGATATGAGTATTGATAACAAAAAGTTAAAGGTATGTCCTCAGATAACCGACACTTCTGTTACCGATAAAGGAGAAATCCGTATCAAGTGGACTGAGGTTCCCCGAGCCGACAAATATGCCGTCAAGCGTTCTGAAAGCATTGACGGTGAATTCGATCTTCTTGCCTGGGAGACAGGCACCGAATTTATCGACAGAACAGCCAGGGAAAATGTGACCTATTGGTACAGAATTGTCGCGCTGAAGGTTCTGCTGAAAAAGAGAAACTCGAAGAAAATGAGTCCTCTTGCGGCACAGGTGATTTCAAAGGTACCTGCCCCCGAAGCACTGAAGGTCAGAAGCAAGGGTGGCAAAATCCTGCTTGAGTGGAAAGCTCCCGCCGGTATCAGCTCCTTCCTCATATACCGAAGAAATAAATATTTCAATCAGCTGATTCCCATCGCCGTGGCAGAAGGCAGCAGCTTTACTGACAACGATGTGGTACAGGGTCAGCCTTATTATTACAGTGTGCAGAGCCTTTGCGAAGGTGGAGGACACGGTAATTTCAGTCGTGAGGTTTCCTGTGTAAGTCTTGATTCGGGTGAGCTTGTTTCCGTAAAGCCGAGACTTTTCAGAAAGGTTGACCTTAAGGCAAGAATCGTCGCAGGGGCTGACGGATATATTTTCGAGCGCAGCGGTGACGGAGAAAGCTTTTCGGAAATCGCGAGAACGGATTCAGACGTCTCTCTCAGACATACAGATACGGCTGAAAAGGCCTTCACGGTGTACCATTACCGCGTCAGAGCCTTTAAGGACATTGGCGGAAAGGTTTTTATCAGTAAGCCTTCAGCAGCCGTTAAAATTAAAACAAAATAAATTTACTCAAATTCTTGACTATTACCGTCAAATAGAGTAAAATGAAAAAAAGTAATTATTATTTCAGAACGGAGGAAATTATTATGGATAACACTACAGAAAGCCGTGGCTTCATCGCAATTTTCACTGATTTCTTTAACGAATTCATCGACTTCATTGTGTACATCTTCTACGGTGTATTACGCGGTGAAAATCCGTAAGGTAAAATAAGGGGCTGCTGCAGTAAGCGCAGACCAAAAATCAAAACAAAAAACAGGTGTGTTTAAGTTGGCAAATGACTAAAAACACATCTGTTTTAATTGTTATATGGAACAAAAGGGTGTTGCATATAATATTTTTTTGCTTTTTTAGACGTTTTTTCGCCCTCTCGGAGTACCTGTGTACGCCTTCGGGTCGAAGAAAACGCCTTATGCATCTTACTGCAACAGACCCTTTTTTTGCTCAGTTTTTTATTCAGCTCTTTCGTAAATAGCCTTAAGACCGTCTAAAAGAAGGTTTTCATCATAGATTATTTCTTCTTCACAGCAGGGGATGATGCCTGTGCTGTAGCCGCCTGTGGCCACGAGTGTGCATTTGTCGTAGCCGAGCTCATTACGTATTCTTTTTATCATACCGTCCAGCATTGCGGCAGTGCCGAAAACTATACCGCTCTGCATACATTCGGTGGTGTTTTCGCCGATAGCTTTTTTGGGAGTGGTGAAGCTGATTGAGGGGAGAAGTGCCGCATTCCGGGCTAAGGCATCCAGAGAAACTTTCACACCCGGTGAAATGGTGCATCCGCGGAAGGTGCCGTCTTTGTCTATGACGAGTATTTTAGTAGCAGTACCGAGGTCACACACCAGACAGGGGAGAGGATATTTTTCTCTTGCTCCCACAGCACCGGCTATAAGGTCAGCACCGAGATAGGACACGGGCAGAATTTCCACCTTAAGTTCGCCGTAGTTTTCACCGCCTACTATCACGGGTTCGATTCCCACAGTACGCTTTACTGCCTGACTTACCGCCTGAGTAAGCTCAGGAACGACAGAAGCGAAAACACAGCCGGAAAAGTCCGAGGGCGAAACACTATATAAATTGAAAATATCCAGAAGGTCGATAGCATATTCGTCGCTTGATTTGTGTCTCGAGGTGTAAAGTCGGGAAACGAAAACAAGCTCGTCGCCCTTGTATGCACCAAGAGTAATGTTTGTATTACCCATATCGATAGCTAAAAGCATAAAATCACTCCTTATATAATAAAAGTATATACAAAAATATGGCAAAAGTCAAATGAATATGATAGAATAAAGCAAAAGAAAAAAGAAAGTGATAAATAATGAAATGTACTATATGTCCCCGTGAATGCGGTGCAGACAGAAAAAAAGAAAAAGGCTACTGCGGAGTGGGTCAGGATTTCACCTTAGCACGTGCGGCAAAGCATATGTGGGAGGAACCGCCCATAAGCGGAACGATGGGAAGCGGTACGGTTTTCTTTTCGGGCTGTAACCTCGGCTGTGTATTCTGTCAGAATTATGAAATCAGCCACGGCTGTAAGGGTAAAACAGTAAGCGAAGAAAGATTACGGGAAATATGTCTTTCTCTTATCGGTGAGGGTGTGCATAACATCAACTTTGTTAACCCTACTCATTATGCCCCGGCTCTTTCTGATTTTTTAGAAAAGAACAGCTTTCCGGTTCCTGTGGTTTATAACAGCGGCGGATATGAAAAGACAGAGACTCTGAAAAGGTTAGAGGAAAAAATTCAGATATATCTGCCCGACCTTAAATATATCAGTGACGAAAGAAGCGACAAGTATTCTTCAGCGCATGATTATTTTTCTTATGCCTCGAAGGCTTTGACCGAAATGAAAAGGCAGTGTCCCGAAAATATTTATGACGAAAAGGGAATAATGCAGAGAGGTATGATAGTCAGACACCTTATTCTGCCTAAAAACACTAATCAGTCTCTGAAAATTCTCGACTGGATAAAGGAAAATCTCGGTACTGACACAGTTATAAGCCTTATGTCTCAGTATACTCCCTACGGCAAGATTGAAGATTTTCCTGAGCTTCAGCGGAAAATCACCGAAAGGGAATATTTTAAGGTTCTGGATTATGCTGAAAACCTCGGCTTTGAAAACATCTTTACGCAGAGTTCTCTTTCGGCTGACGAGGAATTTATTCCTAATTTCGATTTTACGGGAATATGAAAAAAGGTCTTTATTTTTCAGAAAATATATGTTAAACTTTAGAAGTAAAAAACAACGGAGGTTTTAAATATGAAAGGTTTTATTAGTGAATTCAAAAAGTTCATTATGCGCGGTAATGTTATCGACCTTGCCGTCGGTGTTATCATAGGCGGTGCTTTTCAGGCTATCGTAAATTCGCTTGTTAATGATGTGGTTTCACCTGTGATTTCATTGGCTACCAAGGGTATTAACTTTGCTGACAAGTTCCTCGTCCTGTCAGTTACCGATGAGGTTTTCGCCACAGCTGAGGCTGCCAAGGAAGCAGGCTATGCTACTCTTAATTACGGTGCATTCATCACTGCAGTAATCAACTTCCTCATTATGGCTACCGTTATCTTCCTTCTGGTCAAGGGTATCAACAAGGTTTCCGAAATCGGCAAGAAAAAGGAAGAAACTGTCGAGGAAGCTCCCACTACTAAGGTATGTCCCTTCTGTAAGAGTGAAATCAGCATCGAGGCTGTGAAATGTCCTAACTGTACCTCTGACCTTCCTGCAGAGGAGGCCTCAGAATGATAGGCTTTATCGGTGCGGGTAATATGGCATCAGCCATTATCGCAGGAATGTGCAAATCTGAACTTATAAAGAGTGAGGATATAGCAGTTTTCGATTTGGATAAAACTAAAACGGATGCTCTCGGAAAAGCCTACGGAATCACCGTAAAAGCATCAGCGACTGAAATCGCAGAAAGCTGTGAAAAGATAGTTCTTGCCGTAAAGCCCAATGTAATCGCAGCTGTTCTTTCAGAAATTGACAGCATCGCAAAAGAGAAAAATCCTCTCTTTATTTCCATCGCCGCAGGCAAGACTACGGAATACCTTCGTTCCTCTGTGAGCTACGACGGTAAATTCATCCGTGTGATGCCTAACATAAACGCACTTGTCGGAGCGGCAGTTTCAGGCTACTGCGGTACGGAAAATGTAAGTGATGAGGATATGAGCTTTGCAGAAAGCTTCTGTGAATGCTTCGGTACTGCGGTAAAAATCGATGAAAAGCTTTTTCCCATATTCAGTGCTATAGGCGGTTGCTCACCTGCTTTTACTTATATGTATATCGATGCTCTTGCAAGGGCAGCAGTAAAAAACGGTATGTCTAAGGCACAGGCTTTGGAGGTGGCTGCACAGTCCGTACTCGGCAGTGCGAAGACTGTTTTAGAGTCTGTTGACCATCCCTGGGCACTTGTCGACAGAGTATGCTCACCGGGAGGAACTACCATCGAGGGTGTGGCTTCCTTACAGAAGGACGGCTTTGAGGCGGCAGTAATGAATGCTGTTCAGGCGAGCTTTGATAAGGATAAGAAAATTTAAAGTTAATATTAAGGAGATGGATGTTATGAAAAAAAGGATTATAAAGTATGTTTCATTTGCAACAGTGATTGATTTCGCTTTGTATGCTTTGTGTAATCTTTTGAGAATTAACATCCCTCTTTTTTCTCAGTCTGTTTCAGCCTCAAATGTATTGGGCTTGTTAGTTTCGTGCATAACCTTAGCTCTGTGCTTCCTTTTAGGTTATAATCTCAGCAAAGACAAGACGAGTGCGGTCGTTTTCAGCGGTGCGATGTATTTTGCAGGCCATTTACCGAATATTGTTTCGGTTTTAGTGGGTATCGTAATATCTTATTTTTCTCTTGACGGTGTATCTGTTTTACTTACTACAATTGAGTCTTTTATCGGGATTGTTTTATTGCCTTTGGAAATATATATCGGTGTTTATGCTTACACAGCTTTCGTGGGAATTAATGATAAGCAGTCACCGAAAGGTATGACAGACTTCACTATGTCACTTCCGAGGGCAAGAAAAAGATATATTGTCTCCACCGTTATTCAGATACTTGTAGCTTCTTTGATTACGAGTATACCTGTTTTTGTTTCTCTTTTTGTAGAGGATATGAATTCGGTTTTTTCGGGATTTTTTGTGAAGATATGTGCCTGGGTTTCTTCGGTTGTTATTTTCTTTATTATTTATTTTACAGGATACAAGCCCGGTAAAAACCACACTGAAGCTATGGCTTTTTACAGCGCTTATGCTTTAGGTGGAGGAATAGCTTCTGTTATTTCAGCTCTGTTTTCAGTTGTCATTGCGCCTGTTATTTCGAAAGTGCTTATGAATGGTATTGGTGATGAATTCACACAGGAAGTATTAAATGAAATGTTTTCTGTGATAGATGTCGATACTTTTTCATTGGCGGCGGCTTCACCGGTACTGTTGATTTTATCGGTTATTATCGGTGTTTATTTGTTAAGGTTTTTCTTTGAGAGAGAAATACAGGACAGCGAATTTTATGCTCAGTAACTTATAAGAATATAGAGGTAGTTTAAGACTGCCTCTTTTTTACATTTTTGAAATCTGTTAAAATCTTATTTACAAATTTAACGCTTTTTTAATTTGCTTTAAAGTAAATTAAGTAATATGCAGGTGTAAAGTTATTACAGAAAGGTGGATTAAAAAATGAAAAAATTACTTAATGTTTTATTAGCAGCAGCTCTCGGTGCATCCGTGTTTTCGGCAGCATCGCTTACCGCTACGGCGGCATCGGTACCTAAGGTGAAAACTCTTCAGGCTTATAACATCGATGATGATGAAATAAATCTCAGATGGAAAGCGGCAAAGGGTGCCGACGGTTATCAGGTAAAAGTTTATACCGACGGCAAATGGAGAAGTCTCGGTACTACTAAGAGAACATCCTTCGAAGCAGACGATCTGAGAAGCGCTAAGGTATATAAATTCAAAGTAAGAGCTTACGAGCTCAGGGGCTCAAAGAGAGTCTACGGAAAGTATTCTTCCGTTCTTACTTCTGCTACAGATCCCGACGAAGTAGAGAATGTAAAGGCTTCCTCGAAAACTAAAAACAGCGTAACACTCAAATGGTCGAAGGTACCCCGTGCCTCAAGATATCAGGTTTATCTTTACGATTCAGCTAAAGGTAAATATGTAAGAAAGACTACTCTTAAGTCAACATCGGCTACAGTTAAAAATCTTAAGTCGGGTACGACTTACAAATTTAAAGTAAGAGCATACTTTAAAAACGGAGAAACCAAATATGTCGGTGATTTCTCTGATGTGCTTTCCGTGAAAACTAAAAGTACATCTTCATCTGCTGACTCTTCCTCAGGTTCCGTTACGAGAGCAAAGGCTGAAACGATAGCTCTTAACCATTCGGGTCTCGAAAGAAATCAGGTCAGAGGTCTGGAAAGTGAGCTCGACTATGAGAGAGGCGTAAAGGTTTACGAGGTCAGCTTCGAATACGGAAGATATGATTACGAATATACCATCAATGCAAATACAGGCGCAATTCTTCATTGGGAAAAAGAAAGAGATTGATATATAAATAAGAAAATTAATCTGGTTATATAAAAATCTTACAAATTGGTCATTTTAATATATCCAAAAAGAGGTATAATCTGTATTGTAATTAAAATTAAGAGGTGTTACCTATGAAAAGAATCGTTACAGTACAGGATATCTCCTGTGTGGGCAAATGCTCCCTTACCGTTGCTCTTCCCATTATTTCCGCTATGGGTGTGGAGACAGCAATTATCCCCACAGCAGTATTATCCACCCACACCATGTTCAGCGAATTTACGGTTAAGGATCTGACGGATCAGATTCAGCCTATTTCCGACCATTGGAACAGAGAACAGTTTAAGTTTGACGCAGTTTATACCGGTTATCTCGGCTCTTTCGAGCAGATTGACCTTATGAAGGAATTCTTCGACAGATATAAGACAGATGATAATCTTATCTTCGTTGACCCTGCAATGGCTGACAACGGTAAGCTTTATCCTACTTTTGACGAAGCATTCGCTAAGTATATGGCTACTCTCTGCGCTAAGGCAGACATCATCGTACCTAATATGACCGAGGCTTCCTTTATGACAGGCATCGAATATAAGGCAGAATATGATGAAGAGTATGCCAAAACAATGCTTAAGGCTCTCGCTGATCTTGGTGCCGGAATCTCCATACTTACAGGTGTTTCCTTTGAGGAGGGTAAAACAGGCGTTATGGGCTACGATAAGGAGAAGGACGAATACTTCTACTATTGCCATAAAAAGCACAGCCGTTCCTACCACGGCACAGGCGACATTTTCTCCAGTACCTGCATCGGTGCCATTATGAACGGTCTTTCCTGGAAAGATGCTGTTAAGGTAGCCGCCGACTACACCAGCGAATGCATCCGCATTACTGCCGAAGACCCCACATCAAACGATTACGGTGTAAACTTCGAAACAGTAATTCCCGATTTACTTAAAATGCTCGGTAAATAAGAATGAAAGCCACAAGGATTCAGTTCCCTGTGGCTTTTCGGTTGGTTTGAGACTCTCCTTAAAGGGGAGTTCTTTATTTTTTGCTCTGCATAGTGCTGTCTTCATCGTCCTGTACGCTTACATCGGCAGTAACCGAGGAGAGAAAAGCATCGTCTATCCACCCGTAGGTATCCTTTTCAGGCACGTAAACATAAACCCAGCTGTCTGCCACACTTGCTCCGCCTACGATGTGTACATCGGTCCCCGCGGGAAGAATATCTGTCTGACCGTAGGAAACATCAGGACCCTTCCTGAGGGCTTGTCCCTTTTCACCGGTCACATAGGCCACGGTGGTTCTGTAGTTTACCTGAGGGGTAACTATTCCCGAATCGGGTGCATAATCGGTTTCGGTGGTTACAGGAGCAGTAGTTTCTTCGGATGCTGAGGTGGAGAACAGAGAGGCTATGGCAGTGGAAACCACGGGTAATTCCGCTCCCGCTACGGCGAGTACACCCACTACCGTCACACACAGTGCTATGACAAGATAAAGTCCGGCCTTTGATTTTTTCTTTTCGGGCTGTTCCCGTCGGTATTTGGGAGGTACTTCATCGATGAAAATATTTGATGAAACATCTCTTTCCGATGAAAAGATAACTGACGGTGATTCAGGTTCTCTGGGTACTTCCTTTACTTTAACACAGGGACTTCCGCAGTCGGGACAGTAACTTTCACTTCCTTGCAAGATGTGATTACACTTCTGACAAACCATAAAATACACTCCTTTTCTTTTTTGTGTGAAAAGAGTGTACCACCGAGCCGGAGAAAAGTTTGTCATAAAATGAAAGAGATCTATATTGAATGCAGAATGCAGAACGCAGAGTGCAGAATTTCGGTCGCGGATTTACCACGCTATAATTTTTATTCTGCTTTCCGCAGAGAAAAAGCGGAAATAAAGGGTAAAGAGAAAAAATTTTTTCGATTTGCTTGAATTTACAAATAGTTTTGGCGGTGTAAAGGTTAATTCATAGAAATCCTTGCACGGATATAATCGGAACAAAGTGACCCTTAATTCTGCATTATGCATTCTGAGTTCTGCATTTTTTTGAACAGGGTTCAAAATAAAGAAGCCAAGCTTTCAGCCTGGCTTCTTTACTTATATTTGAAAGGAGAGGGGAGTGCGGTGGGAAGGAGGGAGACAAGTGAAAAATCGGAAAAAACACTTGTCAGTTCCCATCGCACAATTAGAGTATAAGGGTATTACTTTAAATCAAATTAAAGTGAATAATAAAAAAATATTAAGGCATGCTTTTTTTTACTTCCTCATAGCCGTGATGATAATCATCATATTCAAGAGTGCCTTTTTCTAAAAGTCCGTCCGTAAACCACAGCTGAATAAAAATATCTGTATCGTAAGGGTAAGTGTCCGTTTGGCGTGTTTGTGAATGGATTCTGTAATAATCCTTCAGTACACCATTTTCACTTTCTGAAAAGACAGTATAGAAATGACCGTTTTCTTCGCCCAGCTTGCGGAGGACTTCTGTTTTACTGTCACCTTTTTTCATTCTTTCGAAATCAGCGATACACTTATCTGTGTCATAATCAGCTGAGCAGTAGTGGCGTTTACTTCCGTAACTGTCCTCATATTCGGAGCCGACTCCGATACCCTTGCCTGTGACCAGACCGTTTTTATCGACACGGATGAAGAAGAGCCCATTATCATCACGGTAGTAGTATTCTTTATCTGCTTTGAAGAAAATTTCGTAATCATCACTGAAAAAGAAATCTATTTCACTCAGATTATAGCGGAACATTTTTTGTTCTTCACGGCTGAGAGTGCTTATGTAATCCTCTGTATTTGTATATCCGAGATATTCGAGGTAAGGCTTTGCATCCTCATAGGTACAGCCGAGGGGGATGCTATCATATATGTTCAGAGCTTCTTCTGTGATTGTGTCATTTTTATAGTCAAACCAGGTACGGTAACCTGTGTAATATTCATCAGCAGGAGTGTAGATGATTCCGCTTAAGACAGATGCTGCGCACAGTATAACCGCCAAAACAGACACACCACTTAAGGCTGCCTTTTCGCTATTCTTTTTCTTCCGGACGGCTCTGCTGAGGAAAAATGACGATAGTCCCGAAACGCCGAGATAAATCCAAGCTCCCAATACAGCAAAATAGTCCGGTAAATCATCAGCTACATTTTTCATTATCATGGGCGTAAACATTTCTAAAAGGTATGAAATGTTTATGGGAGCAGCGTAAAAGGCTGATTGGGGATAGCAGACGAGAAGCATAGAGCAGATAATCAGCAGATTTGAAATACCTGTAGCGACAAGACTTTTACGGTAACCCTTCTTAAAGCAGAATATAATCTGTAAAACAGAAAAGCTTACGAAAAATGTACTCAAAGAAACGCCCCAGCCTTCAGGGTCAGGCATACGGTCAGCAGAAAAAACAAAGTTCCCCGTAAATGCACAGACTAAATTAAAAATTATGGGAACAAGGCCTGCAATAACCGCATAATAAAATCTTTCGTGATAAAGCCCGTGAAGGTCAGCTTTAATGTTTTCCTTAATTTCCGTTTCTTCGCCGAAGCATTCCATACTTTTCTTAAGGGAAGTTTCCTCATCATAGCCTATCTCTATGTAAAAATCGGCTCTGTCGAGAATGTGACATTCCATTTCATCGTACAACTGCTGTCTTTTCTTTTTAGGGATATTATCAGGCAGGAATGAATTTATAAAATCACGGATGTCAGTCATAATGCCACCGCCTTTCTTAAGTCAGCACCGCCTTTGCGGTGATAACCCTTTTTACTGCCAGGGAGTAGGCTTCCCATTCCTCTTTGTTTTCTCTGAGGGCATCGAGACCTTTTCGCGTAATGTGGTAATATTTTCTTTTTCTGCCCTGCTCACTCTCCGTCCAATAGGCTTTCACATAACCGTCTTTTTCAAAGGCGTGGAGAATGGGGTAGAGGGTACCTTCCTTGAGCGTAAAAACCGACTCGGAGCGCATTTCGATTTCCTTTACTATCTGATAGCCGTACATATCTTCCTTTTCCAGCACAGACAGAACTAAAAGTGAGCTGCTTCCTTTGGTGAGCTCTTTTTTGATGTTCATAATTATACCTCCTTACATAGAACAGTTATATACATCTGCGTTCTATGTATAGTGTAGCACGGAAGTATTGCTTTGTCAAGATTGACTTTTTCTGCCTATGATGATAAAAATAAAATATAAATGCAACATTTTATCCTTATCGAAGGAACTGATAGTGAAAGGGGGAATGAAAATGCAAATTCAATCATTGCGTACGGATGATTGCTTTGAGGAAGTTATGGAAAGGTACTCGGATTTGATTTACCGAATTGCTTATGCCAATGTAAGAGTAAAGGAGGATGCACAGGATGTGTTTCAGGAGGTATGGTGCAGATATTATCAGAAAAATAAAATCTTCGAAAGCGAGGAACACAGACGCAACTGGCTGATAAATGTGACCCTCAA
Organism: uncultured Clostridia bacterium; assembly: GCA_937901145.1. GTDB lineage: Bacteria > Bacillota > Clostridia > Oscillospirales > Acutalibacteraceae > UBA6857. Next base: position 13,560 of record CALCHE010000049.1, read on the forward strand.
ATGCTGTAAAAAGATTTATTCCTCAGTGAGATATAAAAGGACAGTGCTTACGGACGATATGTCTCTGCTCAGAGAAAAATTACCCGAAAGAGATTTCGAAATATATGACGCTGTTATCCGCCTTCCTGAAAAATACCGTGTACCTGTTTATCTTTATTATTACGAGGACTTTTCCGTAAATGAAATCAGTGAAATAACGAAAATAAACGCCTCTACCGTGAGAAGTCAGATGAAGCGGGGGAGAGAAAAACTGAAAGAAATACTGAAGGGAGATGAATTCAGTGAATAAAGAAAGTATAGAAATTATCCGTGACACATTAAGGCCTGACAGTGAGCTGATGGAAAGAACGAAAAATAAAGCAAAGAACATAAAGAAAAAGAATACACATACACCTGCACTTATTGCCGCTTCTTTCATTCTGATAATTTGTACGGCATTTGCTTTGACGAAGGTACAGAATGCAGGCACGGTGCCTTCGGTATCTGCAGGTGAATCTACCGTTCCGGAAAATGAAAATAAGGAGCTTTTTTACAGTGACCTTGTACCGAACGGTTCTTTTAAAGAGGTAAAATACGACAGGAATGTGCTGATGTCTGTGGCACCCTTCAGTGAGTTATATCTCGAGGATTGTGTGGCTGTTGTTGAGGGTGAAATCCTTTCGGTAAGAAGGAAGGAATACACTGTTGTTTATGAATTTGACAAATTTGAAAGGGGCGGAAGGCTTACTTCAAAAAACGAAACCCTGATTTTGGAAATCAGGGCGGACAAGGTCTGGTACGGAGATATAAAAGAGGGTGAAACAGTTACTGTTGAAACTGAAATGTACTTTATGGTACTTCCCGCAGTCGGCAGAAGATATGTGCTTCCTCTCTGTGATGAGGGCGAGGAAATAAATCTTGATGAAGCAGGGCAGACTTATCTCAGCGGAAATATAAAGCGAGAGAGTATATACAGTATTATTTATCCTTTCCAGATGCAGATAGAGAAAACCGAAAAAGGCTATCTCTTCCCCTCTACCTGGAAAAGCCTTATTACGGAAGAAACAAAAGATGTCACGGTGGACATATCTCTTACAGAGACAGAGGCAGAATATGATAAAATGAAGCTTGACAGCGAGGAAGCTTTTGCGGAGCAGTTTACAAAACTTCTTACCGAATCAGGCCTCATAAACTGAAAAGAATAACCGCAGAGCATTAAACTCTGCGGTTAATTTTATATTCAGCCTCCCATTTTCAAAAGGTGAGGTGTCAATCGTCAGATTGACGGAGGGGTCTCTTTGCATTTATCAGAAAAGGCCTGTAATCTTTCCGTTCTCGTCCACATCGATTTTCTCTGCTGCGGGAACCTTGGGAAGACCGGGCATAGTCATAATGTCACCGGTGAGAACTACGATGAAGCCTGCACCCGCGGAAACCTTTACGTTTCTTACGGTTACTGTGAAGCCCTCGGGAGCGCCCAGCTTGGTGGGATCGTCGGAGAAGCTGTACTGTGTCTTTGCCACACAGATGGGAAGCTTATCCAGGCCCATATCACAGAGCTTTTTAATCTGCTTCTGTGCAGAGGGAAGAATAGTCACATCCTTACCGCCGTAAACCTTGGTAACGATGTCTTTAATCTTGGTTTCGATGGTGTCGTTTACATCGTAGGAGAAGGTAAAGCCTGAGCTGTCCTCTTCCTCACAGAGACGGACTACCTCTTTGGCGAGCTCTTCGCCGCCCTTGCCGCCTTCAGCCCATACGTTAGAAAGGCATACGTTTACGCCGAGCTCCTTGCACTTTTCGATAACGAAGTCTATTTCTGCATCGGTATCGGTGGGGAAGCGGTTAACTGCAACCACACAGGGAAGCTTGTAAACATTCTTTATATTTGAAACGTGGCGGAGCAGATTGGGGATACCCTTTTCGAGGGCATAAAGATTTTCTTCGCCGAGAGCAGTTTTAGGCAGACCGCCGTGCATTTTAAGAGCGCGGATGGTAGCAACCATAACCACAGCAGAGGGGGTAAGACCTGCCATACGGCATTTGATGTCGAGGAATTTCTCAGCACCGAGGTCAGCACCGAAGCCTGCCTCTGTGATAGCATAATCACCCATCTTGAGAGCAGTCTTGGTAGCGATAACTGAGTTACAGCCGTGAGCGATGTTAGCGAAGGGACCGCCGTGAACGAAAGCGGGAGTACCTTCGAGAGTCTGAACGAGATTAGGCTTGAGAGCGTCCTTGAGAAGAGCTGTCATAGCACCTGCAGCGTTGAGCTGACCGCAGGTAACGGGCTCGTCCTTATAGTTGTAGCCGACGATAATGCGGGAAAGTCTTTCCTTAAGGTCAGTTACTGATGAGGCAAGACATAAAACAGCCATTACCTCGCTTGCTACGGTGATGTCAAATCCGTCCTCACGGGGAGTACCGTTGATTCTGCCGCCTAAACCATCGGTGATGAAGCGGAGCTGTCTGTCGTTCATATCCACACAGCGCTTCCAGGTAATTCTTCTCACGTCGATGCCGAGAGCATTACCCTGCTGGATGTGGTTGTCGAGCATAGCAGCCAAAAGGTTGTTTGCACTGGTGATAGCGTGGAAGTCACCTGTGAAATGAAGGTTGATGTCCTCCATGGGAACTACCTGAGCATATCCGCCGCCTGCAGCACCGCCCTTGATACCGAAAACGGGGCCGAGTGAAGGCTCGCGTAAAGCAACGGTAACCTTTTTACCGATTCTCTGCATACCGTCAGCAAGACCGATGGTGGTTGTTGTCTTACCTTCACCTGCAGGGGTGGGGGTGATGGCGGTAACAAGAATGAGCTTACCGTCCTTTTTATCTTTACTGTCGTTTAAAAGGGAAAGGTCTATTTTTGCCTTGTAATTGCCATACTGTTCGATGTACTTTTCGTCTACTTCAGCCTTCTTTGCTATTTCTGTGATGTGCTTCATTTCGCACTGCTGAGCGATTTCGATGTCGCTTAAATAAGCCATTTTTCTTCCTCCTAATCCATCTGCAGGGGAGCAGATACATATTATTTATAGTATACATATTTATTTGAGTCAAGTCAAGAGGCAATCAAGGGGACGGTTCTATGATTGACAAAAAAATCTAAGAGTGCTAAAATATATGCGAGGTGATAAAAATGCCGAGACAAGCAAGAAAAAAGAGCTCAACCGGAATGTATCATGTAATGCTCAGAGGTATAAACAAGCAGCAGATTTTTGAGGACGAAGAGGACTGCGAAAAATTTCTTTGGACACTTAAAGATACCAAGGAAAAAAGTGGATATAAACTTTTTGCTTACTGTCTTATGGGTAATCACATTCATCTTCTGATAAAAGAAGAAAAGGAGCCGTTAGAGCAGATTTTTAAGAGGATTGGCGGAAAGTTTGTTTACTGGTATAACATTAAATATCAGCGAGTAGGACATTTGTTTCAGGATAGGTTTAAAAGTGAACCTGTAGAGGATGATGCATATCTGTTTACTG
>CALCHE010000050.1 GCA_937901145.1 uncultured Clostridia bacterium
TTCTCCCTGAAAAGATTACCTTCATCACTTCCTCAGAGCTTGAGGAGAAATATCCCGATCTTACCCGTAAGGAAAGAGAATATGCCATAGCCAAAGAGCACGGTGCAGTTTTCATCATCGGCATCGGTGACAAGCTAAAGGACGGCAAGCCCCACGACGGCAGAGCCCCTGACTATGACGACTGGACTCTGAACGGAGATATCATAGTATACTATCCTCTTCTCGACATCGCTCTCGAATTATCATCTATGGGTATCAGAGTCGATGAGGATGCATTGAACCGTCAGCTTAAGGAAAGTGGCTGTGAGGACAGAAAGTCCCTCCCCTTCCACAAAGCACTCCTCGACGGTGAGCTTCCCTACACCATCGGTGGCGGCATCGGTCAGTCGAGAATGTGCCTTTTCTTCCTGAGAAAAGCTCACATCGGCGAGGTTCAGTCCTCCTATTGGGATGAGGAAACAGTAAAGTACTGCAGAGAACACGGTGCAGAGCTTCTTTAAAAACATCAAAACCGACGGCAACTGAACCGTCGGTTTTTTTATATTCATTTATACAGCTCTATTATTTCCTTTTCCATTTCAGGTGAGCCTTCAATCAGCTTACCGTCACGGGTCCATGTGAGCCTGCCATATTTCGCATGCTCCAGAGTTACGGTGTTTATATCCGTATACCATGAGCAGGTATCCGAATCACTGTTATCATCCTGATTGCCGTTTTCGTAAATATCGTTGGCATAGACATAGGCAGGAATTTCGCTGTCATTATTTGCTTCCTTCGTCCACACGGTCACTCCACTGAAAATAAGCTTTTCTGCAGGAGCTGTACAGTCTAAATTGCTTTCAGCACTGATTATAACAGTATCATTCCAGTTATAATCTCCCCTATCAGGCAGTATAAAAGGTGCTCGGAGAATAGTCTCGCATACCATTACTCCGTCCTCTTCCCTGAATTCTGTGCGCATACTTCTGGCAGGAGGACAATAATAATCCACATAAAACTTCTTTTCTCCGTCAACTCCTGTATATCTGTAAACTCTTTCCACCTTTATATCCTTCTGCTTAAAAACACAGGCGTGATTAAGGAATGTCCACAATCCTGATAAAAGCGCACAGGAAAGTACGCAGGTGAAAACTGTCAGAATCAGCTGCTTGAGTCTTTTTTTCTTTATCATTATGGTGAAGGCCTCTTTAGTGGATTTTTCTGTTTTTCCGATAATGTCAGCAGAAAGGCTTTCGTATTCCTTTTTACATATTTCGCACTCTTTCAGATGCTCTTCTACAGCTTCCGACGTAACCACATTTACCACTCCGTCATGATAAAGGGGAAGTAAATCCTCTACTATGGCACAGTCCAGTTTGTTTATTTCTTTACTCATAATATTCCGTCCTTTCGCATTTTCTCAGTAATTGTTTTCTTTGCACGGTGATAGGTTACTCTCGCCCAGGAGTCAGTTTTCGAAAAAAGATCTGCTATTTCAGAAAAAGACAGCTCACCGAAAACTCTCAAAGAGAAAACCTCCTTATAAGGCTCTTCCAGCTGATGCACTATTCTGTGTATGTACATAGCCGTATCTTTTTCGGATATCTTTTCTTCGGGAGACAGTTCCTCTTCGTCGCACATATCCTCAGGAAATTCCGAAAAGGCTTCTCTGCCTTGCTTTTTCACCGTATTCAGCCAGGTTCTTTTAGCTATAGCGCAGAGCCAGGTATAAAGACTGCTGTCGCCCCCGAAACTATCCGCTCCCTTCATAGCTTTCAGAAAAGTTTCCTGCGTTATATCCTTCGCCACTGTCTCGTCACGGCAAAGGCAAAGCACGTAGCGGTATACGGCTTCATATTCGGCACACAGTACCCTGTCGGAAATCTTTTCTGTTTCCTTTCTTCTTCGCATCCCATCACCTCCCTTTCTGCAGAAATCAGTTATAACTTTTCTTCTGTCATAGATTAGACAACTAAAAAGACAAAATGTTACATAAATTTTCAAAAAAATCTGCCACCGAGGTGACAGATTTTTTGTTTTATTTGCCCATTAATTCATTAAGCTTGTCTGTAATGATCTGAATGAATCGGATGAGAAGTCTGATGAAATCCTGAATAAGTGTGGTTTCCTTTTCTGTCTCAGCTGAGGTGAACGGAATTATCGTGTCAGGATCAGCTTCACTTCTGCACATAAACTGAGGATATCTCGGATCACTGTTTACATCCAGATCATTATATACGATGGCATTTACCAGATTCCAGTATCCGGCATTGTTATCCTCGTGATAAAAGCCTTTGATTACCCAGGTATTGAGAGGAAGAAGTGCAGTGGACATATCCACACATCCGTCGGGAGAAATCATATTATATTCGGGATAAAGCTTCTGTGTGTAATCCACAGGAAGAGTAGAATTCCGCATAGAGCATGTAGCTCCGTAGGTTACATCCTCCAGATCCATCAGATTATCGCTGAGAACATTACCTGATTTACTAAGAGGCTTGGGTGCAAAGCCGTATTTGGAAATAATGCTTACCTTGACACCCTTTTCCTTAGCGGAAAGTAAAAGCTCAGGTGCATCCACCATAACCTCTTCGTGGTAATAGGTTATCTTTTCAACAAGCTTAGCGTGGCTGTGATCGTCAGAAGCGTAGTCCTTGCCATAAATATTTTCGAGGGCATCATAGAAAAATTCATCCTGAACATAGGACCACATAGCCGGGAAGGTTCCGAAAATGTCGTGAATTATATCTCTTACGGCACTCATAAGAGCAACCTGTACCACAGGCTCGAGACCGTACTCAAGAATTTTTCCGAGAGCTCCCGATTTATTAAGTATAGAAAGAACAAGATTAAGATCCTCGTTGCCTAACATATCGCTTACGAAACCGACAAGTGCATCAGGATCCGAATTAAAATCTCCGCTGAAAAGCTCACCCACAAAGTCTATACCGGGAAGAGAAGGCACACAGAGAAGGAAAGAGTCGATATTCTTCCACTCCTCTTCATATTCGTGAAGATATGCTGCAGCGATCGCTCCACCGTAGCTGGAAGCCACAAGCTCATAACGTTCAGAACCTGAATGAGCCTTTACCTGCTGAACATAATCGTAAAGCTGTGCAGCGATGTCCACAGGATCAAGTCTGCTGTCATAACAGAAATTATATTTTCCGTTGCCGTCATATTCGAGAGGACAGGGATCAATCTTTACGTTGAACTTATTGGTGATACCGTCGGTATCCAGAGTTGCCTTGCCCATAGTGTCCCACATAATGGAATAAATGGCATCAGAGAGAATATCCGGATTATTCTTCTTTATGGCAGACTCAATATAGCCTGTGATATTACCGAGATTTTCCATAAGCCCTTCATTATCAATGGGAAAGAAAAGCGGTGTTTTGTCAGGATCATCTACCTCATAAACAGCTCTTGTACCGATACCGTTAACATAAATCTGAGGAAGATGCTCTTCAGTTCCTGCAGCAAAAGAAGGAGCAGCGCAGGATAAAAGCATCACTAAAGATGCAATGACACATAAAAGCTTTTTCATAATTTAACCTCCGTAAAATTATTTTCATCTTAATATATCACAAATTATTCATAATTTCAATGAGTTTATATTTTTTTAAGAAAAATAAACAAATACCCAAAAATCGGATTACAACTATATTAAACTTCGTTTTTATGTTAATTTTTTTCTAATAATTCGCCTTTCGGTTGACAATAAAGAGATAAAGTTGTATCATATACTATGTATAATAATGGATTGGTATATCTTAATTTACATAAAGCTTTACTTTCAGACAGGAGCGAAATAAAATGAAAAAAGCATCGGCAATTTTCCTTGCAGTTTTGATGATTATTATAATGGCTCTGCCTATGAGCGCATCTGCAGTTGTTGTATCTCTCGACGACGGACTTGCTCTCAATCCCGGTAATACCCGAAATCCGAACCCGGAATACAATTTCGCGTGGATCGATCAGCTTTTCGTAAGAACCGACGATATGGCAGTGGTTCCCGCCACCCTTACTCCCACTCCCTCCGATAACCCCTACAGTCATACATATGAGGAATTTCTCGAGGAATGCGACCGTTATATCGCCCTTAATTCTTTGGACGAAAACGCTATGGACAATATTTACTCTGCTATCGTAGAAATGGTTTACTACACTGTAGTTTCATCAGGTATGACCGATAACTTCGATAAAATGTGCGCTGTTCTTACCGCATGCGGAATAGAGCTTCCCGACGAAGCTACCAAAGAGGACAGAATGAAAATCGGTATCGTTTATGCCGCTATCGAATTTAACGCAATCTATGCCATATACGATAAGCCCACCGATCTCCCCGCCGGCATTTCTCTTGATGCGGCACTCACTCTGATCATCGGATCTCTTACAGGTGTAACTGTTCCTTCAGGAGTTGACTCAGCCGCAGGACTCGGAATTCAGGCAGTAAAACAGTATCTGGAAGATTATGACTATATACCCCTTTCAGATAACCCCACTACAGAAGAGCTTTTCTATTACCTCAAGGTCGTTGTAATAACAGAAAACGCAGAGAATGTTCCTCTCACCAAATATAACAAAGTAACACAGGCAGACAAAGAATATGTAGACTACAGATATTTTGCTACTATCCTTTCTATGGCTTACGATGTAGAAATCGACTACTCTGCACTTTACGTAGCTTCAAACAGTGAAAGCAAATATGCCGTTCACCGTCTGGTTCTTCAAACCATGCTCACGGAAAAAGGCGTAGTTGCTTCAGAAACATCAAGCACTGAAAAGCTTTTCAATCTTGCCTGTAAGAACGGATACTTCGCTCTCGAACAGGAGTTTTACAGTGATATTCTCAGCTATAGATTAGAGGTTGCACCCTCTTGCCAAAAAATATGGTTCACCCCTATAACACTCGGTGATCAGCTTAACGGCGGCAACAAGGCTCCCCTCTATCTCTACCTTCAGGGTGTCTCTATCGCCCCCGGATCCACTACTTCCACACCCTTGGATACTTCAAAGGAAAAAGAAGTAATCTTCCTGGAGGTAAACTACGATGACGGGAACAGAAAGGATGTAGCTCTTTACGAGTTCACAATTATAAAAAATCCTGCTCTCGAAACTACAGAACAGGCAACTGATGTATTAGGTCAGGTACAGGGAATGGTAAACGGCCTCATTCCTACCGACAACGAAAAGGCATCACAGATAGTAGAAAGTGTTTTTAACGGAATCGAAGGAGCTGCCTCTCAGACAGATGTACAGGGATATGTGCAGGATATTCTCTCCACCTACGGCAGTGACAGTTCATATTCAGCCGGCAGCACAACCTCCGACTACTACAACGGTGACTATCTCGGTCAGCTCCTCGACGGCATTTATGAAACGGATGCTTTCGGTAATGTAGTTACCACGAAATCTTATACTGCAACTACAGAAGAATCAGAAAATGAAGGCGGAAGCTTCCTTCAGCAGGTTACACAAACCGTAGCTGAAAACCCAGAAATCGTAGCAGCGCCTACTAGTCTCATCGCTTTAGGTGGTCTTATAGGCTTTATGATGAACAAAAAGCATAAGGACAGCTTAAGACTTGAAGGCGAAGACGAAAACGAAGAAGACACAGAAACTGAATAATAACCTGAAAAATTACAGCCGCGGTTAATCCGTGGCTGTTCTGTTATATATTTGCAGGCAAAGCTTATGATCATAGTTTAAAAGCGGTAGCGGTGAGGCGGGGAGCCAAGCCCTGTACACAGGGAGCAGCGACACCCTTCGTGTGTCGCTGCTGACCGCGCGCGGTCACTTGGCTCCCCGCCTTCCTGCTACCGACCGCTTATGGTAAAGCTATGCCTCACTCAGATAAAAACAGCCGTCTCAAATGAAACGGCTGTTCAATATTATTATTTTTCATCAGTCAAACTTAATTACTCTGATAATATTTTCACCCTGAGAAATCTTTGAAATGATTTCATCATCAAGATGTGAAAGAGTGTCAACAAGAGTACAGGCATAATCTCCCTTTGAACGGTTGGCCATATGCTCGATATTGATACCCTGATCAGAAATAAGAGTAGTAATGGAAGAAAGAATATTGGGAAGATTCTTATGAAGAACGAGTAATCTTCCTCCCTCAGTTCTTGCCATAGAAATATCGGGATAGTTGACGCTGTTTTTGATGTTACCGTTAAGAAGGAAGTCCTCAATCTGATGAGCTGCCATAACAGCACAGTTATCCTCAGACTCAGCTGTAGAAGCACCGAGGTGAGGAGTAGTAATGATACCGGGAACATTGATTGTTTCCTCTGTGGGGAAATCAGTAACATAACAGCTTACCTTACCGCTTTCGATAGCTTCCTTGATATCAGCACTGTTTACGAGATCTGCACGGGAAAGATTTATAATCTTTACACCGTCCTTCATCTTAGCGATAGAATCCTTATTGATCATACCTCTCGTTTTTTCTGTAGAAGGAACATGAAGAGTAATATAATCAGCCTTTGCGAAAACCTCCTCATCACTTGAAGCCTTGGTTATTGATCTGGAAAGATGCCAAGCAGCCTCAACTGTAAGATAGTTATCACATCCCAGAACATTCATGCCAAGACTTTTAGCGGCATTTGCTACAAGACCGCCGATAGCACCCAGACCGATAACACCGAGGGTTTTACCCTGGATTTCAGTTCCGGCAAAGGCGCTCTTTCCTTTTTCGACCTGCTTAGCCACATTCTCTGTAAGACCGTTTGCCCAGGCAATGCCGTCTACGACTTTTCTGGAAGCAAGAAGAAGAGATGCAATTGTAAGCTCCTTAACACCGTTAGCATTAGCACCGGGAGTGTTAAAAACGATGATGCCCTGTTCAGCACATTTATCCAGCGGAATATTGTTAACACCTGCACCGCAACGAACGATAGCTTTCAGATTATCACCGAAATCCACATCGTGAAGAGAAGCAGAACGTACCATAATGCCGTCGGGATTTTCGATACTGTCGCTGATTTCAAAAGCATCCTTATTAAGCTGATCGAGGCCGATAGCCGCGATTTTATTCATAGTTTTAATGGTTTTCATAACTTTTACACCTCTTATGCCTTGGGATTTTCAGTAGCAAATTTTTTCATAAATTCTACAAGAGCCTCTACACCTTCATAGGGCATAGCATTATAAATAGAAGCTCTCATACCGCCTACGCTTCTGTGACCTTTGAGATTTTTGAGACCTGATTTATCAGCCTCAGAAGCAAACTTTTTATCAAGGTCTGCATCGCCCGTAACGAAGGTAACATTCATCATTGAACGGCTTGCCTTTTCGGTGGGTGCGATGTAGTAATCCTGTGAGTCAAGATAATCATAAAGGAGTGCGGCTTTCTTTTCGTTGAGCTTTTTCATTTCAGTAAGACCGCCGAGTGATTTAATCCATTCATAAACAAGCTTAGCCACGTAGATGCAGTAGCAGGGAGGAGTATTGTACATCGAATCATTGTCAGCCATAAGCTTATAATCGAGCATAGCGGGTGTATCGGGTCTTGCATTACCGATAAGATCCTCGCGTACAATAACGATAGTAAGACCAGCAGGAGCCATATTCTTCTGTGCACCGGCATAAATCATGCCGAACTTGCTTACATCCACAGGCTCAGAAATAATGCAGGATGACATATCAGCTACGAGAGGAATGTCTCCTGTGTCAGGAATATAACTGTACTTTGTACCGTAGATGGTATTATTAAAGCAGATATGTACATAGTCTGCATCAGGTCTGAAGGATTCCTTAGTGGTTTCGGGAATGCGTGAGAAGTTGTCGTCCTTTGATGATGCGGCAGCAACTACATCACCGTACTTCTGAGCTTCCTTATAAGCTTTGGTGGAGAACTGACCTGAAAGGATGTAGTCAGCCTTTTTATTTTTATTCATAAGGTTAAGGGGTACTGCTGCGAACTGAGTTGAAGCACCGCCCTGTAAAAAGAGAACCTTATAGTTATCGGGGATTTCCATAATCTCACGAAGAAGAGCCTCTGCATCCTTGATGATTTTATCATATACAGGACTTCTGTGGCTCATTTCCATTACGGACATACCTGAATCCTCGTAGCAGAGCATTTCAGAAGCTGCCTTTTCGAGCACTGAAACAGGAAGCATTGAAGGACCTGCTGAAAAATTGAATACACGATTCATAAAAAACACCTCTTAAAAAATTCCATATATTCATTATATTTATGAATATTAACATTTATTATATTACTTTACTGCGCTAAAGTCAATATGAAAAAATGTATAAAAATTGTCGCTTTTTTTGTGCAAAATGTATTAGTACAGTAAAGTAATAAAGCAATAAGCCTCCCCTGCATATAACCAGAGGAGGCTTATAAGATTTCTTGTTTTATCTTATTCTAAAGCTTTATGCCTTTTTCTTACCGAGTACGATGTTTGCAATCACACCGAGGATAAGAGCGCAAGCGATAGATGTAATGGTGATGTTACCGAAAGAAAGAGTAAGACCGCCGATACCTGCGATAAGGATAACGGAAACGGTGAAAAGATTTCTGTTGTCTTCCAGATCAACATTCTTTATCATCTTAAGGCCTGATACAGCGATGAATCCGTAAAGAGCCATACATACACCGCCCATTACACAGGAGGGAATGGAGTCAACGAAAGCAACGAAAGGCTCAAGGAATGAAATAAGAATCGCACCGATAGCTGCAGTGATGATAGTGTAAACGGAAGCATTACCCGTGATAGCCACACAGGCTACTGATTCGCCGTAAGTTGTATTGGGACAGCCGCCGAAGAATGCACCTACCATAGAGCCGACACCGTCACCGAGAAGTGTTCTGTGGAGACCGGGTTCTTTGAGAAGGTCCTTTTCAATGATGGAAGAAATATTCTTATGGTCAGCAATGTGCTCAGCGAAAACAACGAATGCCACGGGAAGATATGCTGCGGCAAGAGTGCCGATGTATGCGCTGTCGATTTCTTTAACACCCTTCATAGCAGTAAGGAAGGTAAATTCAGGAACAGTGAAAAGGCTGATGCCTGAGAAGATGCTGAAATCAATAAGCTTGATAGCATCGTTACCTGTCTTGATACCGATAAGAGTAAGAACGGTAGCAAAGCCATAGCCTGAAAGAATACCGATGATAAAAGGAATGAGCTTGAGTGACTTTTTACCGTAGGTTGAGCAGAGCATAGTAACGAAAAGAGTTACCAGACCGCAGGCAACAGCAACAAGAGGATTTGCAGAGGAAACCTTGTTTGTAACCTCAACAACCTGTCCGTCCTGAATAACCTGAGAAACAGCATCAATCATAAACTTACCCTTCTGAAGGTCGCCTACGGCATTCCCCGCCAGAGAAAGACCGATGATAGCAACAGTGGGACCGATAACCTGTTTGGGCATAAGACGGTCAATCCAGTTAACGCCTACCAATTTAACGATGAGAGCAAGAGCCACATAAACAAGGCCTGCAAAAAACGCACCGATGATGATACCTGCATATCCTGCCTGAGCAGAAACTGCACCGGCAAAAGCGGCACCCATAGAGCCGAGGAAGGCAAAGGACGAACCGAGAAAAACAGGCGATGATGCCTTAGTGAAAAGAACATAAATAAGAGTACCTACACCTGCACCGAAAAGAGCTGCAGAGGGCTGCATACCGTTACCGATGATGATGGGCACTACGAGAGTGGCCGCCATAATAGCCAGCAGCTGCTGAACAGCGTAAATAATCAGATTCGGGAATTTGGGTTTGTCTTTGATGTCATAATAAAGTTTCATTGAGTATCCTCCTTTTTTTCATTATGATTATAGTATCATTTTGTCGAAATTTTGTAAATGGTAAAGGTGCATAAATCCGCCCCAAAAAAACTTACCCTTTGACCAAAAATTCAGTCAAAGGGTTCTTTTAATCAATATATAAATCTCTGATTCCGTCGAGAGCTCTGATAGCAGAAACGGTCATATTCAGTCCGTGCTCATCCTTCGGAAAGATCACAGCCTTCATAACTATGGAATCACTCTTTCTCTTAGTAGACATACTGTCGGCATAAAGAACCTCCAGAGTGTGAAGAGATCCACCGTAGCGTTTGATGATTTCGCCGATGTCCGAAGCCTGTCTTGACAGATTTTCCGCCTCGATGTAAAGATTTTTTGACGGATTGCCTTTTGCAATAAATCTTTTCAGTGTATTGAGTGTAGCATAAATGAAAAGAGTGGTTATGAATGCGCCGAGATAATATCCCGCACCTACAGCAAGACCGATACAGGAAACAGCCCACAGAGATGCCGCAGTGGTAAGACCTTTGACGCTGAAGCCCTCACGGAGTATGGTACCTGCACCGAGAAAACCGATACCGCTGATTACCTGAGCACCGAGTCGGGTCGGGTCGAAGCTGGCAAGTCCCTCGTATTCATTAAAAACATACCCGGAAGTCATCATAACCAGGGTCGAACCGACTGCCACAAGAATATGCGTTCTGAATCCCGCAGGTCGGTGAGAATGCTCTCTTTCATAACCGATGAGGCCACTGAAAAACACCGTAAGCACCATTTTGATTATGGCGTCGACAGCATACTGAACACTTTCATTTGCATATAGCTCCGTCAGGAACGCCTTTACAGTATCCATATCCGTCACCTCCTTTAAAATCAAAAATGAGAGAGCCTGTTCTCTCTCCTGTAACTGATTTATTATTATATCACCTTATGCACAAAAAAGCAAATATTTTTTAGAATAATTTAACCTTGATTATCTCACCCTTTTAATGTATAATGAATAGGAATAGACATTTTCAGTTATGGAAAGGATGAATACTATGGCAGTAAATAAAGTTAAACTATCTATCGGTGGTACTGAATATTCCATTTTAGCCGAAGACGATGTTAAATATGTACAGGAGCTCGGAAAAGAGCTTGATATCGCTTTTTCTAAAATTATGAAATCAAATGCAAGCATTTCCACCACTCAGGCGGCAGTTCTTCTGGCTCTCGATTATGCCGACGAATGTAAAAAAGCCGTGGCAACTGCCGACAGACTCCGCGAACAGATAAAGGATTATCTTGATGATGCATCGGATGCTAAAAGTAAAGCCGACTGGGCAAGACACGAAGCAGAATCTCTCAAAAAAGAAGCAGAGAAGCTCCGTCTCGAAAACTCCCGACTCAAAGCTGAGCTCAATGCCGTTCTGGAATCAGCAGGTAAATAACCGATGAAAAGACCTGAAATTCTCGCTCCCGTAGGCTCGCCCGATTCTCTTTATGCAGCTGTGCGTACAGGCGCAGATGCAGTTTATATGGGATGCAAAAACTTCAACGCAAGAATAAAGGCCGATAATTTCGGAGACGAAGAAATTAAAGACGCTATAGCTTACTGTCACAGCCACGGTGTCAAAGTACATATTACCATGAACACCCTCATTTCTGACGAGGAAATGCCCGTGGCATCAGAAACAGTAAAGCGCATCTGCTCCTGGGGTGCTGATGCAGTAATCGTACAGGATTTAGGCCTTGCCTCTCTTATGAATAAAGCGGTACCTTCCCTCGAAAAACACGCTTCTACCCAAATGTCTGTGCAAACCGCAGAAGGTGTTAAGCTTCTCAAGGAAATGGGCTTTTCACGTGCAGTTCTTCCCCGCGAACTTACCAAAGAAGAAATAAAGAACATCAAAGATAAATCTGACATAGAAATTGAAATTTTTATCCATGGTGCTCTTTGTATGTCTGTTTCAGGCCAGTGCTATATGAGCAGTATGTTCGGCGGACGAAGCGGCAACCGCGGACTGTGCGCTCAGCCCTGCCGACTCCCCTTCTGCAGTGAAAACGGAACTGGCAACGATTTAAGTCTTAAGGATTTATCTCTCATCGAAAGAGCAGAAGAGCTTACAGAAATCGGTATCGATTCACTGAAAATCGAAGGCAGAATGAAGAGACCTGAATATGTGGCAGCAGCCGTTACGGCTATCAGAAGCACCCTCGACGGAAAAGCAGATAAAGAGATCCTTTCAAATCTCCGTGCCGTTTTCTCCCGTTCAGGCTTTACCGACGGATATTTTGCCGATAAAAAAGGCAGAGAGATGTTCGGCATAAGACAGAAAGAGGATGTTACCTCAGCAACCACTCAGGTTCTCAAGGATCTTTCAAAGCTTTACGAAAAGGAACAGGGTAACATTCCTGTAAGCTTTTTCCTGACAGTAATCGAAGGCGAAAAAATTTCTCTTTCAGCCTCCGCTATGGGTAAAACTGTTTTCGTCGAAGAGGACTGCA
>CALCHE010000051.1 GCA_937901145.1 uncultured Clostridia bacterium
TTTGTTTACTTTGGCGCTCTTCGGTGCCAAAGTAAAAGCCATAGCGGCTTGAGCGTAATAACATAGATGTTTAATAACTGTAAAAATCACCCATCGTAAAGATGGGCAACCGACACCTATATGTTTCATAAAAAAGCCCCCCACTGTGTGAGATA
Organism: uncultured Clostridia bacterium; assembly: GCA_937901145.1. Taxonomy (GTDB): domain Bacteria; phylum Bacillota; class Clostridia; order Oscillospirales; family Acutalibacteraceae; genus UBA6857. Next base: position 156 of record CALCHE010000051.1, read on the forward strand.
TCGACAGAACAAAAAAATCCGCCGTACACCTGAGCATACAGCGGGATCTGATTAATTATTCTATTGTGGAGAAGATATCCTCGAATTCATCTTCTGTTTCTTCGCTGAGTTCCTCATTCTCTTTGCTGTGCTTTTCCTCTTTCTTTGTTCTGAGAACCAGGACAAAAAGAAGAACTATTATCAGAGAAATTACTGCCGCTGCAGCGATAACGATGATGTAATTATCCGTAAGGAAGCTTACTGCTGCTCCGCGGCCACTGTAGGTAAGATAAACCACACCCTTACAGTCATCACGGGAAACGAGTGTGCGTCCTCCGTCCCTTTCAGTGACATAAAGAACCTCACCGTCTTCCTTGGTTATGCTGTCAATGCGTCTGCCGAACTCGAAGCTTTTATTCGTATAATCCACATAAGCGAAAACCTCGCCGTCTTCAGCGTATTTCTTTTCGGTTACAACGAGCTCGCCCTCGGGCAGGCTGATATCGGAATAATCCTTATAGGTGGTAAAGACATAGTACTTGTCTGCCACAAGTCTGCCGGTATTGACTGCCACTACGGTTTTAAACACTGTAGCCAGAGCACCCACGCTTATAACCGCCACCAGAATCAGACTGAGAAAAAACTTAAGAAGCTTTTTACCGACCTTTGGCTTTTCTGCGGTAACTTCACTTTCTTCCGTTTCCTTTTCTTCCTCATCCTTTATCCACTCAGGAGTATAATTTTCAGGGAAATCAAAGTCTCCGCTTTCATCCTGCTGAACATTCTCCTGCTGAACATTCTCCTGCTGAACATTCTCCTGCTGAGCCTGCTCTTCATCGGCAGGAGCCTCGGGCTCACTGTAATCAGCTTCATCCATACCCTCAGAAGGAATTTCTTCTACCTTTTCAGGTTCCTGAGGCACTTCTTCTGCCTGGGGTGCCTTATCCTTTTTTCTGAGCTTCTTTTTTTCTTTTCTTGACAGCTTTTTTTCCTCGGGAGCCTCATCGTCCTCATCGGACATTATCTTCATATATTCGTCCATAAGCTCATCACGGCTGGGCTTTTCAGCTTCCTTTACCGATGTGTCTTCCTCAGAAAATATATCGTTTTCGATTTCGTACTCCTTCTTTACCGCTTCAGCTGAAAGAACAGTCATCTGCGGTTTGGCTCTGACCTGTTCCTTCTCTGCCTGTACAGAGAAGCGTGCAATAAAATCATTTACACTGTCCGTGATTTCCTCAGAAGTCTTTTCCTCATCGACAGAAGCAGTTTCCTTTTCTTCTGTCAGCTGCGCAGAAAAGGACGAAAAGCTGTCTTCTTCCTTCTCAAGCAGAGAGGAACCCTTTTTTATGGCTTTTTCAGCCGCCATGGTCTTATCAAAAATACTGTTAAGTTCATCCAGGCTTTTCGGTCTGTAACCTGCCATTATCTCACTTCCTTACCTTGCTTCAAAATTCCCTTATCAATAAGCGTTCTTTTCCAGAATTACATTTATCATATCATTGATGCTTTTGAGGTTTTTCATAACCGTAGTATTGTCAGTTCTGAGCTCCACGGATTTCTCCATAGCCTGACGGACGATACCCTTTGATTTTTCGTGAGCTGCTTCGATGATTTCGTTAGCTCTTTTGTCTGCATCGACCTTTATTTTAGCGACAGTTTTACTAAGCTCCTCGAAAACCTTTTCGATAACCTCGCTGTGATTGTTTTCCTCGATGGTGAAATATACGCCCAGCTCCTGCATTTCACTTTTAAGCTGTTCGAATTTTCTTTCGTTCTCTTCACCCCAGGCTATTGCATTGGCATATTCCTGCTGAATCATTTCTATATATTTATCTACTTCTTCTATGCTATAACCGTTTGCTTCGGTGGTAAAATTAACTGTAGCCATAATCTTTACTCCTTCACGTCAAATCAATCTTATTCAGCATTAATTATACCCTAAGAAAAAGCAAATTTCAACACAGTTAACACAATATTTATATTAAAATTTTATTCCACCGTAACGCTTTTCGCCAGATTTTTCGGTTTGTCAATATCACAGCCTCTTTTTTCTGCCGTGTAATAGCTTAAAAGCTGAAGCACCACAGCCACGGGAATACAGGAAAAGGCATCATCAGTATCAGGAAGAAAAAGCACATTCTCCTCATCGGTAAGCTCCTTGGCGTATTTTTCCCACGCCAGAACGAGTACCTTGGCGCCGCGTGCCTTTACCTCTTTTATATTGGCGAAGGTTTTCGGGAAAAGCCTTTTTTCACAGCAGACAGCCACTACGGGCGTACCCTTTTCCAGCAGAGAAATAGTTCCGTGCTTGAGCTCACCTGCAGGATAAGCTCCTGTATTTATATAGCTTATCTCCTTCATTTTCAGGCTTCCCTCCATAGCCGCCGCATAGTCACTCCCTCTGCCTATAAACCAGCCTTCATCACATCCGTCGAAAAGACAGGAGTAATACTCGGCCTTATCCCTGCTGTCGATAATGCTCTGTACCTTAGAGGGGATAGCTTTCAGCTCAGAAAAAAGTCTGTCACGCTCACTGCGCTTTATCTGCCACCTTTCGTGAGCAAAGCATACGGCGAAGGCATAAAGTGCCGCCAGCTGTGCCGTGTATGCTTTGGTAGTAGCTACCGCAATCTCAGGTCCCGCTTCGGTATAAATAACGCTGTCACTTTCCCGTGCTATAGAGCTTCCCTTCACGTTAACCACAGACAGAATTTTAGCCTTTTTCTCCTTGGCTTTTATGAGCGCTGCCAGAGTGTCTGCGGTCTCACCGCTCTGACTGATGAATATGCAGAGTGTTCTGCTGTCAATAGGCACATTACCGTATCGGAATTCCGAAGCCGTCTCCGCTATACAGGTAATATTGGCAAGCTTCTGAGTGAGTATCCTGCCCGCTAAACCTGCGTGATAGGCCGACCCACAGCCTACGAAGCAGATTTTCTGTAAGGCGAAAAAGCATTTTTTCAGCTTGCCGAGTTCAGGAAAAATTTCGTCTCCGGACAAGAGAGAACCGAGTGTCTTCCGTAGCACCTCAGGCTGTTCGAAAATCTCCTTCAGCATAAAATGAGGAAACTCCCCTTTGTCAGCTGTCTGCTCAGGTATATCTGCCCTCTCCGATTTTTTCTCTATCCTTTTTCCGTCTGCATCATAAAAACGGATGCCTTCCCTGTCAGCTACGGCAGTTTCCTTTTCTTCCAGGGTGAAAATGTCCGCAGTATGCGGCAGAAGAGCTATGGCATCGGAAGAAAATATGCTTCCCGAGTCACCCTTTCCGCACAGAAGAGGACTGCTTTTTCGCATACCGTAAATTTCATCGGGAAAATCCCTGCAGATAATGCACAGCGCATAGGAGCCCTCCAGAACATTTCTGCATTTTTTCATAGCAGAAAGCACATCGCCCTCATAGTATTTTTCCAGAAGATTGGCGATAACCTCTGTGTCAGTACTGCTTTTAAAGGTATAGCCTTCACTGAACAGCTCCTTTTTAAGAGATGAGTAGTTTTCGATAATACCGTTATGCACTATGGTGAAAAGGCCTGACATACTGCTGTGGGGATGGGAATTTATATCGTCAGGCTCTCCGTGAGTTGCCCATCGGGTATGACCTATACCGCATTTTGCAGTCAGCTCTATGCCTGCCAGCTTATTTTTCAGATCCTCGATTCTGCCCGAGGTTTTCACGGTTACTGTCTCATTCTTTTCCGAAACCGCTATGCCCGATGAGTCATATCCTCTGTATTCCAAATGCTCGAGTCCTCTTATAAGATAGGGTACTGCCTTGTTTTTACCCACATAGCCTATTATTCCGCACATAAAAAATCTCCTTTCGGTAAAAATCCTTTTACTTTTTATTATTTTATGTTATAATAGGCTCAAATATTGATTCAGATTAATTTTACGGAGTGACTTATGGGATATTTTTTATGTGCTCTCGGAGCTGTAATTCTTTTTTCGGTTATACTTTTCATCTCAGCCGAAGCGAAAGCCTGTAAGGGTAATGCCGAAGGCGAAAAGGATTTTCTTCTGATTTTAGGCTGCCGAGTCAGAGAAAACGAAGCCGAGGAAACCCTGCGTATGCGTGCAGAAAAGGCGGCGGAATATCTGAAAGAGCATCAGAGCACCGTAGTTATCGCCTGCGGAGGTATAGTCCACGACGACCAGTACATAAGTGAAGCTCAGGCCATCGAAGAAATTCTAATCTCGGAGGGTATAAAAAAAGAAAGAATCCTCCGCGAGGACAAATCCACTACTACCGTGGAAAATTTCAGAAATGCGAAAAAGATAATCGGAGACAGTCATACTTCTATTGCCCTGCTTTCCAGTGATTTCCATCTGATGAGAGCGAAGCTCATAGCCAGAAAGGCAGGTCTTGACTGCGAGACCGTCTCTGCTCCCTCTCCGAAAAAGGAAAAAGCAAAAAACTATATACGAGAATTTTTCGCTCTCATAATTTTCATCATAGGAGGAAAATAAAATGTCCAAGGTAAATATGCTCGCTTACAAGGCAAGTGAAATCGTTTTTAATAACAAGGTAAACGGTAAGGTACAGCTTAAACTCAGCAATAAAATTTCCCACAATGTAAAATACAGCAGTAACGGCACCTGTGAAGCGGTTATGACCGTAGAGGTTTTCGATAAAGAAAATAAGGATGTACTTAACGCGAAAGTAACCGTAAACGGAGTTTTCACTGTCGATAATGAAATGGAAAAGGAATTCGTTCACGTGGAAACCTTCAAAGAGCTTTTCCCCTTCGCTAAGGCTCTGGTTACCACCGTTTCCGCCAATGCGGGAGTTCCGCCCATTATGGTAAAAAACATCGACATCGAAAAGCAGGAAATTTACCGTTTCGAAATGAACGGAAGAAATGAGTGAGGTGTGATTTATGTCAGAGCTTCTTAATCAGCTTAAGGACGACGAGCTTGATTTCACCGTGCGATTTACGGACACGGACGGTATAAGCGGTGTTTATGAATTTCTGGACATCGTCCTTTATAAAGGAAATGAATACGTCATCGCAGAGCCCGAAGACGGTGACGGTTATGTGGATATTTTCCGCATAATCATAAATGACGGTAAAGAGGAATACGAAAGAGAAACAGATGACACTGCCCTCGAAGAAATTTTTGAGATATTCAGAAGAAAAAATGAGGACGAATTCGATTTCGAATAACTTCACAAATAAAAAGACCGCTGTAAAAGCTAAATGCCTTTACAGCGGTCTTTTTATTTAAGCTTTTTCAGCTTTCCGTGAGAATAAATTCCCACCGAAAGGAAAAGAATAACGAAGCAGTGAAGTATAACCTCGATGTAAAGATCCGTAGAAAATGAGTCGGGAAACTGTCTTAAAACCACGAACATAAAAAACAGCAGGCAGATAAAATCGAAGCTGTACACCGTGAGACCTGCCTTAAGGAATTTCGCATCCTTCAGACAGAGAACCGTAACTAAAAGGTACACTGCGAAGAAAGCAGCCGTTACACCGTAAGCGACAGCAGGGCTGACAGTTTCTCCGTGACCGAGCTTAAGCATCATTTCAGGAACGGAAAGACTGAAATGAAAATTAAAATTTCCCGTTATAAAATAGCGGACAACATAAATTATTCCAAGCACACCCGCCAGTGAAAGGCCTGTGAAGGCTGACTTCACATTGGTTTCGTGCTTTTTGATTATATCTTCTTTAGTAAAATTTTTATTCATAGCTTCTCCTTACCAGCTGAATTTCGTCAGCTGTCCCTCGCATAAAAGATCAGGATAACCCCACTGGCGCAGAATTTCATATGTCACAATGGCGGCAGTGTTCGAAAGATTAAGACTTCTGGCATCACCCACCATAGGAATACGCAGAGAGGTTTCCTCATTATTTTTCAGCAGCTCCTCGGGAAGACCTGCATCCTCTCTGCCGAAAAGAATAAATGTATTATCAGGAAAGGAAACGTCGGAATAAATGTGTCTTCCCTTAGTGGTAAGATAGAAAAAGTTTCCGCCCTTGTTTTTTTCGAAAAAGTCGTCAAGACCTTCATAATAGGTTATGTCGAGCATATGCCAGTAGTCGAGACCTGCTCTTTTCAGTTTTTTATCGTCGACTGTAAATCCCATAGGCTTTACCAGGTGAAGCGCTGCACCCGTAGCAGCACAGGTACGCGCTATATTGCCTGTATTCTGCGGAATCTGCGGTTCGACGAGAACGATGTTTATGTGAGACATAGTATTCTCCTTCAGTATTTTACTGCTGAGATTATACCATACTTTCCTTAAAAAATAAATAATGAAAGAAAAATTTTCAACTTATAATAATATTTTCGCAGTAAAAAATATAAATGTCCGGAAAGGACAGAAAATAACAGTTATGAAAAAGAGGGATATAATGAAAAAGAACAGTCTTATGACAGGTATCGGTATAGGTATGGCCGTCGGCGGTGCCACTGCATTCATCAGAGGAGCCTGGAAGGGCAGCGGTATGAAGCGCAGTGTGAAAAAGAATATGAGCAAAGCGATGAAATCCGCCGAAGGAATCATTTCTGACATCGGATATATGTTCAGATAAACGGCTTTACTGCCGTTTTACATAAAGGAGGATTTTTTATGAAAAAAAACATTTTTCTCATTATAGCCTTAACCCTTATCTTCATGCTGTGCGGATGTGCCGCGGAGGACAATGACCTGACATCCGAAGCCGAATCAACATCGCAGGAAAATTCATCCTCTCAGCAGGAGTCATCCTCCACACAGGAGGCGGCTCCGAAAATCAATTCATCCACGGTTATCGACGAAGAAAATATGCCGACCGAAGCTGAAATGATACTTTTCGGTGAAAAAAGCTCTGACACTCTCTCGGGCTTTTCACCTCTTCCGCGGATAACCTATCCCTTAACCAAGGCACCCGAGGGAATCTCTGATAAAAAGCTTTCACATTCTCACGGCCCGGCTTCGGGCGGAAAGGCTCACTTTACTGTAGAGGAATTCCAGGACACCTTCGACAAATACGGTGCGCTGACCTTAGACAGAAAGAGCGGAGAAAAGACTTTATATCTTACCTTCGACTGCGGATATGAGCACGATAACCTTACCTCCCGAGTGCTGGATGTGCTGAAGGAAAAGCAGGTCAAGGCTACCTTTTTCTGTACTCTTGATCACATAGAAAAGGAAAAAGATCTCATCGCGCGCATGATAAAGGAAGGCCATATAGTGGGTAATCATTCGGATACGCACCCGTCCTTCTGGGAAATTTCCCGTGAGCAGATGATCCGTGAAATCGAAAACACGGAAAACTATCTTCGAGAAAATTTCGGCTATTCGGCTAAATATTTCCGCTTTCCCGCCGGTGAATACACGGAAAATGCTCTCGATGCAGTAAAAGGTATGGGCTATATGAGTGTATTCTGGTCCGTGGCCTATGACGACTGGCAGACAGATAAAATCCGCGGCAAGGACTATGCTGTGGAAAAGGTTATGTCAAGACTTCATCCCGGTGCGGTCATCCTGCTCCACAGTGTGTCAAAGGATAACGCTGATGCTCTCGGTGAAATCATCGATAAGGCAAGAGCTGAGGGGTATGTATTCAGAAGCTTAGACGAATATAAATAATTCTAAAAGTAAAGTGGTGGGAAAATTTTGGGAAACGTCGAGTGATACACCACTTAAACTGTATTTTATAATTTGTAAACTCAGCGACTTTGCTCCCTCAACGCACAGATATTTTGTCTGGTGTGAAAGTGACTTCAGCACTTTCATACGCTTCCTCAGGTACCTCCGCTCCGACAGTCGCTTCCCGCTCTG
>CALCHE010000052.1 GCA_937901145.1 uncultured Clostridia bacterium
AGGCGCTACAGGCGATGAAAAGTATGATTGCTGTAATGCAGTGAAGGTTGCAAGCAAGGAAATTCCTGTTGATGCCAATGCTCATACAGGTGAGGCAAATGTAACCAAAAACTATAAAGCTGCTACCTGTACAGAAAAAGGTTACACAGGCGATATCTACTGGTCATGCTGTGATACCCTCAAATCAAAGGGTTCAGAGATCGGCATTGATAAGGATGCACATACTACAGATAAAACACACATCGACGGATATAAAGCACCCACATGTACTACAGCAGGCGCTACAGGCGATGAAAAGTATGATTGCTGTAATGCAGTGAAGGTTGCAAGCGTTGAAATTCCTGTTGATGCTGATGCACATACAGGCACAGCTGATGTAATCAAAAACAAAAAGCCTGCTACCTGTACAGAAGAAGGCTACACAGGTGATACCTACTGGTCATGCTGTGATGCTCTTGAATCAAAGGGTCAGACCATCGAAGCTCTTCCCCACACCGAAGCAACTCGCAAAGAAAATGTGGTTTATCCTTCCTGCGGAAATAACGGTTCCTATGATGTGGTAACATACTGTTCAGTGTGCTCTGAGGTTATCGACAGAGAAACTATTACAGTTCCCGCTACAGGCTCACATAACTTCGCTACTGTGAAGGAAAAGGTGGATGCTACCTGTAATACTGAGGGTTATATCATCCGTGTATGCGGATGCGGTGCTGAAGAGAAAGAAATCATCCCCGCAAACGATTCCGTTCACGTATGGGAAACCGATGAAAACGGTGAAGAAAAATGGATTATCAGTAAAGAACCCACCTGTGTTTCAAAGGGTGAAAAGATCTGTTACTGTACTGTTTCAGAGGGACACTACAAGGTAGAGTATATCGAGCCTACAGGTCATAACTATGAAGCTGCAGAGAACGGAGTGGTTGCTCCCAGCTGTATGAATCAGGGTTATACCAAGTATATATGCAGTAAAGAAAACTGCGGCTCTGTAGAACACAGAGATTTCGTAGCTGCTCTCGGTCACGATCTGGTATCAGTTGTAACTGCTCCTACATGTGAAGAAAGAGGATATACAGAGAACTACTGTAACAGATGTACATATACCTACACAGATTCATATACAGAAGCCACAGGTCACGCAGATAAAAACGGTGACGGTAAATGTGACGGATGTAAAGAAAACAATGTAAGCGTATGCTCATGTGCCTGTCACAGCACTAACTGGTTCATTAAGCTTATCTATAAAATCGTAAGATTTATCTGGAAGCTTCTGAAGGTTAATGCTGACTGCAGATGCGGTGCGATACATTATTGAGTCTTAACTGAATAAACGGCAGCTGCCTTTTACGGGTAGCTGCCGTATTTTTGTATGTTTTTACGAAAATATTCTCAAAGAGTCAAAAAAGTTTATCATAAAAAATTTTTTAAAAAAACTTGAAAAAACGGAATCTGGTGCTATAATGAACTAATGAGGTGATAATATGGCGCAGAATATTATCGGCGCAGTTATATGTGCCCTGGCAGGTTTTCTTGTTGCTTATATTAATTATGCTTTAAGCAGGAAAATACTGGAAACCCATCCCGAAAAGTTTGCTCTTGCTACAGTGGCAAGACAGGTAGTGCAGGTGGGTTATCTTATAGCTGTTTATTTTATCGGATCAAAGCTTTCGGTCAGCCTTGTTTTTTTACTGGTAGGTGCAGTAATCGGTATGACAGTGCCTATGTTTTTCTTTACGAAAAAGCTTCTGGCTGTCAATGAAAGCTTAGTAACAAAAAACAAAAACGGAGAGGAGGATGAAAATGGGTGAAAAATCCGAGGTAATCATTAAGCTTTTCGGTTTATTCGATGTAACGGGTGAGGTCGTTACCATGTGGATAATTCTCGGTGTGCTTACGGTGGTTTCTCTTATCGTTAAGCTGAATCTTAAGGAAAGACCGGGCAAATTCCAGAATATTATCGAAACAGGTGTGGAATATCTTGATAATTTCCTTTCGGATATTCTCGGTAAAAAGAAAGCAAGAAAATATTTTACCTTCCTTGCATCGCTTTTTATTTTTATTATTTTCTCGAACTATTCGGGTATGATTCCCGGTGTAGGTCTTACACCCTATGTCAAGGCACCTACGGCATCTCTTTCCGTAACAGCGGGTCTCGGAATACTTACATTCCTGTTTCTGCAGATTTCGGGTCTCAGACATAATGTGAAGCATTACTTCAAGCGCTTCGTAATGCCTATGTTCTTTATGCTGCCGCTACTGATTCTGGATGAATTCATCAAGCCGGCATCTCTTGCTCTTCGTCTTTACGGTAACATTTTCGGTGAAGAGATGGTTACGG
>CALCHE010000053.1 GCA_937901145.1 uncultured Clostridia bacterium
CTGAAAGGAGAGGTGGATGCGACCATCGGGAGCAGACGGAGAGGTTGTAGGGACATGGCGTGCCGTGTCCGCAAATCCACCCGCAACCTCACGGTAAACATCGTAGGGGCGACCATTGGTCGTCCGTTTTAAATCCTAATAAAACCGCCGATTTACATTACAGAAAACAAAGAACTTTTTTATTTACATTTTAACTTTCCTGTGCTATATTAAAATCAAAGGAGGAATGAAACTATGAAAAAATATATCAAAGAAACTATTATATGGATTCTACAGCTCTTTATGTTTTTCATCTTTCCTTTCTTCGGAGGTCCCACGGATGCTATGGGTGTGGTGTTTGTGATAATATTCTCAACCTTTACACTCTCACTGATTATGGGCGCTGTTTCCGACAATAAAATAAAATACCTTTACCCCGCGGCTACTTCTGTCGTTTTTATTCCCGCGGTTATGCTTCATTATAACGGAAGTGCATTAATACACTCTGTATGGTATTTAGTCATCTCCGCTGTCGGCATTGCCATAGGCTCACTCATTAACTCAGCAGTAAAGAAAATCAAGAGGAAATAATATGAAATTACGCCTTGCAACTGAAAAAGACCTGTCTGAAATCAGCCGTCTTTTCTCTGCGATAATCCGAAAGCTTGACAGTGAAAGCATCTGTATATGGGATGAGGTATATCCCGTCTGTGCCTTTCCCGATGATATAAAAAGAAAAAGCCTTTTCGTTCTCGAGGAGGATGAAAAGCTTATTTCTGCCTTTGCTCTCTGCTCTCCCTTGGACGACGAGGGGAGCATAGTGTGGGAAAATCCGACAGCCAAAGGTGTTTATCTTTTCCGCTTCGGTGTTTCTCCCGACTGTCTGAATAAAGGCATCGGCACTTATATGCTTAAGGAAGCAGAAAGACTCGCCAAAGAAAGAGGCGGTGAATATCTCAGACTTTTAGTGGTGGACTATAACACACCTGCTATTAAATTTTACGAAAAGAACGGATATAAAAAGGCTCAAGGCTTTTATGTAAAGGACCAGGATGGTCTGATTCTTAAGGAGTTTGGCTACGAACTTAAATTATAAGGGGTGATAAATGTGAAGAAGGATCGCTTTGATTTATTCGCAAAAATCAGTCTTTGGATAACTGCATATTACTTCTTTTCAAACCTTCTTATTCTTCCTGTGTGGTGGGATTTTGAAATATTCAATTTTTTTGATAAAATACTGATGTTTCCTTTTTATATCGACCTTTTCACCTGGCATATTTTCGGCATTTTTTCCGTTATCAGCTTAATCGTAAAAATAGCAATATATGCAGACAGAAAGGTTGTTTTCGGAAAGGACGCACTTATTAACCTCGGCTTACATATCTTTTACACCGTAGCCGCCTTCGGTGAAATATGGTGGATATTTAAGGAGTCAATGAAATGAAAAAGGATGAATTTGTATGGTTTGCCCGAATCAGCTTAGCTATGACAGCGTATTATTGCTTTGCAAACCTGATTCTCGTTTTTCCAAATTCATTATTGGAAATAAAATTTATTGACAGCTTTGCTGGTGTACAGATATTGATTGATATGATTTCGTGGCATCTTTTCGCTGTGCTTTCGTTGATAACATTTATTATGAAAATAGTGGTGTGGGCTAATGAAAAGGTGCTGACTAAAAATGATGTTCTTATTAATCTTATACTGCATTTTATTTTTAGTGTAGTAGCACTAGGTGAAATTTATTATATTTTGGGAACCGGCTTCTAATTTGAATGCATAAAAATAACCGTCACCTTTAAAGTGACGGTTATTACTTTTATATGCTTATTTCATTTTCTTCCCGTACTTAATCTGATTTACGATAAATCCGCCAAGCGCAATAACAAGAATAACAGGCAGGAAAATGATAACTGTCAGAGCAAGTCCGATTACCACACCGAGACCCTTGTTGCTCTTTATAAAGCCTACCTTGCGGTCTTCCTTTGAGGGGTAGTTGTCATAAAGGTTAAGCACTGCCTTAGCATCGCAGATGCCGGGATTATAAAGAAGCGGTTCTACAAGACTCTGCACGGAGGTTGCGCCCTTGAGAATACTGCTTATCTTGATTCCGAAAAGCTTCAGTATGCTGTCGATAACGGCTAAAATACCCATGGTAATTTTATATTCTGCCGTGTCGGGTGAGTAGGGGGAGTCGCCACCGTAAAGATTTCTGACGAGTGAAACGATGAAGTCCACTACCTTCTGATCCTTTATGTGTGCATAATCACTCTTTTTAAGACCGCTTTCTTTTTTGACGAGCTTTGCTACGGTGCCTATTTTAAGCTTTGATAAAAGCTTTGCGAAGGGCTTGATTATCCAGCCGATTTTATAAATAAGCTTTTCCTTTACGCTGAATGCTGTGGCAAGTCGTGCAAGCTCGGGAATATCCTTGCCTGCCGCATTGATAACTCTTCTTATCATACCGAAGAATTTATCTTCCAGGTGATCCTGAAGCTTTCTGCCGTTTATGTCACAGATTACGTCGACAGTGTTTACATCTATTTTACCCTCTGCGGGAAGGAAGGTAACCTGACGGAAGTTAGCGGGATAGCCTACAGCGGCAGCTGTGGTGATGTCGTAGAACACCTTACCTTTTTCTGTGACCTTATAGGAAATATCCTGCATATGGGTATGGCCCGTAAACATATAGTTAAGACCCATTTCCGTGAACTGGTCGATTCTCATTTCTGCATCCTTCATCAGATTTCCGCCACCGATGATGGTGTAAAAGGGTGAGGGAGAGAGCATAGGGTGATGAGTCATAGGAATGATGAACTGACCCTTTTCCTGTGCATCCTTTATCTGCTCGGTAATCCATTCGAAGCATTCCTCCGAAAAACCTGCTCCGTTTTTACGGTTGCTGTCGTCATTGAGAGCGAAAAGGCGATAACCTTCGCAGAGCTGTACCACATAGCTCATACTGTCTCTGTGAGTGGCGATAGCTTCTTCGGGACCGAATTCGTAGTACATATCCCACAGCTCGTCTCTTTTTACAGAGGGGACCATAACAGCTTCATCACCGTTATATTTTCTCGTTACGTCACCGTCGTGGTAATCATGAGTGGCTGTGATAACGTAAACCTTTTTACCTCTTTCCTTAAGTGAGCGCAGAAGACCGATAACGCCCTCGTGAGCCTCTCTTTCAGCCATGGTGGTAACGTCACCCGAAACTAAAACTATCTCGCTTTCATCCTCGGCTAACTGATTCATAAGTGAAGTGAGAATTTCTTCGCAGTTGAGAAGGTCGTTGGGAGTTTTCGCATTTTCCTTTTCGAAGCCTTTACCTGTGGTGCCTGTTTCCTTGGAGTAGTAGTGAATATCGGAGATGACATTCAGCTTTAAGGGTTTAATGTTTTCGTACATATTTTTTACCTCATTTTATTTTCTCTTAATAATTATCCTGTGGCTTTCCCTGTATTTGCTTGAAAGATCGACTGTAAGCTGACCCTTAATCTGTTTGCAAGAAATATCTTTTCCGTCGAGAGTACAGATATAGTCGTAACCTTCTTCCATAACGCACAGCAGAGTGAATTTTTCATTACTGCCGTAGTAGGTGAAATCTATTTCAGCCTCAGTCTTATCTTCATTGAAGTTAACCTTATCAAGATAAGTATCGAAGCCTACATTGACCTTGCCGGGGCAGTAGTAAGCCTTTGCCCACATATTGATGGGAGTAGACAGACCGCCGAAGTTATGGAACCAGCCGCCGCAGCCTGTGACGGTGTTAACCATTTCGAAGGTGTAGTAGCTTTCGTCTACCTCTCTCTTCCAGATGTTAAGAGCTAAATGTGCTATGTCGTAGGCGAAGTCACTTTCGCCGCAGTCGAGCATACTCTTCCAGATAAACCACTGATGGGGGAACCAGATGTTACCGTTCCAGTAGCCGTTGATTTTGTAGTAGCTTGCACTTTTATCCACGGCACTGATGCCGAAGGGAGTGTGCATTTCTCTGTCGTCGGTAAGATGCGCGATAATCTTTTTCTTCTGATTCTCGTCGCATACACCTGCTATGATGGGGTAAATACCGTCCAGACCCTTATTGAGATTTTCACCCTCGGGAGTGGTGTATTTTACTGTAGGCTCGTAATTTTCATCGTGAAGAACATAGCTGTAATAGCCACTTTCATCGTCCCAGGAGTATTTGTTGAGCGCCTTGGTCAGGTCTTCGCAGTCCTTTTTGTATTCCTCTGCATCCTCGTTTTTGCCGAGTCTGTCAGCCATAATAGCGAGGATTTTTCCGAATCGGATAACCTGTGAGGTGGAAATTACTGGAGCTGCCTTGTCACGGAGTTCGTCTGCCTTCATAGCCATCTGTGCAGGATAATCGTCCATACCGCTTGAGGAGTAGAAGTAGTCGTATGTGGTGAGGAGTCCGCTTTTGAACTTGCCGGTGGTTGAGCCTCTTATCTTGCCGCGGAGGAAGAGATAATAAAGTCTCGCTCTCGAATAATATGAGAGGAATCTTTCCTTATCGTTACTGCTCTGGAGCATTTCGTAAAGCTGATAAATCTGTACGGGGACAGGGGAGCCGTGATGAAGGAAGGCATAGTCCGGGTTGTCCTCCGTGCTTAAATATGTATCGATGATGTACTCAGCGAACTTGGGTGCTATTTCATTCATGCCCAGACCGATGAAGCCTGAATCCCAGGTGTAAAGGCAGTCCCAACGCTTACCGGGTGTGTGGTGAATGATGAATTCACCGTGCTTGTAAATGGGATAAACCGCATTTGTCATAACTGTAGCAGCTAAAATCTGATTGCTTAATTTATACTTTTCGCCCTCACTGTTGAGTTTTATGTCGATAGCTGTCTTTTTCTTTTCGGTATACAGCTTTTCGTATTCCTCTTCGGTGAAATATTCTGCTTCACCCTTTGAAATGACAGCATACTGTACAGCTTTTTCGTGAGGCTCTACAAAAATAGTGTGGCTGATGGCATTGTGGAAAAAGCCGTTATCGCTGTGTTTTCTGTTAAAGGCACCTGTGAAGCTTTCCGTAACATCGTCGAAGGTCTCGTCAGCATTGGAAAGACGCGCTGTCATACAGTCCTCCAGAGCACCTGTTCCGATTTCTCTGAAACGGGTGTTGTCGTCGAAGACACGAAGTAGGTATTCTCCCTCGATTTTATTATACTTAAGGGTGGTCAGCCAGCCTTTTTCCTGCTTTTCGTTCGTAAAATCAGGTACAAAATTTACCTTTTCGAGAGTAACGAGGATTTTTTCTTTGTCCTCTTCTTCTGTAATGGCGAAAAAGTCGAACTCTGCCGCACCTGTACCCTCTGAGACAAGAGAAACTGTAAGTTCACCCTTGCTGAGTCTGCCGAGAGGAACGAAAATGATTTCGGGATCGTCACAGGGAGCGAAATCAACTGTCTTATCACCGTTCAGAATAAAGGTGGCGGTGTTTTCGCTGTTTATGTAGTGAACGCCTACCTGCTTGCCCTGCTCATAGAAAATGTCGCTGGTTCTGTAGCGTATGGCTAAAACTGCATTTTCGTAGTCGTGAGCGAGAGAAATTTCGTATTTTACTCTGTCATTTTTTTCACCGCCGAAGGGCTTTATGACTCTGTGAGGCATATGCCATTTTTCCGCTCTGTCGCCAAGACCCTTTTCAGCCGTGAAGCGCTTGTCGAAAAATTCACCCTTTTTTCTGCCGTCCGCATTTTGCTCGTCCCAGGGACGGCGGGTGTTATATTCGTATTCGCTGTAGTTAACGGCATTGATGAAATCGTGTTTTTCGGGAAGGATAACCTCTGTGTAGGCATCCTGGGGGTACTCTGCCGAAGAAAAATAGTTTACCACACAGTTTTTGATTATGTCGGAATTGTTTACTATTTCCGTTCTTATTAAAATGCTGTTATCTGTAATACGTGTGTAAGACACATCAGCATAAACCTTGTCCTTCCATTCCAGGTCGTGTCTGTAGGAATAAAAGCTGTAATCCTCATTTGAAAGCCAGGGATGATAGGCAGAGGGGAGGGTTACATTGGGAACTCTGATGTCGAAGGCTGAAACGGCGGGGCAGGTACACAGGTCAAATCTGATACCGTCGTACTTTTCGTGCTTTGCGATGTTTGAAATGCCTGCATATTTTTTACTGAAGGGACCCCATCCCCAGAAAACGCCGAACTTATCCTGCATATTCTTATCTCCTTTGTTTCTGTATATGGTAAATTATACTATATTATATATTTTTAAGTCAACAGAAATCGGAGACTGAGCATATTTTTTTACAGGAAAATTAAAAGGTTTTTACACAGATTATGGGTTTTGTTATATGTATGTTAAGAACTATTAAAATTTTTTAATATTTGTTGTTTTTGTCATAAAACTTGAAAAAAAGACTTGAATTTTATCAATTATAATGATATAATCAAAGCAAAGTAGGAAACTAAAATATTCCATATGGAGGTAAATATTATGAAAAAATTATTATCCGTACTTTTAGCAGCTCTTATGCTCTTCGGTTCATTAGGTATGAGTGCTTCAGCATTAAGCATAGGCGGCACATCAGGCGTAGACTATGTTATGCCTACAAAGGCAGAACTTGAGACTGCTCTTTCTCAGAACGATTTCATTTTGAAATTTATTAACAATGACGGCTTTACATTTACAGCTGACCAGGTTCTTTACGTTTCAGGTAAAGGCTTCCAGACAGTTAACGACAAATATAAAGGTACATTCTATATGTTACCTCAGAATGCCGGTGACTATTATTTCGGTGTCGACGATATCAGACTTCCCAGAATGGCCGGTAACGAAGAAGTTTATCAGTTTATGGGTTGGACAGACAAAAACGGTCAACAGTATACTTTCGCTGAAAATGTAAAAGTCACTATGTCTATGGCAGATAACGACGGTGTAGTTACATTCAATCCTTGGTTTGTTTCTGCTAACACCGGTGAAGATACAATGACTATGATTATCGGTATCCTTTGCAAAATCTTCGGCGCTATCTACGGTCTCCTCTTCCTTGGCGGTGACACAGAGCTTGGCGTAGCTAGAGTACAGGGTATCCTTGGCGGTATCTTATAATTAATCCTACATACTTAAGTCGTTGTGCATCAGCACAGCGACTTTTTTATGCTTAATATTACATCTTTTACATCGTAGGGACATGGCTTGCCGTGTCCGCAAATCCACCCGCAACCTCACGGTAAATATCGTAGGGGCGACCATCGGTCACCTTATGAATGCAGAATGCAGAGTGCAGAACGCAGAATTGCGGGTAAGAGTTCGGGAAGCAAAAAAGCAATACACCGCCAAATTAACAAATCGACTATGGTAGGGCGGGGGGACCCTACCCCGCCGCAATATTAAAACAGATACATTTCTGTAGGGACATGGCGTGACGTGTCCGCTGAATTATCGCAACCTCACGGAGAATATCGTAGAGGCGACCATCGGTCGACCGCCATCAAGTCTTTTTATGTTTACGATGTATAATTTACAGTTATTAAACTTTTATGTTATTACGCTCAGGCTGCATCGTCGCCGAAGCGCGTCCTGTGGACGATGAAGCGAGGTGAGGATGGCGTAGCGGTCAAAGTTCATAGGCGCTCCAAGCCGTAATGAACTTTGGGAACCGCAAGAGTTATGGCTTTTACTTTGGCACCGAAGAGCGCCAAAGTAAACAAAGCGCCCTTTTTGCCTCGGAAAATACTTTCCTCGGTGACCGCCTTCGTAAATTCGGCGGAGATAAACCACCGTCGTAGTAGTTTATTATTGATACTTCCTTAGTCCCGTTCGAAACAAATAGTTTGCATTATCATTCTTTCGGTAGCGCTTAACGGCTAATCCTCATAATAGGGTTGCCCCGTGACAGGGGCAAAGACAACTGATAAGGTTTCGGGTTTATAGGAATAATAGTGTGACCTATATGCTTATTCGGAGCTGATTGTACCTCACTACCGAATATAAAAGCAAAAAAACCATTGTATCAGCTGAAAAAAACAGCTTTTACAATGGTTCCTTTATTTGCGTGTTTTAAAAGGGCTTATAGCCCTATAAGTGCCTTTGAAAAAAATATAGAAGTTACTGTGTAACGGTTTTCTTCGCTCTTATCATAGCCTTGCTCATAGGCTTATAGAGAAGCAGCATAAGTACGAAATTTGCTCCTGCGTGAACGAAATCCCAGGGTATACCTGCTATCCACCAGGCGGAGGCCGCCTCTACGCTTCCTAAAAATAGTATCTTGCTCAGAGCACAGAGGAATCCGAAGGAAAGTCCGAAGATACCCGATATAATCGCCCAGGTGAGAGCTTCGTCACTTTTACGGAAAAATCTTGCCACAAGAACGAGAAGAGGCCATGCGTAAAGATACATAACCCACCAGTCACCGAAGCCGAAAATCGCTCCCTCGATAAGGATGAACACGGGTACAACGAAGTAAACCTTCCTGCCGAAATGCTTGGAGAACATAAGCAGCCAGAAGGAAGTAAGCTCGATGTTCGGCAGCTCCATCATAGCCACCTTGCATACCTCGATAACGGCTACCATTATGCCTACGAGAGCTACATCAAAAACGGAAGTTTTTTTCATATCAGTAGGTGCTGTAAACGATTCTGAAAGCATCGCCGTCATTTACAGGCTGTTCGGATACACCGTAATTACAGTATTCACCGTTTACATAAAAAGCCCAGTAAGAGGAATCGACATTGAAGTCAGCGGTTTCACCGTTTATTTCACTGACGGAAAAGCCGTACTGTCCCTCTGAGCCGTCGAAGGTAAGACCTTCGGCGTCCTCCATAGCTCCGATAAGATATTCTGCATCGGTTTTTACTTCATAGAGAGTGGCAGTTTCACTTTTGTTTATTACCTCGATAGTGATTTCTTTGGTTCCTTCTACAGGCTTTTCGCTGAAAGCAGAGTAGGCGAAAAACATTCCTGCTACCAGCACAGCCGCTAAAAGGAGAGCGATAATGTGTTTCTTTTTCATTGTTTCATTTCCTTTCTTTTTTCTTTTGTCTGTCAATAAAAGATTGTGAGCAGACATTTCAAGGAAACAAAAAACGACCCGAAAAGGTCGCAAAGGCACACAGTTAACCTCAGGTGGCGGTTTACCCGACACCACGAAAATGTCCTTGCGTTAAGCCGGTTACTCGCAGCTCCACAATATCGTTACGGGCAGGTCTTCTGACTTCGGCTTTCATCACCCTTTTCCGTCTTCTCGCCTCGCAGAGAGACAATGACATAATGGAAAAGGACTCCTTCCTTACAGCGACGAGTTCGTGGGGGAATTTCACCCCGCTTCCCTTTTCACCTTACGGCCAAGACTGTCCTGACCGTCCGACACCTGTAACGTTTTTATTAACTTTTCTGTGAAAGAAGCTCTTATACTTCTCCGACAGGTAAAATATCATAAAAAAAGCTTTCTGTCAACACTGTTTTTCTTGACTAAAGAGAAACTTTGTTTTATACTTATAATGTATAATTATATATAAAGAGGTAATGAAGGAATGAAAAGTATTACCGAAAAGGCCAAAGAGAACATTATAATAGTCGCGCACAGAGGTGCCTGCGGAGGTAATATACCCTGTAACACGATGGCATCCTACGAAATAGCACTTAAACAGGGTGCGGATATGATAGAGGCGGATGTGAGCGTCAGCGGTGACGGAAAGCTGTATCTTTTCCATCCGATGAAGGAAATGGCTCACTTCGGAAAGCCGCTTTATTTCGGTGCTCTGCCCCTTAGTGTCATAAAAAAACAGCACTATGTGAACTATGACCGCACGAAAACACAGTTTACGGTGTCGGATTTCGACGAGTTTCTGGAAAATTTCAGGGACAGATGCTACATAAACATCGATAAATTCTGGTCGGCACCCGAAAAAATATACAAGGCTATAAAGGCTCACGGTATGACCGAGCAGTGTCTGGTTAAAAGTAAGCCGTCCAAAAAAGTTTTCGACCTTCTGGAAAATCTGGCTCCTGACCTTCCCTTTATACCCATCGTAAAGGAAGAGCATACATGTCACACGGAACTGATGAAAAGAAACATCAATTACATCGGCGCTGAGGTTCTGTTCAAAAATGATAATTCTTATCTTGCCTCGGAGGAGTTCATAGGAAAAATGCACTCCGACGGAAAGCTTCTGTGGGCAAATGCGATAATTTACGACTACCGTCAGCAGCTTTCGGGCGGTCACAGTGATGACAGCGCACTGACAGTCGACGAGGATTACGGCTGGGGCTGGCTGGCAGATAAGGGTTTCGACTTTATTCAGACCGACTGGACGATGATGCTTACGGAATACCTGAAAAGAACGGGCAGATATTACAGAGGAGGAACGGAATGAAAAACAAATTAGTTATATTTGACTGTTTCGGTGTTATCTTTGACGAAATTGCACCTGTCTTTTTCAGAAGGCATTTCGACGAAGAGACAGCCAAGACTCTCAAGGATAAATATTTCATCCCTGCCGATCTGGGTGAGATTACCCGTGAGGAACTCTTCGACCGTATGTCGGCTGAGTTGGGAATGAAAAAGGAAGATATTCTCAGTGAATGGAATGAGCTTATACGCCTGAGACCCTATATGGTAAAGGAAATAGAAAAAATCCGCGAAAAGGCTGATGTGGCACTTCTCTCAAATGCACCTCTCGGATTCGTAGAAAAGATTTTCGCAGAAAACGGTATTACGCATCTCTTTGACAAGATGTTCATTTCCTGTAACCTCAAAATGGCTAAGCCTGACCCGAAAATTTACCTTCACTGCATTTCCTCCTTCGGAAAAGAATATGAAGAAATCTATATGGTAGACGACAGCCTTCCCAATGTGGAAAAGCTGGGCGAGCTCGGAATTATCGGTGTTCACTTTAAAAATGCGGAAAGCCTCTGTCAGATAAAACTCTGATGCTGACGGATGAATATATATTAATCAATTACTCTGAAAAGGAGCGAATCAAAATGGAAAACAATAAAACCTTTATTATCAAAAAGATTACAGCCTTAGCTATGGCTCTTCTGATGGTATTCTCAGCAGGCTTTACTCCTGCACTCGCTGTGGAGAGCGAAGGAAATGAATACATCGCTGCTGTCGGTGAAGCTCTCTATGAAAGCTTACAGGAAGCAGTTGATAATGCTGAAAACGAAGCAGTAATCACTCTTCTCTCCGATGCAAACGGTGACGGTGTGATAGTTCCCGAAGGAAAAGAAATTACCTTTGACTTCAGCGGATACACATATACAGTAGACGGAAAGCTCGTAGGCTCAGCGGGAACAGAAACCTTAGGCTTCCAGCTTCTCAAGGGAGCAAAGGTAACCCTCAGAAACGGTACTCTTAAGGCAGGCAAAGCAGTAAAATTCCTCGTTCAGAATTACAGTGACCTTACAGTAGAGGATATGACTCTCGATGTTACAGGCGTAGATTATCAGTATGCTTATGCTCTTTCAAACAACTGTGGCGATATTACCGTAAAGGGCGCAACAAACATCAGCAGTGACTATGTAGCCTTCGACCTCTGGTATAACTTACAGGGTGCATATCCCGAAGGAGTAACCGTAACCTTCGACGAAACCTTCACAGGTACGGTTATCGGTGACATCGAATACGGTGCTTATGCGGGTATGAATACCGAAGGCTGGACAGAAAATGTTGTTCTTACAATCAAAAACGGTACATTCGAAGGCGAAATCGTAAAATCATCCTCATTCGAAGAAAAAGCAAACATCACAGTATACAGCGGTACATTTGCAGACGGAGATGTAGCAGAGTACTGTGCAGAGGACTTTAAAGCAGTAGCTGACGGTGAAAAATTCAAGGTAGTACCCAAGGATTACATCGTTACTGCATCAAACGGTAAGAAATACGAAAAGATACAGGAAGCAGTAGACAATGCCGCTGACGGAGATACACTCACTCTTCTTACTGACGCAAACGGTGACGGAATCTTCGTAACAGGTGACAAAAATATCACCTTTGACTTTGACGGTCATACCTATACAGTAGACGGTGAGCTTGTAGGCTCAAACGGAACAAAGAGTCAGGCTATGCATATGGAAAAGGGGGCCAAGATAACCCTTAAGGACGGTGCACTCGTAGCAGGCGGTGAGGTAAGAATGCTGGTGCAGAACTACTGTGACCTCACTCTCGATAATTTCGATCTGTACACAAACGGCAAAAAGATTTACGCACTTTCAAATAACTGCGGTAATGTTCTCGTAACAGGAGACAGTGATATCACAAGTTCAGCGGTAGCTTTTGACCTCTGGTATAATTTACAGGGCGCATATTCCGAGGGTGTAAGAGTAATCTTCGATGAAAACTATACAGGTACAGTTATCGGTGATATGGAATACGGTGCTTATGCTTATGAAGAAGGCTTCACCGAAAAGACAGCACTTGTTATCAAAAACGGTACATTCGAGGGTAAAATAAAGAATCTTAACGAAAAAGATATTTATGCAGGTGATATGAACATCACTCTTTACGGCGGTATCTTTACTGAAAAGGTATTACAGCAGTGGTGTGCTGAAGGCAGTGACGCCGCAGAGTTTGACGACGGAACCTATGGACCTTGCTTCCACGATTTCACTGAGAAGACAGAGGACAGAGCTCATTTCTGTGCAGCAGCAAGCTGTGAAAAGGGTAATGTCTACTACTATGACTGCAGCAGATGTGAAAAAATAAGCAGAGATAAGACCTTCGATGACGGTGCTAAGCTCGGACACAGCTTCAGCTCACATATTTATAATAATGATGCTACCTGTACTGAAGACGGCACAGCGACAGCTTTCTGCGGAAACTGTAACAGCTCGGAAACTATCATTTTAAAAGGCAGTGCAAAGCACGGCTGGGGCGAATGGACAGTAGCAAAAGCAGCCACCTGTACTGTAAACGGCACAGAGGAAAGACTCTGTGATGTATGCGGTGAAAGAGAAGAACGACAGATTACCGCAAAGCATAACTACAGCAGTGTGTTCGTTACAGATGTGGAGGCTAAGTGCGGTAAACCGGGAAGTAAATCCCGTCACTGTATCTACTGTGATGCGAAAACCGACATCACCTCCATTCCTGCTAAAACTCATATAAATAAGGTTACCGTTACACCGGCTACTCTCAAAGGACCCGGCTACACAACTACAACCTGTACTCTCTGCGGAAATACTTCTTCTGTAAAGATTTTCAGAATAAAGACAGTAAAGCTTGCCAAGACAACCTATACCTACACAGGTAAGGCCTTTAAGCCGGCTGTTACCGTAAAGGACTATAACGGTAAAACACTCGTAAACGGCAAGGACTATACCGTTAAGTATTCAAATAATAAGGCTATCGGTAAGGGTAAGGCTGTAATTACCTTCAAGGGTAACTATTCAGGTACAAAGACTCTCACCTTCAGCATCAATCCCGCAAAGGTAGGCTCTCTCAAGCTCACTGCAAAGAACGACTCAATGGCTCTTTCCTGGAAGACAGTAAAGGGTGCAGACGGCTATCAGATAAGCTATTCGACCTCAAAGAAGTTCACCAAGAAAACCACAAAGACTACCTATATCAAAAAGCAGAAGACAAAGAAGGCTACTCTCAAAAAGCTCAAGGACAGCAAAAAGTACTATGTCAGAATCAGAGCCTACAAAAAGGTCAGCGGTAAGAATGTTTTCGGTGCATACAGCAGTGTTAAAAATGTAAAGGTTAAATAAGTTCCTGAAGGAGAAAATATAATGTACAGATCACTTAACGGACAGTGGCTTTTCAGAGAAAAAGGAAAGGAAAAATGGCTCGATGCTATCGTTCCCGGATGTAACTATCTGGATCTTATGAGAAATGAGATTATTCCCGATCCTTTCTACGGACTTAATGAAAAGGACTGTGAATTTGTCGGTCATCTTGACTGGGAGTATGTAAAAACCTTCACTCTTACTGAGGAAGAAATGCAGTATGATGAAATCTGTCTTGACTGCAGAATGCTCGACACCCTCTGCCACGTTTACCTTAACGGTGAAGAGGTGGCTTATACAGAAAACTGCCACATCGGTTATAGCTTTAAGGTGAAAAAATTCCTTAAAGAGGGTGAAAATGAGCTGAAAATTCTTTTCCTTTCTCCTGTGAAATATGTGGAGAATATCGCATCAGAAACTATGGTTCCCCCTAACTCAAACGGTATGAACGGTATCGTCTTCGTCCGCAAGCCTCAGTGTCATTTCGGCTGGGACTGGGGTCCCGTTCTCGTTCCCTCGGGTGTCAGCGGTAACATCGGTCTCGAATTCGTGAAAAAGGCAAGAATAAAGCACCTCGGAGTTACACAGACACATTCTGACGGTAAAGTAACCGTAGGCTTCGACTGTGAAGCAGAGCTTTACGGTGAAGGTGTGAAGTGTGAGGTGACACTCGTCCATCCTGACGGCACAGAGGAAAAAGCAGAAGGCTTCAAGGGTGAATTCACCGTAGAAAATCCTGAGCTCTGGTGGACTAAGGAGCTTTCGGGAAAGGATGCTCAGCCTCTTTATAAGGTAAAGGCAGAACTCATTTACGAGGGTGAAGCTGTCTCAGAAAAAGAGAAGAAAATAGGTCTGCGTACTCTTTATCTTGATCGCAGTAAGGATGAATACGGCAGTAATTTCTGCTTCGTGCTTAACGGTGTACCGATGTTCGCTAAGGGTGCCAACTGGATTCCTGCTGACTCCTTTATTAACCGCTTCGACGAAAAGGCACTTAAAATGTATATCGATACGGCTCTTTTCTCTAACTTTAATCTCATCCGTATCTGGGGCGGCGGCTTCTATGAAAGCGACGAAATGTACGATATGTGTGACGAGAAGGGCATACTGCTGTGGCAGGACTTTATGTTTGCCTGTCAGCCCTACCCCTTCTTTAAGGAAGACTTCCTTGCAAATGTAAAAAATGAAATTGAATATAATGTAAAGAGACTTTCTCATCACGCCAGCCTGGCACTCTGGAGCGGTAACAATGAAATCGAGACCATGAGCGGCGGCTGGATGTATATGAGAGAATACATAAAATGGACAGAAAAGTTCTTTTATGACATTCTTCCCGTAGAGCTCAGAAAATACGATCAGGTTACCTCCTTTATTCCCGGCTCACCCTGCGGTACAGAGTATAATAAGGGCATAAATTCGGATAATGTGGGTGACACACATCTGTGGAGTGTATGGCACGGCCTCGCTCCCATGAAGGAATACCGTCACCGTATGACCCGTTTCTGCAGTGAATTCGGTTTCGAAAGCCTTCCCGATATAAAGACTGTGGCAGCCTTCGCTGAAAAGAAGGACTATGCACTGGAAAGTGATGTTATGAAAAGCCATCAGAAATGCGGTTCGGGTAATGCAAAAATGTTTTATTATATCCGTACCCGTTTTAAAATTCCTCAGAACTTCGAGGATTATGTTTATCTCTCACAGATTACTCAGCTTAACTGTATCGAGGATGCTACTGAGCATTGGCGCAGAAACAAGGGCAGATGTAACGGTGCTCTTTACTGGCAGTTCAATGACTGCTGGCCTGTATGCTCCTGGGCGAGTATCGACTACTACGGAAACTATAAGGCGTTACAGTACGGTGCCAGACATTTCAACCGTCCTCTTACTGTTTCCTTCGAGGATAAGGGGAATGACCTTAATGCCTATATTATCAATGACCTTCGTGAGGATAAAACAGTCAAGGTAAGACTTTCTTTATTTGATTTCGTAAATGGAATCATTTATTCTGATGAAAAAGAGCTTACAGTCAAGGCACTGGCTAATGAAAAGGTATTCAGAAAAGATCTCTCTATTCTCCGTAAAGCCTATGATGTGAAAAATACAGGTGTACTTCTTTCTCTTATCGAAGACGGTGAGGAAACGGTGAGAAGAGTCTACCTTTTCGATCAGGAAAAGAGACTTAATCTTCCCGGAACCGCATTAAAGACAGAAAAGAAAATCGTCGGAGATAAGGTAGAAATCACTGTTACGGCAGACAAATATGCACGACTTGTAAGGCTCGAAAGTGCGAGTGTAAGGAACTTCTCCGATAACTGCTTCGATCTTTTACCAGGAGAAAGCAAGACTGTTACTATTACTGTCGGAGAAGACTTTTCAGCCGAAGAGCTTATGGGCAGCATAAAGGTTATTTCTCTCACGGATATTCCAACACGTAAAATGTCTGTCGAAGAAAAAATAATGGTGGTAAAAATGGCTACTTCACCGATGAATATCGGAAACGCTATTTTCCACAGACAAAGACCGAAGGATGTGGAAGTATGAAAAAGATAATAAAAGGAACGCTGATAGGTGCAGGCGTAGCAGGACTTACCGCTTACGGCCTTGCCACCGTAGCCAATGAGGCACTCTTTAACCGTAAGATTACATTCTCCCCCGAGTTCAATCAGAAAATGTCGGGTTGCGATAACAGTCACCTGGGTGAGTTTTTGCAGAATAACCTTAAATGGCTCGAGGAATACGGTTATGAAAGACATTTTATCGTTTCCGATAAGGGCTACAGACTCACGGGTTATCTTGTTAAAGCTGAAAAGGAAAGCAATGTTTATGTTTTCGGCGCTCACGGCTACAGAAGTACCGGAAAAAGGGAGTTTTCAAAATTCGTACAGTATTATATAGAAAAGGGCTACAATGTTTTTCTTCCCGATCACGTAGCTTCAGGTGAAAGCGAAGGTACATGGTGCACCTTCGGCTATAACGAGAGAGAAGACTGTATGAAATGGCTCGGTTACCTTACGGACACCTTCGGAAAGGACATAAAGATTATTCTTCACGGTGTTTCTATGGGCTGTGCTACAGTCTGCATGATGAGCGGAAGAGACGACCTTCCCGAAAATGTAAAATTTACCGTAGCTGACTGCGGATTTACCGTAGCAGAGGATTTCTTTAACTGGAAAATAGCTAATCTCGGCTTAAAGGGAAGTAAAGCTATAACCAAGGGTGTATTCCTCGCGGGTAAGATAAATCACGGTATGGACCTTTTCGATGTTTCACCTATCGAAAGTGTGAAAAAAGCAAAGGTGCCCATGTTCTTCGTTCACGGTGAAAAGGACGGACTTGTTCCTGCTTATATGTGCTGTGAGCTTTATGAAGCCTGTGCAAGTGAGATGAAAGAAATCTTACTCGTTCCTGAGGCAGATCACGCTCAGGCTTTTATCCACGGCAGAAAAGAGTATGCAGAGGTAATTGACCGTTTTGCACAAGAGCTCGGATTATAATATATAATAGTATAGGCATCTGCCTCGTGCAGGTGCTTTTTTGTTTGCGGAAACAGTGGGGGGCGAAGCCGCCGTATACGGCGCCCCGCGCGCGGGGAACGGCATAAATGCCGTGCTTCGCCCCCCCCGCCTTCCAGCATCCTCTGCGTTAAAAGAAAACATCGACACCTGTCTATTAAAAATCAACACATACACTTTATTTGTTGATTTTTTACTGTGTATTAGCACTTTGTTCATAATATCCAATTATAATTACAATATTGAAGAGAATTTATGGAGTTTATATAGGAGGATAATATGAAGAAACAAAAGAAAAAAATCCTGCAGCTTGTATCAAGCACGGTTATTATAGCGACTGTGCTTTTTGCAGCACTGTACGGTATTTCACATTTAAAATATGAGCGCTCTGTTATGGCGACTCTGGCAGAGGTATGGATGGTGCTTATCGACCGTGACTCTATTTATGAGGAGGGCGAGGGCTATATAGAAAACATTAAGCTCAGAGAGAAGACTAATCTCGAGCCTCACGAAAAGCCATCAGGTGTTTCGATGGATATACCTTATAACTATGTGTATGAGCATGATATGCAGGTCTACTATTTCAATATGGAAACCTTTACTGACACTCTTCTCATTTACATTCCCGGTGGCGGTTATCTCAATAACCCCCTTAAGTATCACTGGAAGCTGATTAATAATGTTTCTCAGAACGCTCAGTGTCCTGTGGTGATGCCTATTTATCCGAAACTTCCTCATTATACCTGCGAGGAATCATACGAGGTTATGATGGAGTTCTATCTCGACATCGCATCAAGAGAGGGAGTAAAGCACATCATCTTTGCCGGTGACTCCTCAGGCGGTGCTATGAGTCTCGTTCTGGCTCAGAAGATAAGAGATCTTAAGGCTGATATTCTCGAGCCCGAGCAGCTCTTCCTCTATGTTCCCTGGATGGACGTTACTATGGAAAATGAAGAGGTAGAAGAAATCGAGCCTATCGATCCTATGCTCGGTATGCACGGACTTATCGACATCGGTATTAAGTGGGCAGGGGACCTGGACCGTAAGGATCCTGTGGTAAGTCCCATTTACGGTTCCTTTGAGGATCTCGGCTACATAAGCCTTTTTACAGGCACCAAGGATATGCTCTGTCCTGACATTATTAAATTCTCTGAAATGCTTACTGAGCAGGGAATTGAACACACATTTATGCTTAAGCAGGGACTTGACCATCCCTATCCGCTTTTCCCCACCCCTGAAGCTAAGGAAGCACAGCAGATGCTTATTGATGCTATTTTAGCTACAAAAGGATAAATTTAATCCGTCCTGTTATTCGGGACGGATTTTTTTGTTCTGTATTGTAATTTCTTGTGGTAAAGCAACAAAAAACACTTGTACATTTTGTATAAAAAATCAGTTGACTTTGTAAAAAAATTACTATATTATATTCATAAGTATTAGGATTGGATAAGTCTATAGATGGATAATTATTTTCAGTTAAGTGATGAACAGCTTGTCTTTCTCGCCGTAGAAAGAGACGATGAAGCTCTGGCTGTGCTTACAGAAAGATATATGAATGTGGCTAAATACATTGCCTCATCCTTTTCATCAGATAGCGAGGTTATATCCGATCTTGTCCAGGAGGGTATGATAGGATTTTTAGGAGCCGTTTATTCCTACGATAAGGACGGCGGAGCTTCCTTTAATACCTATGCATCCCGCTGTATGAAAAACCGAATCATCGGTGTTCTGCGAGCAACTAATACCAAAAGACACATCCCTGAGGATATGATAGTCTCTCTGGACAGTCAGATAAACAGCGGCGCGAGGGAGCTTACGCCTGAGGAAAGCCTGCTATCTGACAAAAATGCAGAGTATATCACATCTGTCATTAACGGTGAGCTTTCTGAGAGAGAAAGAGAAATCTTTATGCTTCATCTGGCGGGTTCTTCCTACTGTGATATAGCTAAAAAGACCGATACCACTGTCAAATCCGTGGACAGCGCTCTGCAGAGAGCGAGAAGAAAACTTAAAAAAAGACTTCAGAACGAGGTCTGATTATATGCCCTGAACTCAAAAGGAGAAAATTTTTCGGTGCAAATCCGATAAGGGCGATTTCAAATTCAAGCGAGGTAAAAAATCATGTACGAAGACAAAACACTCAAATGCAAAGA
>CALCHE010000054.1 GCA_937901145.1 uncultured Clostridia bacterium
TTAACAGAGTTACAGATATTCTTGCCTATAATCATTACTTCGGCTGGTATATGAAGACCTGCGACGGCCTGGATGGATGGCTCGAAAAATTCCACGCTGCTAATCCCGATCTTAAGATGGGTATTTCCGAATACGGTGCTGAGGGCGTTCTCGGTTACTTTAATGATGCACCCTTCCAGGGTGACTATTCCGAAGGCTATCAGGCTCTCTATCACGAGCACTACATCAAGAGCATCAATGCAAACAAGTGGATATGGGGCTCCTATGTATGGAATATGTTTGACTTCGGCTCTGCTATCAGAAATGAGGGCGGCGTCAAGGGTAGAAATAATAAGGGTCTCGTTACCTTCGACAGAAAGACAAAGAAGGATGCTTTCTGGCTTTACAAGGCTTTCTGGTCAGACGATAAGTTCGTACACCTCGTAGGTGACAGATATTCTCTCAGAAAAATCGGCACACAGACCTTCAAGGTTTACTCAAACTGCGATAAGGTACAGATTAAGGTTAACAACAAACAGAAAACTGTAACTGCAGAAGGTATCTTCGTATTCGAGGATATGGAAATAAAAGCAGGCGATAACAAGATTACCGTTACAGCAGGAGATATTAAGGAAACCTACATCATCACAGGTGTGGAAGAATATCCCCGCGAATACTCTTTACCTGATGACGCAAAGTCAATGGTTCGTAACTGGTTCGTAGAAAAGGACAGCACAAAGAGAGACGACTGCTTCTCACTCGACGACACCATCGGCGATCTCCTTAAGAGTGAAGATATTCTCGGTATGGTAGGCGGCGCAGCAGGTAAGCTTCTCAAAAGTCCTCTTATGCTCGCAGTGAAGCCCTTCACGCTCCGTCAGCTTCTCAACCTTCCCATCGTAAATCTCGATCCAAGTATGGTTGAGATGATCGAGGATTATCTCGGAACTATTTCTAAATAAATGTATATCAGGACAGACTTTCGAAAGAGAGTCTGTCTTTTTTTATTGCGGAAAAGAGATCTGAAATCTTAAGATTTCCTTAAGATGAAAACGGTTTTATTGACAGAGGCAATCCTGTGTGATATATAATGAA
>CALCHE010000055.1 GCA_937901145.1 uncultured Clostridia bacterium
TGATAAAAAATCAACCCTCAAATCGGTGAGAAACGAGGGTTTGTCATCAGTCTGAGGTGCAGATTGCTTAAATCTGCACCTTGTTTTTTTACACTTTTACTCCATAAATAAGGCTTAAATCCATTGACTGGAAAAATCATAAATGCTATACTATATTATTATAAAGAATTTCTGATGCAGGGGTGAAAAAATGAAGTATCCGGACAGTAAAAAAATCTCTGAAATAAATCTTTTCGGCACTCACGACAGCCTTACCGCCTTCGTGGATATGGAAAAGGTTTGCAGGTGTCAGTCTCTCACCCTCCGTGAGCAGTTCGCCCTCGGTGTAAGACTTATCGATGTGCGCCTTAACAGAAAAAAGAATGATTTTTATCTTGTTCACTCCTTAGCCGACTGCTATGAGGATAAAAATAAAACGCTTTCTCTTTCCTTTTCTGCCGTGCTTAAGGACTGTCTTGATTTTCTGAAGGAAAACCCCGATGAATTCATCGTAATGAGCGTAAAGCAGGACAGGGGTATTCAGAGTCGCTTTTTCTTCCCCGCCTTTTACTCACAGTACATAAGAGGAAACGAAGAAAAGTGGTATCTTGGCTCGGAAATACCCTCTGTGTCAGAATGCAGAGGAAAGATAGTGCTGATGAGGCGATGCAAGGTAATGCCGAATTTCAGAAAGAAAGCTCCCTGCGGACTCGACTTTTCCTACTGGAAGGATCAAGGAAAAAAATGGAGCGAAAAAATTTATCCCGTAAAGCTCAGCAAAACACAGACAGCTACGGTACAGGACCGCTACGGTCTCGAGCCTGAAAGAAAATGGCATAAATGTGCCAAACCCTTCCTCGACAGCTGTAAGTGCGACGGAGATAACATCTGTGTTCATTTCATCAGCACGGCTTACAGATATAAGAACGAAAGCCTCGTCAGAACAGCTAAGGAAATGAATGCTTATTTTAAAGAATATAACCTTGGCGAAAGCAAGGGGTGGTTTTTCTTTGACTTCCCCGATGAAGCTATATCCGAAAAATTCAAAGGAGAATGATTATGGCAAAGGAAGACAAAAGATTTATTGTAACCGAAAAACAGGGCAGTGCATTTTCGAATCTTATACAAATTATCGTTGATACCAAAACAGGCGTAAATTATATGTATATTCAGTCGGGTAATTCGGGAGGCCTCACTCCCCTTCTCGACAGAGACGGAAAGCCTATCATAACAAGCACAGCGAATATAGAAGAATAAAGGACAGGAGAAAAAATATGAAGTTAGCAGTTTTAGGCGGTGGCGGTGTCCGCTCACCTTTTTTAGCCAAATCAATCGCACTCGGTGCCAAGGATACAGGCATTACCGAGGTAGTATTTATGGATATCGATAAAGAAAAGCTTTTCACCTACGGTGTAATCGCAAAGAAGATTTCTTCACTTCTCGCACCTGAGCTTGACTTTACTCTCACACTTGACGCCGACGAAGCTCTGAAGGATGCGGATTTCATCATTACCACCATCCGTGCCGAGGGTGACGAAGGCAGAGTTTTCGACGAAAGAACTGCCCTCAATCTCGGTGTACTCGGTCAGGAAACCACAGGTGCAGGCGGCTTCGCCATGGCTCTGCGCTCCATACATACTCTTATCGAATACTGCGAAAAAATAAAGAAGCTTTCCAAAAAGGATGCGCCTGTATTCAATTTCACTAACCCAAGCGGTCTGGTTACACAGGCTCTGCGCACTATGGGCTACGATAATGTTTACGGCGTCTGCGATGCTCCCAGCGGCTTCCTCCGTCAGCTTAAAAATATGACAGACAGAGAAAAATTAACCTGTGAATGCTTCGGTCTTAACCACCTTTCCTGGTTCTGTGATTTCAGAGACGGTGATGAGAACTGCACAGACGAGATTCTCAAGCATCCGCGTCTTTACGAGGATACGGAAATGGTTCATTTCGACAGAGAGCTTGTGGAGCTTTCCGATAACTATCTCCCCAATGAATATCTTTATTTCTACCACTACCGTGACAAGGCTGTTTCCTCTGTTCTTTCCGGTGCCAAGACAAGAGGTGAAACCATCCTCGAAATCAATAATATGATGATGGAGGAAATGCGCACTATCGATGTAGAAAACGAGTTTGAAAAAGCCTTCCACTGCTTTATGAAGCATTATGCTATGCGTGAGGACAGCTATTTTTCCATCGAAACAGGACATCTGAGGAAAGAAAAATTCCCTGTTCCCACAGTAGAAGAATATCTTGCCCAGCCTGAAAAGGGTGGTTACGCTGCCGTGGCTCTCGAGTTTATCAAGGCAAAAAATACAGGTAAGCTTGTTCAGATGGTGCTCTCCATTCCCAATGAGGGGGCTCTCGACTTTCTCGATGATACGGATGTATGCGAGCTCACCTGTACCGTGGACAAAGACGGCGTTCACCCTCATAAAATCGAAAACATCCCCACTATGCAGAGAAATCTTATCCGTGCCGTAAAGGACTATGAAAACCTTACAGTAGAGGCTATTATGAAAAAGGACAGACAGAAAGCAGTCAAAGCACTCACGGTACATCCGCTTATCTGTTCCTACCCCATCGCTGAAAAATTAGTGGATGCTTACACAGAAAAATACGGAAAGTACATAGGTAAATGGCATGGCTAAAATAATTTTCAAAGAGACGGAGACTCTTCTACATCCCGACGACACCAGAAGCAACCGTTATATGTTTTTCGATGTTCCCGAAGGAACCGGAAAGCTGCTCATCACCTATTCCTATTCTCCGAAAAACCTGGAGGATAAAGAAAAAAGCTATGAGCTTATCAGAGAAAACATTCTCCGTGACGCTCCCGAGGACATAGACAGGTATACTGATTACGAAGAGTTTTTACCGCTGAAAAATCTGGTCACGGTTTCTCTTGACTCCCCCGTGGAATTCCGAGGTGCAGTCCACCGTCACGACAAAGAGCAATATCACGAAATCAGTAAGGATTTCGCTTCTCCCGGATTTCTTAAGGGTGAAATCATCCCCGGTCAGTGGAGACTTTCGCTTAATGTCCACGCCGTAGTTACTGACATCTGCACCTGCAGAATAAAAATCGAAGGGGAGGCGGAATAATGAAAAAATGGTATCCCTGTGAGCTTCACTGCCACACTCTTCATTCAGACGGCAGCTTCAGTATAAAGGAGCTCCTGGACACAGCCAAAGAGAGACACCTCTCAGGCATCTGTCTTACGGACCACAATACGGTTTCGGGATGGGATGAAATCGATTTATATGCTGATATCCCCGTTCTCAAGGGAACGGAATACACCACCTACCACGGACACATTCTCTCCCTTAATGCAGGAAAAATGATCGACTGCTTCAATATAACCGACATCGACAGCGATCTGCGCATTATCCGTGAAAGCGGCGGTCTCGTAGGTATGGCGCATCCCTACCAACTCGGTACACCGATATGTACAGGCGGACGCTGGGATTACGATGTAAAGGATTTTTCCCTCATAAATTATATGGAAATATGGTCTGAGGGAGAAATGCTTATGACCCCTGCCAACCACAGAGCAAGAAAATGGTGGCTGTCACTTTTAGATAAAGGCTACCGTATCGCTCCCACCTTCGGCAGGGACTGGCACAGAACAGCAGGAAATAAGCTTATCGGTGCATGTACATTCCTTCACATCGACGGAGAAATCACTCCCGAAAAGATTAAAGAAGCCATAAAAAACGGCAGAACACAGCTGTCTCTCGGTATCTTTATGGATATAAATACTGACGGATGCTCCGTAGGTGACACACTTAAACCCGATAAAAAGGATTTCACCGTAACTCTTGATCATTCCAGAGCTGACCTTTTCAGAGATGAATACACCCTTTCAGCTGAAACAATAAAGATAATAACCAAGGGTGATAAAACCATCTATGAGAGCAAAGCAGAAAACTGCACAATATCCCTCGACCTCGAAGAAAACAGCTATTATATATTTGAGCTGTGGGGGAAGCTTAACGGTGAAGACGGTCACCTTATTTCCCTTTCCGCACCCATATACACATAACTGATTTAAGGAGAAAATATTATGGAAAAAACAAAAGAAAAGCGCTATGTCGGCGTCAAGGAAACCCTTATTTACGGCATAGCAAACGGCGGACAGTGCATCGGCTACAATATGATGACAGCCCAAAGAGCCTTCTTCCTGGTAAGCGTTTTCGGTGTACCTGAAATAGTGGTTTCAACCATGCTCACCGTTATGGCTTTCTGGGATGCTTTCAATGACCCTCTTATGGGAGCCGTAGTTGATAAAACCCGTACTCGCTACGGTAAGCTCAGACCCTACCTCATTTTTGTGCCTATTTTCTTAGGTATCACTACCGTGCTGTTTTTCGGCGGACCTATCTTCCTGACCGATTCAGCCTCCAGACCTATGAGAATAGTTTATATGTGTATTACATATTTTATCTGGGAGTTCTTTTATACCATCGGCGACATTCCCTTCTGGGGTCTTTCATCCGCCATTTCACCCAGTCCTCTTGACCGTTCCCGAGTTATCAAATCCGCACGTCTCATTTCGGGCATCATCGGCGGTATCCCCGGAATCATCATCACCGTATGTATCGACCTTTCCAGAAACGGCACAATTCCTCTTTCCCTTTCACAGGTATTCTTTGTGCTGAGCATTATCGCAGGTACCTTCGGTATGTATCTCTTCTCTCTCGCCGGAACCAAGACAAAAGAAAGAGTCGTTTATGTAAATGACGAACCGAAGCTCAGTGAATGCTTTGCCTTCCTTTTCAAAAACAAGCCACTGGTTCTCATTATGCTTTCAAATCTTATTTCGACTCTCGGCGGCATCGGCGGCACTTTCAGCGTTTACTATTACTACAACGCACTGGGTGTAAACAGTCTTTCACTGCTGGCAGGTATTCCCGGTACTATCGTCGGCTGGGTGACATATCCCCTTATGGCCATTCTCGAAAAACGTTGGACCTCAAGACAGATTGTGGTCAGAGTGGCTCTTATAAATGCAGGTGTAACCGCATTGGTTTTCCTTCTCGGCAGCAAACATTACACGAATATGGGTGTTATCGTACCTCTGCTTATGCTTCAGGGTATGTCAAATGCATTCAACACCTCAATCGGTGCTGTTATTCCCACCAAGATGATAAGTGAAACCGTAGACTATATGGAATATGAAACAGGAAAAAGAAATGAAGGTATGGCATTCTCCGTTCTCACCTTTATGGGCAAGCTTACAGGCACTCTGTCTACTGCTCTCGGTACTGCTCTTATCCCTGTAGTAGGTCTCGTAAGAGACGAAGCAACACAGATGATGGTCGTTTCTGAAACCTCACCGATAAACACAAAGTTCTGGCTCTGGGCACTCATCACGGTCATCCCCGCCGTTCTTGGTCTCCTCGCACTTATTCCTTACAAGTTCTACGACCTTGAGGGAGAAAAGCTTAAAAACATACAGACTGAGGTTCAGAGAAGAAGAGAAGAGGTCTCTGCCAGAACCGTAAAGGAGGAAGTGTAATGGATAAATGTCCCAAATGCGGCAAAAAGCTGAGCTTGTTTTATGTGAAGCAGACCTGCAAGGAATGTGGCTGTAACATTCTTTACTACGATATGGATAAAAGGCTCGAGGAGGATGCCGTTCAGGCCGAAAAAGAATTCGAAGCTCTGGAAAAAATTCTCGACAAAGTTACTCCCTCTTTTATAAAGAAGAGAAAGGAAAGTAAAAAATGAAGATAACGGTATTGAGTGATAATATCGCACCTTCGGACTCTTCACTCAAAGGTGAATGGGGACTTTCATTTCACATAGTTGAAAACGGTAAAACTTATCTTCTTGACACAGGAGCATCATCTCTCTTTTCCGAGAATGCAGAAAGTCTCGGTGTAAATCTTTCTGAGGTCGACATCGGAATTTTATCACACGCTCATTACGACCATTCCGACGGTATGGATAAGTTTTTCAGTCTAAACAAAACCGCACGCTTTTATATAAGCTCCAACTGCAATAACAGCTGCTACGGTAAAAAATTTATTTTTACAAAATACATAGGCATAAAAAAGGGGCTCACAGATAAACACAGAGACAGAATAGTCCGTGTAAATGGGACGCAGAAACTCGGAGAAGGTGTTCATCTTGTCTGTCATACCTGTGACAATCTGGACCTCATCGGCAAAAAAGCAGGTCTTTATAAAAAGATAAACAAAAAGCTTATCCCAGACGACTTTGACCACGAACAAACCCTCGTTTTCGAAACAGAAAAGGGACTTGTTATCTTTAACAGCTGCAGCCACGCAGGCCCTGAAAACATTCTGCGCGAGGTAGAACAAGTCTTCTGCGGAAAAAGCGTCTATGCCTATTTCGGAGGGCTTCACCTTTATAAAAGCAGTGAAGAAGAAATACGCAGAATGGCTGAGGTGCTGAAAAAAAGCTCCTTACAGCTCATTGTAACAGGCCACTGCACAGGCGACAAACCTTACAAAATTCTCAAAGAAATCCTCGGCAACCGTCTGGAGCAGCTTTATGTGGGCAAGGTAAACGAAATATGACAAACGAAGAAATAAGAGACAGACTCTTTTCTCTGCAGGATGAAAAATATGCTCTCTTTACGGCAGGTCTGATCCCCACTCTTCCGAGAGAAAAGTTCATCGGTGTACGCACTCCCTCTCTTCGCTCTTTTGCAAAAGAAATATACAAAAGTGAAGACTACGAAGACTTTCTTTCTGACCTTCCTCACAAATACTATGAGGAGGATAATCTGCACGGCTTTATTATCTGTCAGATGAAGGACATCGACGAATGTATCACGGAGCTTCGCCGCTTTGTTCCCTTTACGGATAACTGGGCTACCAACGACTGCACCCGTCCTGCCGTGCTGAAAAAGCATCCCGAAAAAACCTTCTGTCTTGCCTCAGAATACTTAAAGTCATCGGAGACCTACACCCTTAGATACGGCATAGGCCTGCTGCTTTCCTATTTTCTCGACGAAAGCTTCGACGCAAATCATCTTAAGCTCGTTTCTGAAGTTAAAAGCGATGAGTACTATGTGAATATGATGATCGCCTGGTATTTTGCCACGGCACTGGCCAAACAGTACGAAATCACTGTACCCTATA
>CALCHE010000056.1 GCA_937901145.1 uncultured Clostridia bacterium
ACTTTTATTTCACAGGTTATTGAGGGTATGATGGGTATTTCAGTTAATGCCCTTACAGGTGAAATCGTTGTTAACCCCTGCTTCCCCGAGGAAATTGCAGACATCAGACTCTTTGATTTAAATTTTGGTGATTATTCAGCAGATGTTTTTATCGAAAACAATGAAATAACCGTACATTATCACGATAAAAAACTCTGAGCAATTTCCCTCTGAATACTTAACGCCTCCCTGCAAAAGCACGGAGGCGTTCTTATAATCTTTATTTCCAAGCTCTGTTCATAACAACAAAGGTCATTCTTTCCTGAATGCTTGCGTGGCCGTGGCCCGTACCGAAACCGCCGTGGTCACTTGTCACTATAATAAGCCAATCTTCACTGTCATAGGTTTCTCTTGATTCTATAGCCTTGATCAACTCATAACCGTAAGCATCTTTTTTATTGAAGGCATTTTTGTAAATCGGATTGTTATATGAGAAACCAAAGTCATGACCGGCAGAGTCTGTGTTTTCATAGATAACGAAAACGAAATCAGCACAGTCCTCTCTTGCTACTTCTTCCATAGCACCTTTATGAATATCAGATTTATTTTTGCGCAGATTGAAGTCAATGTCAATGTTATTTTCTTCGCAATATGCTTTTTCATCTATGTATGTTGAGTCACTGTCTGTGAAGTGTCCCTTCCACTTTGTGATGAATGCGGCATTGTCAATAACAGCATCCTCAATAAGTGTTGTCATAAGCATTTTGGGTTCAAGCTTTTTTACTTCGCCATTCCAGTTTATACCGTGAACATCAGACCATACACCTGTAAGTATTGAGCACCAACCGGGTGCAGTTGAAGTTGCCTGAGTGTTTTCTGCAGGAAAATTCACTCCGCCGCTATAGGTGAGATTATTTGAACCGCCGTTTTTCAGCAAATAACTGACAGCACTGTTTTCTTCCTGAACCTCTGCAAGTATATCTGCACGGCATCCGTCATAGCCGATAACAGCTGCCTTCTTTTCTGCTTTACCTTCCGGAAGCTTCCCGCGGAAATGACTGTCAATTATTTCATAAAGGTCAGTCTGGGGATATGCTGTTTCAATAGTGTTCTCATAACCGACAGAAGCAACATTCTGTCTGTATAATTCATCGGTATCTTTTTCATCGGTATTATATCTCATAAGATAAAAATATATACCTGTTCCTACAAGAGCCAGAGCGAGAATAACCGCTATCACTGCGATTATCAGTTTCTTTTTGTTTTTCATAATACTTTCTCCTTTTTTGTAAATTCCCTGAGGAATATTCTTTGTGTAATTTTAGCACTTATTTTCTTGGTTTTCAAGTGATATGGTTAAGTAATAAAAACAGACCTATTTTATTGAAATTAAATTTCTTTAAAATAGGTCTTATGTATGGTATTTTTATTAAATTTGCACATTGCACCGGTTCAAAGCTGGATGGTCTTAAAAAATGGCCATTTTGGGACTATTGGGAAATAGTCGATTTTTTCGGCATAAAAAAGCCGAAAACCCTTGTAAAATCAAGGGTTTTCGGGTGCCGTCGCAATATTGCGAAGTAATCATGAAAGTACGTCGCATTTTAGAACCATTAGTTTAATCATACAATAATTAATCAGTATTATAAAACACCAAACATTTTAAGAATCATAAAAAATGCAGTAAAAAAAGTAAAAACTATCAACAACATAAACGGGGACTTAAGTTTCTTTTCTTTAATCTGCACTATTGCCATAACTATACAGGAAATAAGAACTAAAAACGAACTAATCAAAATAATCATTCTCATAAAATTATACTCCTTTATAAACATATAATTTATATTAAATCAAATAACAAAACTGTATACTTCTCCCTCAACCAATGTCACTTCACCGATTTGTCCTATTTCAAGACCATCATACATTTCCTGAGGAATATCAAGTTTAATTAACTCATCATCATTTTTAAATTCAACAGTATAAATTTCAACAGATTTTGGTGTTTTGATGCCTACCATTTCCACTCGACAAGTCAAGTTAACTATCTCAGCCTGAAACTTAACCGTTTCAAATTCAGTTTTTATCTCCAAAGGTGATGAATCTGATTCAATTTTTTCTTTTTGTTTATATGTTTTATAATTTTTCTGATATATAAAGCAAAAATTATTATTGCACAAATACAGATACAAAAATAAATAATAAAAGCCATATAATCACCTCAAGTTTATTGTATAACAACAAACAAAAAAAGTCAATCTGTTTGCCCGAAGGGCAACATCATTATGCAGAAGGCACACTTCATTGGCAAAGCCACTTCATTTGCCGTAAGGCAACTTCGTTTTATGTCCGCAAGCGGAATGAAGTTGAGCTACGCTCAAATGAAGTTATCTGCTAAAGCAGATAAACGAAGTTATGTCCTGCGGACATAAATGAAAAACCTCGTTCAAAGAACGAGGTTTTTGGCTGCGGAACTAGGATTCGAACCCAGACAAACAGAGTCAGAGTCTGCTGTGCTACCCTTACACAATTCCGCAACGAACAAGTGGTATTATACACCTATGAAATACAAAAGTCAAGTGTTTTTCTAAACTTTTTTTATTTTTTTGCGCTGTATTTTAATTTTCTTTGCCGACAATAATGTATGTACTTATTAAACAAAACCTCTATGTTTAATTTGTTATGTTTGTACAGTTTTATTCTTGTCTTTTTTTATAGTAAATGATAGAATATTCGAGGTAAAAGATATACTAAAAAATAAAAACTATCGGAGGTCTCAATTATGAGTTTCTTAGGCGGAGTCATTTCCATCAGTAACATCTCAACCTTGCTTTTAGTTGTGTTCGCTGTTCTCTTCGGCGGTTATGCCCTCGGCAGAATCACAGTTAAAGGTATCTCTCTCGGCGACGCAGGCGTTTTCATCATCGCACTTCTTCTCGGTGCTGTGGCTTTCAGTGTAAACGCAGACGGACAGTTGGTTTTCGCACTTTCATCAAAGCCTTATGATTTCAATGCAGGACTTTCACTTGTCGAATCTTTCGGTCTTGTTCTCTTCGTTACATCAGTAGGCTTTATCGCAGGTCCGAAGTTCTTCGGCAATTTCAAAAGAAACTTCAAATCCTATGTTCTTTTAGGTCTTATCATCATCCTCGCCGGCGGTCTCTCCGCTGCAGGCTGTATCGCTCTCGGTGAGGTTATCGGTTACGGCGGTTCCATCACTGATCAGGACGGCTTCGTAGCTATGATCGTAGGTCTTCTTTCAGGTTCACTTACCTCTACACCCGCTTTCTCAGCTGCTAAGGCTACTGTAGCAGAGCAGTATCAGGCTCTCGTTTCCGTAGGTCACGGCATCGCTTACATCTTCGGCGTAATCGGCGTAGTTCTCTTCGTTCAGATTATCCCCAAGCTCACAAAGGCTAACATGGACGAAGAACGCGCTAAGCTCGTTATCAAAGAGGAAGGCGAAAAGAAATCCTTCACAGGCAAGCTTTTCC
>CALCHE010000057.1 GCA_937901145.1 uncultured Clostridia bacterium
TAGGATGATTGACATTGAACCATAAGGGACTTCCGCAATCGGCACAGTATAACAATCCGCAGAACATATTCTTTTCAGCATGTTCGGGATTAGGTGCTCTGCGTTTACCTTTGGCTTTCATCTTCTGAACCGTTTCAAAGGTGTCTCTGTCAATTATCGGCTCGTGAACATTCTTGAAAATCTTCCAATTTTCTTCGGGATTCTGAAGTCTTTTCTTATTCTTGAAACTCTTGG
This sequence comes from uncultured Clostridia bacterium, assembly GCA_937901145.1. Lineage (GTDB taxonomy): Bacteria > Bacillota > Clostridia > Oscillospirales > Acutalibacteraceae > UBA6857. The sequence continues at coordinate 235 of CALCHE010000057.1, forward strand.
AATAGGTTTTGAAGTTCACTACATCACCGCAATATTCTTGCTGAGCTAATATCTTCTGCACGGTAGTTTTACACCACTTGTACGGGTTCGGCTGTGTTTTCTTACCGCCACGGTTAAGACCTTTGCTTTGCCAATATGCCATCGGTATCATCACTTTGTTTTCTTGCAAGATACGAGCAATAGTTTCATTACCTTTACCCTCAATACACATTGCAAAGATACTTTTAACAACTTCTGCAGCTTCAGTATCAACAATCCATTTCTTTTTGTTATTCGGATCTTTCATATACCCGTAAGGCGGTTGAGATAAGGGCTCACCGAGATTTCCTCTTATGCGGTGTGAACTTCTGACCTTGCGACTTATGTCACGGGCATACATTTCATTCATAATATTCTTGAACGGTGCAATTTCATTATCACCTTCATTACTGTCAACCAAGTCATTGACTGCTATAAATCTGATGTTATGCTCAGGAAAGAAGTTATCCGTATAGTGACCGACAGAAACATAATCTCTGCCCAGACGTGATAAGTCTTTTACCATTACGGTTGTTACATATCCCATTTCAATATCTTCAAGCATTGCCTGAAATCCCGGTCTGTTGAAATTCGTTCCCGTATAACCGTCATCAACATAATACTTTGTGTTGGTGAGCTTCAATTCTTTTGCTTTTTGTGACAGCAACTTTTTCTGATTACCAATTGAGTTGCTTTCGCTGTCCGTACCGTCATCACGGGACAAACGGCAATAGATGGCTGTTATGCCAAAATTATCTGACTGCATTTATCCTCCCTTCTCCGGCAGTCGAATTTACATATTCTGTATTAAGTGTATTTATATCATCGGCAATTGTCAAATGTGCAAAATCGCTTCCGATAAAAGCTGATATTTTTTCTTTCATTGTTTTGCTTTCTTTAGTGCTGAATTTTTTGGTTACAATATATCTGACACCGTTGATTTCATATTCTTCGGTTTCAGTTTTTTCTATTTTACCCAATACACATTCTGCACGGGTACCGCTCAGTACAGATAAGCTTCTGAATTTCACATACTCACAAAAGGATATAATCTTTTCTGTCATTATCTCGCACCTCTGTCTTTCTGTCGCATAAGATGCTTTCCGTAATACTCAACAGCCTTCGCAAGGAAATTTTCTTTTTCCTTTACAGTAGCAGTAGGCTTGAGATATTTACTGATTTTATCATCGGGGATTTTAACTGTCAGCACCTGATTAGCTTTAGGCTGTTTCATAATGGAAGATATTTCCTCAACGTTCAGTTTGCCTTCCTGAGATAACTTTTTCAACTTCTGTGCCTGTGAAAGTGAAGGAGTACAAAGCTCTGCTTCAATAAATTTAAACAAATCAGTTTGCTCTGTTTTTGTGAGATACGAAAGCTCAACACCGACAGAGAAGGATATTTTGTTCTCATCCACCATTGCAAGAAGTTTGGGGATAAGCTTTGTCAGACGGATATATCTTTTCACCTGAGAAGCACTATCGGTATCAGATATTTCATCTGCAGACAACTTCGGTCCAACTTGGTCCGAAGTTAAATCTGTTCGTTTGCCCTGCTTTTTAAGAGCATCCATTTTCATTTTGTAAGCAAAGGCTTTCTCCGAGTGTAGAATATGCTCTCGGTGCAGATTACTGTCAACGAGGATAATATCCGCTTCTTCCTTTGTGATATCCAATACAACAACGGGAACCTCTGTCATTTCAAGCCTTGTTGCCGCAAGGTATCTTCTGTGTCCTGATATTATTTCAAACACATCAGCCTTGCCATCTTTTCGCACCATAAGAGGCTGAATAATACCGTTTTCTCGGATACTATCTTCTAACAGTTTCATATCCTCTTCACGGTACTTATATGGATTTTTGAGGTTGGGTACAACGCTACATACAGCCATATTTACGATTTCGGTTGTCTGAGGCTTTATCGTCTCTGTTTCTTCTGTTTTTACAAACAGTTCATCAATAAATTTTTCTTCTTTATTCATTTATCTATTCCTTTCATATTTCTTAGATTTTGTTCTTCCTTTAGCCTGATTTACCAGCTCATCGATTTTCTCTTTACCGAAGAACCTTTGTAAGAGAGAATAATCCTTGACCTGCCTAATAAGTGACCTGTTCTGTTCACGAAGCTCACTGTTTTCCCTTGCAAGAATTGAAACCCGTCGCTGTAAACTGCTGTTATAACCTCTTGCTGTTATTCGTGCTTCAACTGCTTTCAGATATTTTGCGAATACTGTTTTCACAAGAGTTTTCAGCTTTGATATCAACGGTTCTGCATATTTTGTTTTGTATGCTTTGGCTGTCATAAGCGGTGCTGGCTCGGGTAAAGTGAACTCATTGCTGTTTAATTGCTCTATCAGGTTTTCAATACCTCTGCCGTCATCATAGGTTTCAATCTGCTCTCTGACTGCTTTAAGTTCACATTGCTTTTCAGCTATTTCTTCTGTAAGAGCTTCAACCTCCTGACTACGCATTTTCTTTTCATAATCAAGAACCGACAAATGCTTTTCGTGAGTACCTTTCTGTTCCCACTCTACACCGTATCTTTCCATAATTTTTGATAGCTCTTCTTTTTCGGACAGTACCCATTGATTCCACTCTGTATCGCCTCGAGTACCACCCCTAAAGCCTTGCTTTGCAAGAGCCTGTTTTAATGATACTCTTGTTTCAAGACCACGCTTACTGCCGGTTGTGAACGGTACAAAGTCAATATGCAGATGAGGTGTAGCTTCATCCATATGAAGATGTGCAGAGAAAACACGGAGATTAGGATTTCTTTCCTGAAATGTTTTGATATATTCTGTCAGTATTTTTTCGGCAAGTCTGCCTTCATCTGTTTCTGCGTTCATATCATCCTTATTACCAATTTGCAGAATAACTTCGTGAAAGGGTTTTTCCTGTTTTCCTGACACTATCTTTTTATAGTAATCATCTATTCTTCGGTCAGTTCTGTTTTGTTTGGCATTGTAATCTTGCAGTGCTTTGTCAAAAAGCTCATGATACACATCCTTGATATCTTCGTTTATGAAAGATGTGTTCAAACAGCTTCTTGTCGGGTCGGTATTGAGAGCATTAAACTTTCTTTCATTGTGTCTTACAGAGCCTTTTCCAACCATAACACTTATACTTCTTCTAATATTCTCACATTCTTATTTAAAATATTTTTCGTCTGGTTTTGTTCAATAAGGTGCAAAGCACCGTCA
>CALCHE010000058.1 GCA_937901145.1 uncultured Clostridia bacterium
CGTGACGGCGGTACAGTCAATGCTAAAATCTGCGATGAGCTTCCCGCTTCCTTCGATGATATTAAGGAATATAAAATCGTTTCCGCTGTGGAAAATACAGGAAGTACTGAAAAGAGTGAATTTGTACCGGCAGGGGACTGCAAAAAGCATATTGCTATAGTAGATCTCGGCTCCACAAAGAATATGGAGCAGGCTCTTATGGAAAAGGGCTACAAGGTTACCCTTCTTCCTTATAATTTCAAAGCATCAGATGTTGAGGCTGACGGTGTAATTCTTTCAGAGGGTCCCGGCTGTCCCTGTGCAAATGCTGAAATCACTGCACAGATCGGAGAGCTTATGGGTAAGCTTCCTGTATTCGGTATCGGTCTCGGTCATCAGCTTATGGCGCTTTCTCAGGGCGCTGAAACAGAAAAACTTGCCTACGGTCATCACGGTTCAAATCAGCCTGTTAAAATCGTAGGTACTCCCAGAACTCTTATCACCACTCAGAATCACGGCTATGTAGTTAAAAAGGACAGCGTGAAAGAGGGAGTTATCTCTCACCATAACGGTAATGACGGTACCGTAGAAGGTATCGAATATGCAGATAAGAAGGCATTCTCAGTTCAGTTCGAGCCCGATGATGCACTTATCGAAAAATTCTTAAAGATGATGGAGGAGTAAACAATGCCACTTAATAAAGATATCAAAAAAGTTCTTGTTATCGGTTCAGGTCCTATTGTTATCGGTCAGGCCGCTGAGTTTGACTATGCAGGCGCACAGGCTTGCCGTGTTCTGAAGCAGGCAGGCGTAAATGTAGTTCTTGTTAACTCCAACCCCGCTACCATTATGACTGATAAGGCTCTGGCAGATGAAATTTATCTCGAGCCTCTCACCACAGAAACCGTAAAGAGAATTATCAAACTCGAAAAGCCTGACTCACTTTTAGCGGGTCTCGGCGGTCAGGTAGGTCTTACCCTTGCTATGCAGCTTTCTAAGGAAGGCTTCCTCGAGGCAAACGGCGTCAAGCTTATCGGTACTGATGTAGAAGCTATTGATAAGGCTGAGGACAGACAGCTTTTCAGAGATACAATGCAGTCAATTAATCAGCCCTGTATCCCTTCTGATATTTCAAATGACATCGAGACATCACTCGAAATCGCAAACAGAATCGGGTATCCTGTAATCGTTCGTCCTGCTTTCACCCTCGGCGGTGCAGGCGGCGGTGTTGCTTATAACGAAGAAGAGCTCCGTCTTTTCGCCAAGACAGGTCTCGACGCTTCTCCCATCACACAGATTCTCGTTGAAAAATACATCAAGGGCTGGAAGGAAATTGAGTTTGAAACCATGCGTGACAGCGCAGGTAATGCTATCGCTATCTGCTCAATGGAAAACTTCGACCCCGTCGGTGTTCACACAGGCGACAGTATCGTTGTAGCTCCCGCACTTTCTCTTTCCACAAAGGAATACAATATGCTCCGTCAGGCATCTCTTGACATTGTTTCAGCTCTTAAAATCGTAGGTGGCTGTAACTGTCAGTTTGCCCTTAATCCCGAATCCTTCGAGTATGCGGTTATCGAGGTTAACCCCCGTGTTTCCCGCTCTTCTGCTCTCGCTTCCAAAGCTTCGGGCTATCCCATCGCTAAGATGACTACAAAGCTTGCTCTCGGATATAATCTTGATGAAATCGTAAACGACATTACGGGTAAAACCTGTGCTTGCTTTGAGCCCTCACTTGACTATGTGGTATGTAAGTTCCCTAAATGGCCCTTCGATAAATTCCTCGGCTCTTCCAGAAAGCTCGGTACTCAGATGAAGGCTACAGGTGAGGTTATGTCCATCGGTCAGTCCTTTGAGGAAGCTATTATGAAGGCTGTCAGAGGTGCTGAAATCTCTCTTGATACCCTCAATGCCGCTCCTGTGAGTGATCTTCCTCTTCTTGAAAGACTTGACATCGCTGATGACAGACGAATCTTCACTGTATTTGAGGCTATTAAAGCAGGTATTTCAGATGATAAGATTCACGAAATCACCGCTATTGATAAATGGTTTATCGCTAAGCTCCGTAATCTTGCAAACTTCGAAAATGAAATCGAAGGCAAAGAAATTACCGAGGAGCAGTACCTCAGAGCTAAAAAACTCGGATATACAGATAAGTCACTCCGCAAGTTCTGCACCTTCCCTGAGGAATTCCACAGAGAAGCAAGCTATAAGATGGTTGACACCTGTGCAGCAGAATTCAGTGCAACCACACCTTATTTCTATTCATCCTATGATAAGGCCTGCGAATCCAGACGTTATCAGCGTTCAGGTAAGGATGTAGTTATGGTTCTCGGCTCCGGTCCCATTAGAATCGGTCAGGGTATCGAATTCGACTACTCTTCCGTTCACTGTGTATGGACTCTCAAAGAGCTCGGTTATGATGTTGTTATCGTAAACAATAACCCTGAAACCGTTTCTACTGACTATGACACAGCCGACAGACTTTACTTCGAGCCTCTCAACGAAGAGGATGTAATGAATATCATCAAGGTTGAAAAGCCCATCGGTGTTGTTGTTGCCTTCGGCGGACAGACAGCTATCAAGCTTACCAAGTTTCTTGACGATAACGGTATAAAGATTCTCGGTACCTCTCAGGAGGGCATCGACACAGCTGAGGACAGAGAAAAGTTCGATGCTCTTCTCGAAAAATACGGCTTTATGCGTCCTAAGGGCTGCGGTGTTATGACCTTAGAGGAAGCACTTGAGGCTGCAAACAGACTTACTTATCCCGTGCTTCTCAGACCTTCTTATGTTATCGGCGGTCAGAATATGATGATTGTTCATAACGATATCGAGGTTGAAAGATATATGAAAAAGATTCTTTCCACGGGTATCGAAAATCCCGTACTTGTAGACAAGTATATGAGCGGTACTGAAATCGAGGTTGACGTAATTTCCGACGGTACAGATGTACTTATTCCCGGTATTATGCAGCATGTTGAGCGTGCAGGTGTTCACTCAGGTGACTCAATCGCCGTTTATCCTCCCTTCTCTCTTACTGACAAGATGACACAGACAGTTGTTGACTGCTCTGAAAAGCTTGCTCTTGCCCTCGGTACTAAGGGTCTGGTTAACATACAGTACCTCATTTATGAAAATCAGCTTTATGTTATCGAGGTTAACCCCAGAGCCTCCAGAACTATCCCTTACATCAGTAAGGTTACTAATGTTCCTATGGTTGATCTTGCTACCAAGGTTATGACAGGCTCTGCACTTAAGGATTTAGGCTACGGTACAGGTCTTTATGAGGCTCCTCCTTACTTTGCAGTTAAGGCACCCGTATTCTCCTTCGAAAAGCTCAACGATGTAAACAGCTACCTCGGACCCGAAATGAAGTCCACAGGTGAAGTTTTGGGTATCGGTAAAACTCTCAATGAAGCTCTCTTCAAAGGTCTTACATCCTCCGGTATCAAGGTAAATGCTAAGGGTGACAAAACCGAAATGGGCGTTCTTCTCAGCGTTGATGAGCACGACCTTGATGAAATCGTTTCTATTGCAAAGAAGCTTCAGGATCTCGGCATAAATATCTATGCTGCTAAGGATACCGCCAGAGCTATCGTAAACTTAGGCATCAATGTAACCTATGTAAAGGGTATCAGAGAAAGCGACTACTGCTTCAAGCTTCTTGAAAGCGGAAAGATTGACTTTATTGTTTACACAGGTGCACTCTTTGATGCTACTATGGATCATTATATTGCCCTTCACAGAAAGGCTCTTCAGCTCGGTATAGCCTGCTTCACTTCTCTCGACACAGCTAACGCTATGCTCGACATTATGGCAAGCAACTACACTCAGCAGAATACAGAGCTTATCAACATCAACAGCATGAGAACCAGCAGAAATATCTTCAAGTTCTCAAAGATGCACGGTACAGGTAATGACTACATCTTTATCGACAACCGTGACGGACAGATTACCTGCCCCGAATCACTCTGTATCAACTTCTGTGAAAGACATTACGGAATCGGCGGTTACGGCTTTATTCTTATTGAAAACTCCGACATTGCCGATGCTAAAATGCGCGTGTTTAACCGTGACGGCAGTGAAGGTGCTATGGCAGGTAACGCCATACGCTGTGTAGGTAAATTTCTTTACGATAAGGGTGTCGTAAAGAAGGAAGAAATCACTGTCGAAACAGGTTCAGGCATAAAGGAGCTTAAGCTTTATATCTCCAATAAGCGTGTAACAGCTGTTCAGGTTTATATGGGCAAGCCTACCTTCGACTGTGCATCCATTCCCTGTACTCTCGACGAAGAGGAAATCATCGACTATCCCATCACTATCGGTGCAAACAGCTATAACATTACCTGTCTCAATATCGGTAATCCTCACTGTGTTGTATTTGATAAGAATGTTGATGGACTTGATCTTCAGAAAATCGGTCCCTGCTTCGAAAAGGCTGACATCTTCCCCGAAAGAATCAATACAGAATTCGTAAGAGTGGTTAACTCCCATACTCTTAAGATGAGAGCATATGAGCGCGGTAACGGTGAAACCTTTGCCTGCGGTACAGGTGCCTGTGCTGCTGTAGTAGCCGCTGTAGAAAACGGCTTCTGCAAAAAGGGTGAGGAGGTTACTGTCAAGCTTAAGGGCGGCGACCTTGCTGTAACCTATAACGATGACGGTATCTATCTCACAGGTAACGCTGTTCTCGTGTTCGAGGGCGAAGCTGAATATTAATTTTTCAGGGCTGTTGTGCTAAAAAAAGTGCGACAGCCCTTTTGAAATTTACGGAGGTAAAACCTTTGGCAAAAACTGATAAAACACATCTTTTTGAAAATAAGCCCATTCCTGCGGCGGTAGCATCTCTTGCCTTGCCCACAGTGATGAGCTCTCTTGTAATGATTATATATAACCTTGCCGATACTTATTTTATCGGTATGCTTGATAATCCTGTACAGAATGCGGCAGTTACTCTTTCTGCTCCTGTTTTACTGGCCTTTAATGCAGTTAATAATCTTTTCGGTGTAGGCGGTTCAAGTATGATGAGCAGAGCACTGGGCAGAAAGGATTATCGTACCGTAAGAGAAAGCTCTGCATTTTCTTTTTACGGAGCGCTTATATGCAGTGTTTTCTTCTCGCTTCTTTTTCTATTCTTCGGTAAAAATATCCTTTATGTTCTGGGTGCGGACGGTGAAACAATTGATGCCACTATGACCTATATCAAGTGGACGGTAGTTTTTGGCGCGGTTCCTGCTATTCTTCAGACGACTATGGCATATATTGTCCGCTCCGAAGGCTATTCAGCTCTGGCATCTGTAGGAACTATCAGCGGATGTCTTCTGAATATAATTCTTGATCCGATTTTTGCTTTGCCATTCGGTCTGGGAATGGAGGTAGAGGGTGTAGCACTCGCCACCTTTATTTCGAACTGTGTGTCCTGTACATATTTCCTTGTGCTGATAATGTTTATCCTCAGAAAGAAAACATCAATCAGCATAAATCCGAAGGATTTCCATATAAGAAGGCCTATCGTAACAGGTATTTTTACAGTCGGAATCTCTGCCTGTGTTCAGAATCTTCTGAATGTTACAGGTATGACTATTCTTACCAATTCCGTGTCAGAATTCGGTACCACGGCTATTGCCGCTATGGGAATTGTGCAGAAAATAACACAGGTGCCGCTTTTTGTTTTCCTTGGTGTTTCTCAGGGTGTAGCACCGCTTATCGCCTATAACTATGCATCAAAGAATTACAGAAGAATGAAACAGACTGTAACCTTTACCGGTACACTGATAACCTCTCTTTCGGTACTTGCTGTGGCTGTTCTTTTCTTTGGCGGAGAGGGGATTATTACCCTGTTTATGAATAACTCAGAGGTTGTCAGCTGCGGCTCAGGACTTATAAAGGGCTTCTGTATGGCTCTTCCGTTTCTTTGCCTTGATTTCCTTGCTGTAGGTGTATTTCAGTCTCTCGGTAACGGTAAAAATGCTATGATTTTTGCGGTTACGAGAAAGATTCTCCTAGAAATTCCTGCACTTATTATTTTGAATAAAATTTTTCCGCTTTACGGACTTGCCTGGGCGCAGTTCTGTGCGGAGCTCGTTCTGAGCATAATAGCTGTTATTATACTGCGTAAAATTTTCAAAGGACTTGATAAGGAGAGGGTATAATGCTTTTGCTTGTTATAATTGCTCTTTCTTATGTGGCTGTAGGTCTGCCTGACTCCGTTCTCGGAACAGTATGGCCTGCGGTTTACAGTGACCTTAATCTGCCTGTTTCTCTGGCGGGTTATATCGGTATGACCGTCAGTGGATGTACGGTTATTTCCTGTCTACTGAGCACAAGATTGGCCGCAAGGTTCGGCACAGGTCTCGTTTCAGCATTCAGTGCTCTGATGACTGCTCTGGCACTTATCGGACTGTCTTTTTCACAGAGTCCCGTGTATTTTTTCCTGCTTTCCGTTCCTTTGGGTATGGGCGCGGGTACTGTAGATTCAGCTCTCAACGGATTTGTGGCTCTTTACTGCAGTAATTCACAGATGAGTTATCTGCACTGTTTTTACGGACTTGGAGTGACACTCAGTCCTTATCTTGTGTCACTTTGTCTCGCCGATGATAATAACTGGCGAAGAGCATATATAACTGTGGGACTAATTCAGCTTGTCATTTCTCTTCTTATTTTCTGTGTAGTTCCTTATTGGAAAAAGAAAGAGAAAAAGCATATTCAGCAGGAGGAGACGGCACCCAAAACTCTTACTCTGAAGGATATGATCAGGATGCCCTCGGTCGTTCTCAGCTGTGTTGTCTTTTATTTGATATGTGCCGCAGAATATACTGCTGGGGTATGGAGCAGTACATTTTTTGCTGAATATAAAGCTTTCACTCCTGAAAGTGCGGCGAAGACAGCTATGCTCTTTTATGTAGGTATGACCGTCGGCAGATTTATGTCGGGTGTATTCGGAAATAAGCTCGCAAGTAAAAACATTCTTTATATATGTGTCGGTATACTTTTCTGTGCTTGTGTAATAATCGCTTTACCGCTTCCGTCGGTTGCTGCCGCCTTGGGACTTCTTCTCTTCGGCTTCGGTATGGGACCGACATTTCCGAATCTGTCTTATCTTGTTCCTTCACTTTTCGGCAGAGATATTTCCTCGTCTGTTATCGGTGTACAGTTGGCCTCGACCTATGTGGGGATAATGACTCTTCCGCCATTATTCGGTATTTTAGCTGAAAAAGTGTCAGCGGGACTTTTTCCTTACTTCCTGTTTATTGTGCTTTGTGCTTTTGTGCTCGCTTCAGTTATGATGGTAAAAAGTATCAATAAAAAGAGCGTAAATATTGATAAGTGAAAAATATGATGATATAATTTATGTAAAGAAAACATTTGGTGGTGTAAATATGACATTTGAAATTAAAGGTAATGAATTTATAAAGGACGGAAAACCCGTCAAAATTATTTCCGGTGCCGTTCATTATTTCCGTAATATGCCTGACACCTGGTCAGATATATTCAGAAAGATGAGAGCTATGGGCTGTAACTGTGTAGAGACCTACTGTGCGTGGAATCTTCATGAAAAACAGCCGGGAGAGTACGATTTCGAGGGTAATCTTGATATTTCCCTGTTCCTTCAGAAAGCCGCAGAAGAGGGTCTTATGGCTATAGTAAGACCGGGTCCCTATATCTGTGCAGAATGGGAATTCGGTGGCTTGCCCTGGTGGATTCAGGCAGATGACGAAATTGAAATCCGTTGCAGTAATAAAGCTTACATAAAATACTTTGACCGTTACCTTGTAAAGCTTTTCGAACAGGTTAAGCCTCACCTTTGCACTAACGGCGGAAATGTTATTATGCTTCAGTGTGAGAATGAGTACGGTTATTACGGTGACGATAAGGAATATCTGAAATATCTTTACGAAAGCTATCGTGAAAAGGGGATTGATGTTCCTCTCTTTACCTCTGACGGCACAAGCAAGGATAACCTTTTAGACGGATATATTGAGGGCTGTATGGCTACTCTTAATTTCGGCAGCCGTGTGGAGGAAAACTTCCGCGCTCACGACGAGCTTTTCCCTGATCAGCCGAAAATGTGTATGGAAATGTGGAACGGATGGTTTGATGCCTGGGGTGATGAATTCCATCACACTACCTCTGCTGAGGATTATGCCAAGGCAGTGGATGATATGCTCACCAAGGGTAGCGTAAATATGTATATGTTCATCGGCGGTACTAATTTCGGCTTTATGAGCGGTGCCAATCATTACGAAAGATTTGCCCCTGATGTAACGAGCTATGATTATGATGCACTTCTTACGGAATGCGGTGATGTGACACCTAAGTATCACGCCATAAGAAATGTTATTATGAAGCATACAGGTGAGTCTTTACCTGAAATTCCTGCTGACAGAACAAAGAAAGCTTATGGCAAATTCACTCTTACGGAAAAGGGCGGTATCTTCGAAAATCTTGATAAGCTCTCTTCTCCCGTACATTCCGATGTACCTCTCTGTATGGAAAAATACGGTCAGGGCTACGGCTTTATAGCTTATACCACTGTTCTCGGCAGAGATTATGAAAATGTGAAGCTTTCCTTCGAAAGTCTCGGAGACAGAGCTCAGATATACATCAATAAAGATCTCGTCGGCATCGTGTATATAAACGATTCTCTCGAAACTGAGTTCTCCGCCAAAGCAGGTGACAGACTCACTGTTCTTTGTGAAAATATGGGCAGAGCGAACTTCGGTAGTAAGATGATGCGTAAAAAGGGTATAGCGGGCAGATGTCTTCTGGACAAGAAAATTCATTTCGGCTGGGATGTATACACTTTGCCGATGAATAATCTCGACAGAGTAGTTTATACCGAAGGGGATATAAAGGAAAAGTCTGTTTTCTATAGAGGTACATTCACCGTCGATGAAGCTTTCGACACATTCCTTAAGCTCGATAATTTCACTAAAGGCTTCGTAACTGTAAACGGATACAATATCGGTAGATACTGGGAAATCGGACCCCAGCAGACTCTGTATATTCCCGCCTCACTTCTTAAAGAAGGTGATAATGAAATCATTATCTTTGAGTCTGACGGAATTAAGGGTGAGCCTGTGATTGAATTTGTGGATAAACCAATTCTCGGTTAAACTGAAAATCAAAAATACGGGACTGTTTTAAGTCCCGTAAATTTTTTATATATTTATCTTTTAAAGCAATTGTTATATTTATTAACCCAGGAACATACCTTCTTAAGATCGTATTCCTTAGGCATAGCAGCAGTAACAGCGGTCGTTGCTGCTATATCGGTACCGAGTTTTAAAACCTTTTTGAATACATTCGAGTTATTAATTAAAGCGTCGGCCTTGATTTTGATATCTGATGCGGTTACTCCTTTGAAAACCTCGATGATATTTGAAGAGATAACACCTGCAGTCATATCGCGGGCATTGAGAACACCTTTTTCAAATATGTAGTCAAGCTCTGCACATTCAAGTCTGGTGAGAAGAAGTTTAATTGAAGCAAAGGGAGCAAGACCTGCGCCTATTTTTTCATAAAAATCTCTCTGATATTTCCATAGTGTGGCAGCACTGTAGCTTTCTGTTCTGTCGTCGATAACTGCATTAGCCAGAAGAGCCGCAGCCTTCATGCTGTTAGCGATACCCGAGCCGATAATAGGAACTGTCATAAATGCGCTGTCACCGATAGCCGCATAACCGTCAGCCACGAGAACACCGAGAGGCTGTCTTACGGGAATCTGAACAAATTCACCGCCTCTGAGGAGTTTTTTGCCGAGGTGGGGATTCTCTTCTCGGAGTGCCTCAAGAGTCTTCTCTACCTCTTCCTCATCGAGGGGAGCGAATCTGCCGATAAGAATATCAGTGTGTTCCTCCTCATCGGCTACCCAAGAGATACCGAGTTTACCTCTGTGGAAAAGTATAACCTTGAATTTATCTTCAACCTCACAGGGCTCACCTTTTTCATAAAAGCCTCTCCATACATAGAAACGTTCAAATTCCTTAGGCTCCTTCTGAATACCGAGGTGTGCGGGAAGATTCATACGAAGAGGTGAATTGATACCGCATCCATCGATGACAAGATCAGCAAAAATATCTTTTTTGCCTATTTTAACACCTGCTACACGGTTACCGAGCATAAGGGGGCCGTCAACAGCCTTGCCGAATTCGAACTTAACACCGCATTCTTCGGCATAAGAAATAAGACAATCATAAATAGTTTTTCTTTCCATCTGTATTTCCAGTTGATCCTCAGGAGTATGCTGTCTGAGAGCGATTCCCATACCGGGACCGAAGAAGGTCATATCCTGCTTGAGATTCCATTTGCTTTCATCGGGAATATCCATACCGATAGCAGTAAAAGCCTTACGGTCGAAGATGTCTGTCCAGTCATAGCCTACATCTTTTCTCTTATTCTTTTCATAAACTGTTACATCGAAGCCGTTTTTTGCCAGAATAGCAGCTGCGGCAATACCGCCGTGACCTGCACCTGCAACTATAATTTTTTTGCTCATATATATCTCTCCTTAATATTCTGTACATCAATTATATAAGAAAGAAAAACATATATCAATATTATAAAAGAAATATAACGTAATAAATTACTGAATATAAAAAAAGAATAGTGATAATATCATCATTTTGTTGACGATTTAAGAGTATATTCAGTTTTAAAGAGTATTGCGATAAAACAAAAAATGGTGAGGATGAGTGGGCTCGAACCACCGACCCCTTGCATGTCAAGCCCGCCTGACGGCG
>CALCHE010000059.1 GCA_937901145.1 uncultured Clostridia bacterium
AGAGGTTCTCGATACCTTATGAATAGTTTCAACCATGTGAACGGGGATTCTGATTGTTCTTGCCTGGTCAGCAATAGCTCTTGTGATAGCCTGTCTTATCCACCATGTTGCATATGTTGAGAATTTGAAGCCCTTTGTATAGTCGAATTTTTCAACAGCCTTGATAAGACCTAAGTTGCCTTCCTGAATAAGGTCAAGGAACTGCATTCCTCTTCCGCCGTAACGCTTTGCGATGCTTACAACAAGTCTGAGGTTTGCTTCTTCAAGTCTTCTCTTTGCTTCCGGGTCATTGTCTGCAATTCTCATTGCAAGGTCAATTTCTTCTTCGGCTGTGAGAAGGGGAACCTTACCGATTTCCTTAAGATAGACCTTTACCGGGTCATCCATCTGCATATTCTTGACATCAGAATCGTCAATTTCAATCTCTGCGGATTTGCCGATATCGGCATCGTCAAAGTTCAGAACATCGAGCATCGCATCGCTGAGGTCGTCAACGATTTCAATGTTGTTCTGTTCAATTGATTCATAAAGCTTGTCGAGCTCTTCAATGTCAAACTCGATTTCGAGAATGGCAGAGTCAATTTCCTGTGTTGTCAGCTTGCCCTGTGCCTTACCTTTTTCGATAAGTCGGGTAAACACATTTTTCTTGTCGCCTGTTTCCATATCTTTCACCTGTCCTGTATTTATTCCTGTTTTCTGAATTGCTTTATCCATTCGTCATCAGTCATCTGAGCAGGATTTTTTCTTTCTCTCTCCGCTTTTTCCTGCTTCATACGATTGATGCAGTCAAGGCATTCCTGAACGGTGTTGCCTAAATTCTCACGCATGGATTCAAGCCTTACAAGATATCCCGTTTCTTCATCTGTCAGCTCCTCAGCGAAATATGTAACCCCGACGGGTCTGTTTTCATCAAGGTGCTTTGCTATGAGCCTGAATATCCTGTGGTTGAGTTCTGTTGCAAAATCTTCGTCACTGAGCTTGTCCTTTATTTTGAAATAAAAGTCGGGATTATGAAGAAGAGATGCAATAAGGGTTTCTTCTGCCTTTGCCGCAAAGATATTCTTCTGACGCTCGGGATTAACCTTTTTCATTGCTTCGTCATTGAATGTTGCAGCCTTTGAGAAGTTTTCCTTTGTTTCACGGCGAGCCTGTTGCTTTGATTTCTTTTCTATCTGTACGACGATGGCTTCTTTTGCTACACCGAGCTCTGAAGAAAGCTTTGAAGCATAAACATCCCATTGAATCGGATTGCGGAACTTCGCAAGAATGTCCACAGCCTGTCCGAGATAAGCGACTTTGCCGTCTGATGTCTGCAGGTCAAAACCCTTCTTTGCCCGTTGAAGGTCAAAATCAACATCGCCCACAGCAGAAGAGAGAATCTGCTGCATTTTGTCTTTGCCGTATTTTTTTATTATTTCATCAGGGTCCTTGCCGCCCTGCAGCCTTGCAACCTTTATCCTGAGAGGCGTTCTTGACAAAATACCGATAGCCTTCCGTGTAGCGTTCTGTCCCGCTTCGTCGTTATCATACGACAATATGACTTCTTCGGCGTATTTTGAAATAAGCTTTGCCTGTTCAGGTGTAAAGGCTGTGCCGAGACCCGCAACAGCGTTCTCAAACCCTGCCTGATGATAAGCTATAACGTCCATGTAGCCCTCACAGAGAATGAGGGTCTTGTCAGTGCCCCTTTTTGCAAAATTGAGTGCAAAAACGCCCTGACTCTTTTTATAAACAAGGGTGTCCGAGGTGTTTATATACTTCGGCTTTGAGTCGTCAAGCACTCGTCCGCCGAATGCTATGACACTGCCCTTTACATCAATAATCGGGAACATTGCCCTGTTACGGTATGTGTCAATGATGTAGCCCTTCTGGGTTTTTTTTGCAAGGTCTGCCGCAACAAGCTCCTGCTCCGTGTAGCCCTTTGACTTCATGTGTCTGAGAAGACCGTCCCATCTGTCGGGAGCAAAGCCAAGACCGAAATGACGGATTGTTTCCTGAGTAAGACCTCGGTCAAGAAAATAATCAAGCCCTTTTTTACCCTCAGGGGTGAAAAGGGAATTGTGGAAGAATTTTGCAGCCTCACGGTTGGCATCAAGCATTCTGCGTTTCATTTTCGCAACGCCGTCGTCATAACCGTCGGCAGGGAGGGGGAGCCCCGACCTCTCGGCAAGGAGTGTGACCGCCTCACTGTATGCAAGATTCTCTATGTTTTTGATGAATGTGATTGCGTCACCGCCTGAACCGCAGCCGAAGCAGTAGTAAGACTGGGTGTTGATGTAAACGGTGAAGGAAGGTGTTTTTTCATTGTGGAAGGGACAAAGTCCCGTGGCAAGAGCACCTTTTACACGAAGATCAACATAAGGGGATATGACATCGACAATATCGTTTCTGTCACGCAATTCGGACAGAAATTCATCACTGAAACGCATATCTTAACCCCCTTTTATATAGTATATACTCAGTTTGTATTCAAAATCCTTTAAATAAACACAAAAAATTTAAAATAATCATATTTCGGCGTATTTTTCGCCCAATTTGACGGAACTGAATTTGCCGAAGCTCGAATCAATGAGCTTTGCATCGAAAAGCGGAACATTCACTGAGGGCATATAGAACCTGATAGTGACATTTTCACCGAAATCAGTGTCTTCTGTCACACCCTCAAACTCCGGTATAAGGGAAGTGAGTCTGCCGTAATAATTGTAGTCGCATGTGACGTTCAGGACTGTGCATACGCTCATTTTTACAATTCCCGCTGCTTCAACAGCAATCTTTGATGTGTGGGAGTATGCCCTTACAAGTCCGCCCGCACCGAGAAGCACACCGCCGAAATAGCGTGTTGCAACAACAACGCAGTCGGTGATGTTTTCTTTGAGCAATACATCGAGAACCGGCACACCTGCAGTGCCTGACGGCTCACCGTCGTCGGAATAACGCCGTGACTGACCGTCACGCAGAACATAAGCGTAAACATTATGTGTTGCGTCCCAGTGTTTAGTTTTTATTGAATTGATGAAATCCATTGCCTCATCCTGTGTTGTCACGGGTTTTGCATAGCCTATGAAACGGGAACGCTTTTCTATGAATTCATCGCTCGCTTCTTTTCTGAGTGTGAGATAATCGGACATGATCAACATCCTTTGTGCATATCATACCGTGAACGGTACGACAAAATGTACTCATCATACGACAAAAAGCGGCACCGATAAACAGTGCCGTTTCTTAAAGTCTGAATTACTTGTCAAGGTTATAACGCTTCTTGAATCTGTCAACACGTCCGCCTGTATCAACAAGCTTCTGCTTACCTGTGAAGAAGGGGTGGCAGCTTGAACAAATATCAACACGCATATCCTTTTTGGTGGAACCTGTAGCGATCTTAGCGCCGCAAGCACATCTTACTTCTGTCTGTTCGTAGTTGGGATGAAGATCTTTTTTCATTTTTTGTTCACCTCTTTCGGCTCATTACATTATTTAACGAATGGTATTGTATCACAAGAGAAATGAAAAATCAACATTTTTTTGAAAATAATTTATTTTATTTTAAAAAAGTTTTTTTATACCATCATTCCCATGACATAAGCAGTTGCTTTTTGTTTTTTGCACAGTCCGTAAGATAAAGATTTATAAGCGTCTGATACGGTATTCCGAGACAATCTGATTGTGATTTAAAATAATCTATTGTATTGCTGTCAATATTAATTGTTATCTGTTTTTTCAGCTTTTTTGCATACGGATTTTTAATTGCATTTGAAAAATCATACTCTTCTCTCATATCATTCACCTCATTCATAATACTGTTCAGCTTCGTTTTTAGTTGCTTTTCTGGCAGAAATAATTCTTATTACCGTTTCAGATTCTCTGTAACAATGACACACAACGAGCAGATTTGCCTTTAAGCTAAGGCCTAAGATTATAAATCTTTCTTCCTCCCACGAATGCTCCGGATCATTTATCAGCAGTGCTTCCTGATCGTAAAAAACACTTTTTGCTTCTTCAAAAGTTATTTTGTGCTTTTTAATATTTATTATGTTTTTGTTTTCGTCCCATTCAAACCTAATATCACTCATAATTATATTATAATTATATTATAATTATTGTCAAGTCTTTTATTCAACTATTATCGCCTTACCTAAATAAAAGGAATAAAGCACTGTTTCCTTTACGGTGTAATCGGTACAGAGAGACAGGGCTTTTTGGTAAAGCTTTACCTGTGAGGAATATTTTTCTATGAATTCCTCTTCGGTTTTCAGCCTGTCTGTTTTATAGTCCACGACCACCAGCTCATCATTTTCCACGAAGGCACAGTCAGCAATACCCTGAATCATCACCTTCTCGTCAGAAAACTCGTCTGTACCTTCATAGACCTCATTTATGGGAACCTCGACGGTGAATTTCTTTTCACGCATTACACAGTCGCTTGAAAGTATTCTTTTGGCAAGATTGCTTTCGAAAAAGTGCTCTACGGCAGCTATATTTATGCCCTGTGCCTGTACATCCGTGATAATACCTTTATCACGGAGCCTTTCTATCTCACCTCTCACATCGTAGGATGCCTTTTCATAGTCGGCAAACTGCATAAAAGAGTGAGTGGCGATACCCTTCTGTGCGCCCGTAAGTCCGCCATCGGACAGGAAGGACGGAGCAGAGGAAGCAAAGTAGTCTCTGTCTACAAATTCTTTGTCAACCTCCGAAGCGGCTCTTTTCATAAGCACACCCGAAAGTGCCTCGTACTTATATCTGAAGCTTACCTTTTCCTCTATAGCTCTGAGCAGATCCGCATCAGTTTCGTCAGACATCTCTCTTCTTTTGCCCTTAGAGGGCATAACATCCTCTTCCATAGAGGAAACCACTACCTTAAGCGATGATGGGCAGTCAAGAACTATATGCTCCTGACAGCCGAGAATTTCACGAAGCTGCACCGAATCTCTGTGGCGCAGAAGGGCTGTTACTATCCATTCGCCCATACCTCCTGCCGAAGAAACAAGGAAGGGAGATATCTTTTCTTCTTTAGGGTTTATGTTATCGAAGCATTTTTTCAGCGTTGTTTCCAGATTATTAGTGCCGTAAACCATAATAAGTCTTTCCCTGGCTCGGGTGAGAGCTACATAAAGAACACGAAGCTCCTCGCTCAGGCCGTCGATACCTTTAGAAAGCTTTATAGCACTGTGACAGACCGTGTCATACTGATCGAAGGTGTCGATATCCCTTCTTACTATACCGAGTCCGTGCTTAAGGCTTATGAGAAGATTTTCTCTTTCATCGGTTTTATTGAATCTGCTTCCGCAGGCACCGAGAATACACACGGGAAACTCGAGACCCTTTGATTTATGAACAGACATTATCTTTACCGAATCGGCACTCTGCACCTGACCGAGACAGGCGGTAAGATCCTTTTTATTGTGCTTTAGTCTGTCGATAAACCTGACAAAGCCCGAAAGACCGCCTGAGCCTGTTTTTTCGTAGGTGTCCGCATAGTCCGTCAGAAGCATAAGATTCGACCTTTTCATTCCTGTAGGATCCACCGCATCGAAAATATTAAGTATGGCCGTGTCACTGAAAACCTCACCGATGAGCTCTCTGACACATCGGCAGAGACTTATTCTGCGCCAGTGTCTGATTTTTTCATTGAAGTCCTTAACCTTTTCGTTACCCTTTTCCTCCTGGATAAGCAGACAGGAATAAATATCTCCCCTTCTCGAATCGATACGGTACTGACTGACATCGTCAGCAGTAAAGGAAAACAGAGGTGAAAGCATAACACTCAGAAGCGGAACGTCCTGCTTCGGATTATCGATAACACGGAGAATATTCAGTGCCAGGGCTATTTCCGCAGAATCGAGAAAGGAACCTGTAGGCTCCGTAAAGGACGGCACACCCATACTGCGGAAGGCATCGGCATAAATATTGCTTCTGCTTTTGGCCGAGCGTAAAAGAACGGCAAAGTCACCGTAGGTGGCTTTTCTTTCTCCGTTCTCACCCTTTACGGTAAAGCCTGAGTCAATCATATCCTTAATAAGCTTAGCTATATATCTCGCCTGATTTTCGTCACTGCTTTCGAGAATAAGGTCACCTGTCTCCACGAAATGAAGCTCAGCACCGAGACGGCTTTCATCCTCATAAAAGGCAGAGGGCACCAGCCTTTCCTCTTCGTTATAATCAACTGCGCCGCAGGATTTGCTCATAAGGGCATCAAAAATAAAGTTTATTATATCCGTCACGCCCTTACGGGAGCGGAAGTTATTACCGAGAACGATTTTAGCAGGGTAGTTATCCTTACTGCGGTCATAGAGAGCATATCTCTCCTTAAGTGAAATGAATATTTCGGGCATAGCCTGACGGAAGCCGTAAATACTCTGCTTCACATCGCCTACGCGGAAAAGATTATTCCGTGATATAGCAGTAAAGAGCATATCCTGTGCTTCGTTGGTGTCCTGATATTCGTCGATTAATATTTCATCGTAGGCTTCGGATATTTCCACAGCCTTTTCTGTTTTTTCGTAGCCGTCAGCAGTCTTTTTCACCAGAAGCTTAAGAGCTCCGTGAGCTATATCGCTGAAATCGGCGAGCTTTTTCTCTCTTTTATTTCTCGAATAAATCTCACCGTAAAGCTTTACTGTTTTAACCAGTGCCTCTACCAAAGGAGCAAAGAATTCCATATCCTCTCTGAAGTCCTTTTCAGAGGAGAAGAAATGACTTTTAAGAGCCTTTATTTTTTTAGTGCAGGCGTCTCTTTTAAAAACGAGAGAATCAAAGAAGGCATCCTCCTTGAGACTTTTCGGTGCTCTGCCTCTGCGTGCGGGAGAGAAAGCAAGAATTATTTTTCTTGCCTCATCCCATTTTCCCTCGGAAAGCAGCTCAGAGCAAGAAAGAAGCTGTCGTCTGTCCTCACTTACAGCATCGTAAAATACGGATGTATAATCCTCGTTTCCTTCACATTCAGCGAGGATATAATCAGCTATATCCACCGCATAGCTGAGACAGTCGGAAACATAGGAAATGATGATCTGACCGTAAACACTTTCACCGAAATCCTTTATATGACTGAATTCGTCACAGAGCGAATCGAGCCAATGCTCAGGAAAGGGAAAGGAACGGGAGTTTTCGTAAAGCTTTTTCACCGTTTCAGCCAGATAGCTGTCATCTCTCCCCTTAAACAGAAGCTCCGACAAATCGGTAAAGGCATCTGAGCCCTCATCGTACATAAAGCAGAGCGCTTCATTCACGCTGTCATTTTTTATAATTTCCAGCTCGCCCTCATCGGCATTTACCGTGTCGGGAGAAAAGTCCAGAAGCTCGAAGTTTTCCTTGACCAAGGAAGCACAGAAGCTGTCAATGGTGCATATTTTCGCCGAAGGAAGAAGCATCTGCTGTTTGATGAGATTTGCATCCGTGGGATTTTCACGCAGAAGTCCCTCCACGGCGGCTGTTATTCTTTCGAGCATTTCGTTAGCGGCTGCCTTAGTAAAGGTAACGATGAGAAGCCTGTCGGCTGAGGTGGGATTTTCCTTATCGGTCAGTCGCTGTATGACTCTTTCTACCAGAACAGCCGTTTTACCCGAGCCCGCAGCGGCAGAAACGACTATATCTCCCCTGCGGGAATTTATGGCATCCTTCTGATTTTCTGTCCAGTTTCTGCTCACTGTGTCTCCTCCTCTCTCAAAAGCTCCAGACATTCGTCGTGGGGTATTTTTCTGATATATCTCTTTTCGGGATTTTCTTCCATACAGATTTCCCTGTAGTCACACCAGTCACACACATCCGTGTAGGATGAACCGCATGCGGGTCTGGCAGGAATTATTCCTTTCTGAATTCCGTTTGCCATATTTACGATAACCTCATCCATCTTTTTTCCGAGCTTTTCCAGATAATAAAGAGAGATGAATTTACCCTTGATTTTACCTGTACGCTTATCGGCGGATACAGGGATAAAGAGACCCTTACCCTGCTTATCCATATGACTTACCATATCGTAGTCATCGACTATCATACCGTTCATTTTACCTGCACGGTAGCGGTTTTCTCTGCGGAGAGCTTCATCGTCACCTCTCGAATCCACATTTACCGTACTCATTTTAGCCGGGAAATAGAGTATACCTGCAGGGATAATATTTCCGTACTCTCCCTCACCGTTTCTCCATATCGAAATAAGATAAAGGAGCATCTGCATATTAAGGCCCTCCAGAACATCGGAAAGCTCGAAGGTTTTTCCGCCTGTTTTATAGTCAACTACTCTTATGAACCTTTTACCGTCCATATCCATTTTATCTACACGGTCGATGATACCTCTTATCTGCACCGTACCCTTTTCGAGTTCCAGTGTAAAGGGCTTCACATCTCCGTCCTTTTTTATGGCGAGCTCGAAATCACAAGGTTCGAAGTCGCTGTCCGCAAACTCACTGCGCAGTCTGTCCATAATGTCACCGAGAACCTTAAGAAGACGGGAGTAAATGTAATTGAAGCGTGAATCTTTGGTATCACTGCCGCCCATTTTATCCGTCATATATTCCGACAGGCAGAGGCGCAGCTCCTCTCTCATCTGCTCATCGGAGAGAGAAAGAAAATCTTTGCCCTTGTACTTTTTCAGTATAAGCTCCAGAACATGATGAACCACCGTACCGCTCTGCGAAGCGTCGAGCTTAGCCTTCACTCTCGGTGCGGCACCGATACCGTAGCGACAGTAGTACATAAAGGGACATTTGCTGTAGGTTTCCATCTGAGAAGCGGAAAAATACAGATCCTTACCGAAAAGAGTCAGTGCCGTTTCCTTGTCGGTGATTTCATAAGGGTCTTTGTATATTGCCTTACTCATAGAGGAAAGAACACCGCTGTACTCCCTTTTATCGGCAAAGAATGAATAAAGCGTATTACTGTCTCTGCTGTCCTCACGGTATTTTTCGGCCATAAGCCGGAAGGCCGATTTCTCACTTTCGATAAGATCGATGAGTGACTCACTACCCGTAAGGATGTTTTTAAGAGCCGGGAGCATTTTTTCGCACAGGGTTATACCCTCACTTTTCGTCCTTTTTTCGTCACCCTGACCCGACGCGCACCAGGAAAGATACAGCCTGTCCGAGGGTGAGGAAAGAGCATTATAAAGAATGAACCGTTCCTTGAGAGCCTTTTCCTTCACTCCGTCACCGAAATCAAGACCGCTGCTTTCAAGTCTGCTCTTTTCGAAGGCTGAGAAAAGACCGCTTTCGCTCTGAGTTTTCGGAAAAAGTCCGCTGCACATACCCACAGCAAAAACCACCTTCGCCTTTTTCGTGAGCATTCTTTCAGCACTCACCACACTTACCTCATCGAAGCCGTCGGGTAGCTTGCCTAAAGTTTTTTCACTTATAACCAGCTCGAAAAGCTCACTGAGTCTTTTCGGACTAATCTTTCTTTCACCTAAAGCACCCGCCATATCGTCGAGAGCCTCCATAAGGATGTCCCACACCTGCTCCTGCTCCACAGCCAGAGAGGTATCCCCCTCCTTCTCGAGCACGAGTGCGTACTGCTTAAGGCTTTCGTCTATTCCGTTTTCTCTCAGGAAATCATATATTGCCTTTATGCTGTTACGGGCATTTCCTTTTTCGATTTTTTCGCTGAATGAAAGAATGGGATTAACTGTTTTTTCTCTCAGGGCGTTAAGCTCCGAAAGCTCTGTCTGACGTTTTTCCGTAAGACTTTCACCAAATCCGTCAGGGTTATATGTCCACTCACTTAGCCACCTTTTACCGCTGATGTCCCACATAAAGCAGTAGTTTTCCATCCGTGCGCTTTCCTCGTCGGTTATACCTGTAAGATAGGTTTTAAGATAACGGAAAACACAGTCGCTGTCGAAGCCTTCACCGCATATTTTAAGCACACTTCTGACTAAATTGATAAGGGGCTGATGAATAATTTCCTGTCTTTTATCCTCGAAAAAGGGTATTCCGTAGGTATTAAAGGCACTTCTGAGCTGTCTTTCGTAGCTTTCATCCTCTCTGTAAACCACGGCAATATCTCTGCATCGGTAGTCGCCAGAACGGATAAGTGCCTTTATTTTTCGTGCCACGGCATCACATTCACTATAAAAATCACCTGCCGTGATAACCGTTACATTTTCACTTTCACCCTCATAAACGGTAAAATCAGGTCTATAAATATTCTTTTCAATATGAGCAATATCAGCTCTGAAATATTCCTTCTCACCTGAGCATACCAGAGGCTCCGCCACCTGAATATTATATTCACCCGCCAGCCGCATAAGCTTACGGGCGGTGCGCTGAATGTAAGGGAAGGGGCCTGTACCCGCAGTGATGTCTATTCTGTCAAGGCAGAGAGTAACGTACACATTCTCAGCCTGACGCATCATAAGAGATATAAGCCTGAACTCGTCATAGGTAAAGGACGGAAAACCGTCAATAACTACTGTCTTGCCCTCAAAGAAGTTCTCACCGCAGAGTATGTCGTAAACTCTCGACAGCAGATCCGCATCATCGAAGGCACTCTGTGCCACCACAGCCTCATAGGCTCTGTAAATAAGGGCGGACTCCTCAGTTTTTTCACGGAGAAGTCTGTCAGTTATGCTTTCGGCACTTTTCTGAAGGTCATCGGCTGTTATACCTTCATTTTTCATTTCATCCACGAAAGAGAGAAGCTTTTCGGAAAGAGCTATGTCGTTTTTATGCTTTCTGAAAACACGGAGTCTGTCGCTCACGCTCTCCAGGGCGAGAGACATATAAATAAGTCTTGCCGCACCTGAAGCGATGGGCTTTTTTATACCGCCGTAAAGAGAGAGTGCGATATGGGAAAGTCGTGTAAAAGAAAGGACCTCCACCTTCGATGCCGCCTTCGGCCCCAGAAGAGAGAGGATACCTCTGTCACTTTCGAAGGTATACTGACGGGGTACGATAAGCATAGCTTCCCTGCCCTCGGCCACCTTCTCTCCGAGTATTTTATGAGCGGCGGTAGTCTTTCCGCTGTTTTTTCTGCCGATGATAAAATTAAGCATATTATTCTCTCCGTAAATTTGATAATGACATTATACATTATCGCTTTTTATTTTTCAAGTAAGCTATATAACCGAGTTGCAATACACAGACCTAATAAAGGGACTGTATTTTTACTTACAATCACAAGATTTACTTTTTCGGTTAATTGCTTCGCAAAAAAAACAGACAGGTAACACAATAGTTTTCTATAAATCCGAAGCCGTATCGGTTGTCTTTGCCCCTACCACGGGGCAACCTCTCTAACTCTAATTTCTTCGAGGTACTGAAAGAGAGATGATGCGAAACCGTGGTTTTGAACGGGACTAAGGAAGTATCAATAATAAGCCACTACGACAGTGGTTTATCTCCGCCAAGCTTGGCGAAGGCGGCCACCGAGGAAAGTATTTTCCGAGGCAAAAAGGGCGCTTTGTTTA
>CALCHE010000060.1 GCA_937901145.1 uncultured Clostridia bacterium
GCATAGATAGTCTTAACGTCTTCGTTTTCGTGACTCTTTCTGGAGGGACGGTTTACATCATTCTGATAAAGAGCAGAAGCACGAAGTGCTTTAAGATCTGTGAAGTTACGAGTAGTTGCATCCTGTACGGGCTGACCGCCGCCGTTGATACAGCCGCCGGGACAACCCATGATTTCGATGAAGGTATAGTCAGCTGTGCCGTCCTTAACCTTTTCCATGAGAGTCTTAGCGTTCTTTGTGCCGCTTGCGATAGCAACCTTAACGTCGAGGTCGCCGAGCTTGTAGGAGGCTTCCTTTACGCCTTCCATACCGCGTACATCGTGGAATTCGGGATTTTCGAGGTTTTCACCTGTGATAACCTCAGCAGCTGTACGAAGAGCAGCTTCCATAACACCGCCTGTAGCACCGAAGATAACAGCAGCACCTGTACCCTGGCCGAGAGGAGCATCACAGCCTTCGTCGGGAAGGAGCTTGAAGTTGATACCTGCAGATTTGATCATTCTGCCGAGCTCTCTGGTGGTGAGAACGTAGTCTACATCAGCGTAACCGCTGGCATCCATAGTGTCTCTGCCGCATTCGAATTTCTTAGCTGTACAGGGCATGATAGCTACTGAAACGATATCCTTGGGATCGATGCCGTTCTTTTCAGCGTAGTAGGTTTTGATAACTGCGCCCTGCATCTGCATGGGAGATTTACAGGAAGAAAGGTGATCGAGCTCTGTGGGATAGTAGTGTTCACAGTATTTGATCCATCCGGGTGAGCAGGATGTGATCATGGGAAGAACGCCACCGTTCTTTACTCTGTCGAGAAGCTCTGTTGCTTCTTCCATAATGGTAAGGTCAGCACCGAAGTTGGTGTCGAATACCTTGTCGAAGCCGAGACGGCGGAGAGCGGCAAACATTTTGCCTGTTACGTCTGTGCCGATGGGCATACCGAAGCATTCACCGAGAGTAGCACGGATAGCGGGAGCAGCCTGAACTACTACGTGCTTGGTTTCATCATTGATAGCTTCAAATACCTTAGCAGTGTCATCCTTTTCATAGATAGCACCTACAGGGCAGTTAACGATACACTGACCGCAGGAGATACAGGATGTGGTGTCAAGACCGAGCTCGAAGGGTGAGCCGATGTGAGTGTCGATACCGCGTGCATTAGCACCGATAACGCCGATTCCCTGATTTTCACAGGCAGCTACACAGCGACGGCAGAGGATACATTTATTGTTATCTCTTACCATGTGAGCAGCGGAGTAGTCGAGCTCATAAACGGGCTTGAAGCCGTCGTATTTGTCTTCTGTATCTACACCGTACTCTTTGCAAAGCTTCTGAAGCTCACAGTTACCGCTTCTGATACAGGAGAGGCACTTTCTTTCATGAGTAGAAAGGATGAGCTCAAGAGTAGTCTTTCTTGCTTTACGAACCTTTTCGCTGTTAGTGAAAATTTCTGTTCCGTCTCTTTCGATGGGGAATACACAGGCAGCTACGAGGCTTCTTGCACCCTTTACTTCTACTACGCAGAAACGGCAAGCACCGATTTCGTTGATTTCCTTAAGGAAGCAGAGGGTGGGGATTTCGATGCCGAGCTGTCTTGCTGCATCGATGATTTTTGTACCGTAAGGTACGCTGCAAGGCATACCGTTAATTTTGATATTAAGCATATTTTCCATTATTGCGTACCTCCTTATTTCTTGATAATAGCTTTGAATTTACATGAATCCATACATACGCCGCACTTGATGCACTTGGATGTATCGATGGTGTGGGCTTCCTTGACAGCACCTGAGATAGCGCCTACGGGGCACTTCTTGGCACAGAGGGTACAGCCCTTACACTTGTCAGCCTCGATGGAGAATGAAAGGAGATTCTTACATACGCCTGCGGGGCACTTCTTATCTACTACGTGAGCTACATATTCGTCACGGAAGAATTTGAGTGTGGAAAGAACAGGGTTGGGAGCTGTCTGACCGAGACCGCAGAGAGAGTTTTCCTTGATGTAATAGCAGAGCTCTTCGAGCTTGTCGATGTCTTCTAAGGTTCCCTTGCCTGATGTGATTTTGTCGAGAATTTCGAGAAGTCTTCTGGTACCTACACGGCAGGGAGTACATTTACCGCAGGATTCGTCAACTGTGAAGTCAAGGAAGAACTTAGCGATGTCAACCATACAGTTGTCTTCGTCCATTACGATGAGACCGCCTGAACCCATCATACAGCCGATAGCTGTAAGGTTATCGTAGTCGATGGGAGTGTCCATAAGGTGAGCGGGGATACATCCGCCGGAGGGACCGCCTGTCTGAGCAGCCTTGAAAGCTTTACCGTTAGGAATACCGCCGCCGATTTCGTAGATAACGTCACGAAGGGTAGTACCCATGGGAACCTCAACGAGACCTGTGTTTGTGATCTTACCGCCGAGAGCGAATACCTTGGTGCCCTTTGATTTTTCTGTACCCATTGAAGCGAACCAGTCAGCACCCTTACGGATGATGGCGGGAATGTTTGCGAAGGTTTCTACGTTGTTTTCTGTGGTGGGCTTACCGAAAAGACCCTTTACTGCGGGATAGGGAGGACGGGGTCTGGGCTCACCTCTGTTACCCTCGATGGAGGTCATAAGAGCAGTTTCTTCACCGCATACGAAAGCACCTGCGCCGAGCTTTACGAAAAGGTCGAAGTCGAAGCCGGAGCCGAAGATGTTTTTACCGAGAAGACCCATTTCTCTTGCCTGATTGATAGCGATCTGTAAACGTGCTACAGCGATGGGATATTCAGCACGTACATAGATGTAGCCTTCGGTAGCGCCTGTAGCGTAACCGCAGATAGCCATAGCTTCGATGATGCAGTGGGGATCGCCTTCGAGAACGGAACGGTCCATGAATGCACCGGGGTCACCTTCGTCAGCGTTACATACTACGTATTTCTGGTCAGCCTTGTTAGCTGCTGTGAAGCTCCATTTGAGACCGGTGGGGAAACCGCCGCCGCCTCTGCCGCGAAGACCGGAGTCTTTTACGATCTGGATAACCTGCTCGGGAGTGAGCTGTGTAAGACACTTACCGAGAGCCTGGTAGCCGTCGTAAGCGATGTATTCATTGATGTCTTCAGGGTTGATAACACCGCAGTTGCCCAGAGCAACACGCATCTGCTTTTTGTAGAAGTTGGTGTCATTGAGACCTTTGATTTCTTCGGGAGTTACTGTCTCTTTGTAAAGAAGACGGGTAACCATACGGCCTTTGAGAAGGTGTTCCTCTACGATTTCGGGAACGTCCTCTACCTTAACCTCTGAGTAGAAGCAGCCTTCGGGATAAACGATCATAATGGGGCCGAGAGCGCAGAGACCGAAGCAGCCTGTACGGATAACCTGTACTTCGTTTTCGAGGCCTTTAGCTTTGAGCTCGGCATTCATTGTGTCGATGATTTTCTGTGAATTTGAGGAGGTACAGCCGGTACCGCCGCAAACGAGCACATGAGAACGATACATTTATACTTCCTCCTTATTTAGCGATAGCGCCAACGGTGTATTCCGCTACGGGATTACCGTTTACGAGATGATCAACAACAATTCTTGCAACCTTTTCTTCAGTGAGCTGAACATAGGTTACCTTTTCCTTACCGGGAACCATAACCTCAGCTATGGGCTCGTACTGGCACATGCCGATACAGCCTGTCTGAGCTACTGTAACGTTTGTAAGATTACGCTTTGCTGTTTCTTCTACGAATTTATTCATGACAGGTCTTGCACCTGCTGCGATACCGCAGGTAGCCATACCTACAACAACTCTGGTGATTTCGGTAGAATCATCACGTGCTGTAAGGTTAGCCTTGGCAGCATCTCTTAATGCCATAAGTTCTTCGAGAGTTTTCATTAATTTACACCTCCGTAAGTTGTTTCGTGTTTTCAGTGATATAATCTTTGAGCCAAGCGGTGATGCTCGGTTCGTTAAGGGGAACATCGCCTAAAATTTCCTTAAGCTGTCTCGTATCCAGAGTGAAGCTGTTTTCATTTATCTGTCTCACATAAACGAAATCGATGTGAAGATTCATAGTTACCAGCATAATGACCGTCGAGCACATATCACCTATGGGGGTGAAGTCAAGATGGTCGGTACGGAAAAGAGCAGAGGTTTTTGTGCCTTTGCCGACGGTGCTTTCGATATGAAAGGAGCCGCCCGTCATTTCCGCAGCCATTCTGAAAAGAGGGATACCCATTCCGACCTTCCGCGTAGTACGGGTGGTAAAGAAGGGGTCTCTGACTCTTTCGAGCTGTTCGGGTGTCATACCCTTACCGTTGTCGCTTACTGAAATTTCCAGGGTGTTTGTTTCTGTGTTTTCCTTAAGCTCGATTTTTATCAGTGAGGCCTCAGCTCTCACCGAATTCTGAGCTATATCGAGAACATTGAGAGACAGCTCTCTCATCAGTTCATATATTTATCAAGAATGCCCTTAACGTCCTTGGCAGTGATTTTGCCGTAAACGTCGTCGTTAACCGTAAGAACGGGAGCAAGACCGCAGGCACCGATACAGCGACAGGCTGTAAGTGAGAATTTGCCGTCGGCTGTGCATTCGTCTGCGCCGATACCGAGCTGAGCTGAAAGCTCGTCGAAAATTTCCTGTGCAGCCTTAACGTAGCATGCAGTACCTAAGCATACGGAGATGGCATATTCACCCTTGGGAGAAAGAGCAAACTGAGCGTAGAATGTAGCAACGCCGTAAACTTTTTCGAGGGATACCTTCATACCGTCTGCGATTTTCGCCTGAACTTCGAAGGGGAGATAGCCGTAAATTTCCTGTGCTACTTGCATAACATGCATAAGCTGGCTGTTGTCTCCTGTGCATTCAGCGATAACTGCATCGAGTTTTGCAGCCTGTTCAGGTGTGTCCTTGAACGGGATAGTGCTGATTTTCTTAAGCATTGACTTTTGTCCTCCTTTAAACGGATTACCGTTAAATTTTGTAAGATGTATAATTTAGAAAAGAGAAAAATTATACAATATTTCATACTAACAAATCATACCATATTATGCAAAAAAAATCTACTGAATTTTTAACTTTCAAAACGGTAAAGCGCGGATTTTATATTTTGAACAAAAAACAGGGCTGTTTTATGGTCATTTTAACAAAGTTAAGAAGGTAAAAATACCTCTATTGACTTTTAAAAATCATAATGTATAATTAAATTTATGAACGGTTTCCGAATACCGTAAATATAATTCTGAAAGGAAAATATTATGAAAACTTTTAAAAGAACTCTCAGTTTTCTTCTCGCTGTTTTAATGGCTTTTTCTGTCTGTACAGTAGCCTTCGCAGCAGGTGAAACAGCAGCAGAACCTAAAGAAGCTACAGGCTTTACAGACGAGGATTTTCTCTCTGTAAAGGGCAGAAAAATCTATAATCAGAAGGGCGAAGAAATTCAGCTCAAGGGCGTGAACATCGGTGCATGGCTCGTTCGTGAAAACTGGCTCAATCCTGATTGTGTTGATGTCGAATACAAGTCAAAAATGACAGAAGAGGAGCAGAAAAAATATTGGGGTACCTTCTATGAGGATCTGACTGACGAGCAGAAAGAGATTTTTGATCCTTACTACGGGAAAAAATATGACGGTGAAATGGTTTATGATGTTTTAGAGCAGCGCTTCGGCAGAGAGAAATCTCAGGAGCTTCTCAATATGTTCTATGACAACTGGTTTACCGAATGGGATCTCGATAACATCAAAGCCCACGGTTTCAACTGCGTACGCGTTCCCTTCTGGTACAGAAACTTCTATTATGATGACAACGGTACAAAAATCCTCGATGAAAACGGCGAATGGGATTTCTCCCGTCTCGACTGGGTGGTAGAGGAATGCTCCGAAAGAGAGCTGTATGTTATTCTCGATATGCACGGTGCAGTAGGCTCACAGAGTGATGCTCCTCACTCGGGCAGAGGCTTTGCAGGTGCACAGCTTATGGAGGACAGCGAGCAAGGTGAAAGATACCGTGAGCTTACCGATGAGCTCTGGACAGCTATCGCTCAGAGATTTGCAGGCAATCCCGCAGTGGCTATGTATGACCTTCTCAATGAGCCTATGTGTGACGTTAAATGCGGTGAGCTTCAGAGAAGAATAAAGAACGAAATGATTTACACCCGTCTTTATGACACTGTACGTGCAGTTGACGAGGATCACATCATCACCATGGAAGCTATCTGGACAGGCTTCGCTCTTCCCTACAGCTTTATGAAGGGCTGGCACGATGTGGTATATCAGGTTCATTTCTACAATAACTCTGACTTTATCTTCACATTCTTCCTTCTTCTCACTATGGCTATCCATCCCAATGTACCTCTTATGATGGGTGAATTCTATCCCCATGAGGCTACTACCTGGGAAAACTGCTTCAAAACAATGAA
>CALCHE010000061.1 GCA_937901145.1 uncultured Clostridia bacterium
TACAGAAAAAAACAAAGCTCACTCCTTTGGGAATGAACTTTGTCATCAGTCTGAACCCTCTCACACCGTATGCTGTGAGAGGGTTAAATATTTTATTTTACAGTACGGAAATAGCATCAGATATAGTTTTTTCCAGCGCTTCTCTGCCGTATTTGTCTACCTCAGCCTTATTCTTTTCTCCGTGGGTAAGACAGCCTGCACCGCCGATGCATCCGCCGACACACGCCATACCCTCGATAAAGTTTCCGTTGAGAACATTTTTACTCTTTTTGAGAAGAGCTGTTCTGCATTCTTCTATACCGTCACAGGTTATGGGCTTGAGCTCGAAATCAAGCTTATGCTCTATAAGGCCCTGCTTCACTGCATCGGTCAGACCGCCTGAGCGGGCAAAAATTCTGCCGTAATAGGATGCGTTGTCAAGAACGTCCTCTTCAAGGGCGGTGATGTCGATATCACGACTGTCATAAAGAGCCTGTAATTCCTCGAAGGTAAGAACAGCATCCACATAGGGCTTAACCGTCTCCAACTGTGCCTCTGCTTTTTTGGCAGTACAGGGTCCGATAAAGACTACCTTAGCAGTTTCGTCGGTTTCCTTTATATATTTGGCAAGAGTTGCCATAGGTGAAAGGTTATGTGATACCAGAGGCAAAAGACTCGGGAAAGCAGACTTTACATACTTTACAAAGGCAGGACAGCAGGAGCTGGTAAGGAATCCCTTTTCTGCGAGCTCCTTTGACTCAGCGTGAGCTACCATATCTGCACCGAGTGCAGCCTCGACCACAGTATAGAAGCCGAGTGCCTTAAGTCCGGAAATAACCTGTCCGAGCTTAGCGTAAGTGAACTGACTGGAAATAGAAGGTGCAACCATAGCATAAACCTTGTATTTTTTGTTATTGTCGCTGTTTTTGATAAAGTCAATAACGTCGATTATGAAGGATTTGTCTGTGATAGCTCCGAAGGGACACTGATAAACACAGGCTCCGCACTGAATGCACTTTTCGTCATTGATCGATGCGGCATTATCTTCATTTATGCTGATAGCCTTTACCTTACAGGAGATCTGACAGGGTCTCTTACGATTAACTATAGCCGCGAAGGGACATACCTTTGCACACTGACCGCATTCTACGCACTTGGATTTGTCGATATGTGCTACGTGATTATGATCGAAGGAAATAGCACCCTTCTTACATACATCCTCACATCTGTGAGCAAGACAGCCACGGCAGGAGTCAGTAACCTCATAACCGGCAGCCGGGCACTCGTCACAGGCGATATCAATAACCTGAATAACGTTAGAGCTGTTATTTCCCGCACCCATAGCTATTTTGACTCTTTCAGCGAGAATGGCTCTCTCCTTATATACACAGCAGCGCATCGTAGAAGTTTTTCCTGGAACGATTATCTTCGGAATGTCAATGGCATTCTTCATATAGCTGTCGACCCACGCCTCACGGGCAACCTCACGAAGCACCTTATATTTTAAATACTGAACTTTTGTATCAAATTTTCTCATTTTAGCTCCTCGGTTTTCATTCTTTTAAAAATAACTTACTTTAATTCTTTTACCCATCTTTTTCAGACACTCGGAAAGCTCCTGAACCAAATTCATCTTTATGCTGAAATTAATGGGAAGATCAGGATTCTGATGGGCAGGATTAATGGCTCTGCCTACATAGAAATTAATGTCCGTAGCTTCCTCGAAAAGCAGTCTGCATATGAGAGAAGCGCCGTCACGCTTAAAGCTCCAGTGCTCATAGAACTCATTTTCACCAAGATAATCTTTGGCGTACTCGAGCACCTTGTTTACGGTAATAACACCCTCTGTAACCAGGTCTACACCGTCTATTTCAGCGATAGGCGGAACATCGCTTTTTTCGAAATTAAGAGTAGCTCTTACCTGCTTACCCAGATATTTGGCGGCAATAGATGAGGTGGTACCGCCACAGATGATATGCTTTCCTTCCTTTGAGAAGAACAGGGACATCATCCGGTCAGCATCGTCACGGTTTGACGGCGGTCCGAAAAGCATATTCATCGGCTCTCTCTTACGTATTCTTACCACACAGGCTGTGGCATCGTCACCGGGCTTATTTGCATAAAGCTTATTACACTCATCGACTATCATGGTGGAAAGTGTTTTGGCTGTATAGCCTGCCGGCACGATAGTTTCTATGAAATCAATGATATCTTCTCTTTTCCAGCCGAAATTATATATCATTCCGATTCCCGCATGAGGACATCCGTCACTCATAGCTACGAAAATATCGTTTTCCTGTAATTTCAGCAGTGTTCTGAAAATTTTCTTTCCGCCGATATTCATTTCAGTTTTAGGATAATCATAATTTTTTTCGTCACGGATGACTATTACATGAGGATTATCGTACTGAATTATTTCGGCAGTGTCATTATTTTTCAGATGGATAATGGTGAAGGTGGAATATGCCACTCCTCTGACAGAACAGACAGGAAGTGTGGCGGCTATAGTGGCTACACATTCCTCTATAGGAAGACCCTCTGCCATCATAGTCGAAATGATTTTCGAGGTAAGAGTGGAAAGAATGCTGGCCTTTACGCCGCTTCCCAGACCGTCTGCAAGAACGATAACAGTAGAGTTCTCATTCTCTTCGACCACATCCACATGGTCACCGCAAAGCTCTTCACCGAAATGATTTATACTTTTATATCCGATGTCTGCACATAAATCATTCATCAGTTATCGACTCCTTCAGTTTGGCAAGTGCTATTTTCGTTTCGGCAGCTGTTTCACCTAAAAGTGAAGCAATTTCCTGAACAATTCTCATCTGTTTATCAACCACCTTGTCAGCAACCTCAACGGTTTTACGGCTGATATTCTCTTTCCTTTCGCGCTCGTACTCCTCATCGGTTACATCACGCATAATACCGACCAGAAGATGAGAGTCTCTGTCGTGAACGATGGTCTGCTCCACATATCTTTTGTATTCGGCCAGATAAACTCTCTGATCCTTTACCTCCTTGCCGCCGGAAAGAACATTCATAAAGGCGGTAGGATCGAGAATACGGATAACCTGATCACCCAAAATATCGGATGCAGAACGGATATTCATAATCTTTCTTGCAGCCTCATTGATCTGCTGCACCTCCAGATTTTCGTTAAGAACGATAAGACCGTTAGGAGTGTTTTTAACGATAGTATCTGAGAAGTTTTCTGCCTTATCCTTAAGGAAGGGAAGACACATGGAAATTTCTGCCTTGCCCTGACAGATGGCTATAGCCTTTTCGCGGCAGGTATTATATCCGCAGGAGCCGCAGTTTAGCTCGTCTGAAGGTCTGAATTTACCCATCTGACGCAGAGCTGCCGCTATTTCCATATCTGTGGGCATCGCATTTTTATGCTCAATATATTTGATAAGCTTTCTTATTTCATCGGGCTTAGGCTGTTCTACCTCGAAATCCTTGTTTCCGGCATAGGCAGCAACCTCCAGGTAGTCCTTTATATTCGAGTCGTGATGATACTTTTCGATAACGGGACCGCCCACACAGCTTCCCACACAGGAGGAAAGCTCGATAA
Source organism: uncultured Clostridia bacterium (assembly GCA_937901145.1). Taxonomy (GTDB): domain Bacteria; phylum Bacillota; class Clostridia; order Oscillospirales; family Acutalibacteraceae; genus UBA6857. Next base: position 3,554 of record CALCHE010000061.1, read on the forward strand.
AGCACTTATGGATTTTTCCTTTTTCTATATCCTTGAGAACTGCTATACAGTTTTCTACACCGTCGATAGCTACATAAGCAAAGCCGCTTTTTTCTTTCATAGTTTTAAGCACACCGCCTGTAGTCGGGAAAAAGCGTGCTCGGCTGCAGTCGTCTGAATCGGCTTCATTTTCCAGTTCGATATTTTCTTCCTTCATCCACTCAGAAAGCTCTTCGAAAGTAAGAACCGCATCGACAATGCCCTTGTAATGGTCAGCTTCATCCTTTTTAGCCACACAGGGGCCGATAAAAACTGTCTTGGCATCGGGGTATCTCTTTTTTATATCCATACAGTGAGCCTGCATAGGTGACATAACATCAGCCAGATACTCGAGACATGAGGGGAACTTTTTCTGGATAAGAAGGTTTACCGAATGACAGCAAGAGGAAATGATAACATCCCTGTCCTCCTCCTCGAGCATTCTTTCGTATTCATTTTTTACGATAGTAGCGCCGATAGCTGTCTCCTCAGCATCATGGAAGCCCATTTTCTTCAGTGCCTTTCTGACGGAATTGATTCCTATACCGTCATAGTTAGCGATGAAAGACGGTGCGACAGAGGCGATAACAGGTTCACCGCTCTGGATAAATACCTTTACCTTTTCAGTCTCATCCACTATCTGTTTGGCATTCTGAGGACATACGACAAAGCACTGACCGCAGAGAATGCATTCATCCTCGATGATATGAGCCTGATTTCCCGAAAATCGGATAGCCTTTACGGGACAGTGGCGGATACATTTATAACAGTTTTTACAGTTAGATTTTTTTAAAGTAAGACAGCTTGACATTTACTGTCAACCCCTTTCTTTCGCTAAAACGTCCAATACGTTTTCTTTAAAGAATTCCTTAAAGTTCTCTTTGGTAATACCCGTATGTACATCGTCGTCAACCTGAACGGTAACACCCACACGGTTACAGTTTCCTGTACAGAAGCTTCCGGCAAGAGTAATTTCATCATCAAGCTGATGCTCTGCCACGGCATTCTGTAAAAGTGCCACGATTTCGGGCGAACCCTTTATATGGCAGGAGCTTCCTACGCAAATCTGAATTATCATCCGTTACACCTTCGCCATAATTTCGTTTGTGAAAAATTCTTCTACTGTTTCGGGAGTTACTGAATGAAAAGCATCATCGACAGTAACGCACACCCCCTGCTGACATTGACCCAGGCAGAAAGTGCCGCCGAGCTCAACCTTGCCGTCAAGCTCCTTCTCTTTGATAAGTCTCTGAAGCTCACCTACTACATGACGTGATCCTTTGATATGGCATGAAGAACCGATACATACTGTAACTTTCATTTTTAATTCTCCTTCTGAAATCCGAATTTAATTAATTATAGCACATAGATATTAAATAATCAATGTAATTTTTCGCTAATTCTTGACATATTCTGAAAAATATATATAATAAAATAAAAAGTATCAGCAAAGGGTTTTTATTATGAATAAAATTACAATCATCGGCACAGGCAGTGTCGGATCAACCATCGCATACACTCTCACTGCTACAAATATAGCATCTGAAATCGTTATGATTGACGTAAACGATAAAAAGGCAATGGGTGAAGCTCTCGACATCCGTCAGGGAACCCCCTTCTGCTCCCCCTGCTCCATTTATGCAGGCTCTTATGCAGATGCCAAAAATTCTGATATAGTTATCATCACCTCAGGTGTAGCAAGAAAGCCCGGTCAGACCCGACTCGATCTGGCTCAGATAAATGTCGATATTCTTAAAAGCATCATCCCTCAGATAACCAGATATGCTCCCGAGGCTACCTATGTTATCGTAAGTAACCCCGTCGACATTCTTACATATACCTTCTGCAAATGCTCGGACATTCCCGAGGGAAGAATCATCGGTTCAGGTACCATTCTTGACACAGCACGTCTCAGAAGCCGTCTGGCTGAATATTTCTCTCTCAGCCAGCAGAATGTTCACGCTTACGTCCTGGGTGAGCACGGTGACACCTCTGTTATTCCCTGGTCCACAGCCAACATTTCCAATGTTCCCGTTATGGAATACAGCAAATCCTTCATCAGACCTGACGGCATAGTCGTTCCCAACCTCAGCGTAGAGGAAGTCGAGGATTATGTAAGAAAGTCAGGTGCCCGTGTTATCGAAAGAAAAGGTGCTACATTCTATGCAGTTTCTATGTCTGTATGTCATATCTGCAAATGCCTTCTCAGCGGTATCGACACCACGATGACAGTTTCAACTATGCTTCACGGTGAATACGGCATAGACGACGTATGTCTCAGCCTTCTCAATGTGGTAGGACATAACGGTGCTCACAGCAAGGTTATGCTTCCTCTCTCCGATGCAGAGGTATGGGCACTGCATAAGAGTGCTGAAAGCCTTAAGGCTATAATCAATCAGACAAAGATATAAACAGTACATATTAAAGAGCGGTCAGACCGCTCTTTTCTTATACCTGAAAATGAATAGTAAAGGGCAGCCGCATAAGCGACTGCCCATTCTGTTTTATGATGCTCAGATTGAAGCGGATTCTGTTTTACTGAAAAGGTTTTAAAACCATTCAATAATTGTCTTGAACCATTCAGCAATCTTCGCAAAGAACTTAATAAGTCCGTTAGGTGCGAAGCCTTCCTCTGCACTGAAGATATCTTCAAAGATTTCCCAGCCGAGAATTTCTTCGATAAGCTCACCTGCTGCACTGTTTTCTTTCTTAAGACCATCAAAAGCATCTAACCAAAGATCCTTAAGTTCTTTTTTACCGTTTGCTACACCGTCAACACCTGTATCAATACCGTAGAATACGTAATAGATAGTAGCAAGTGCTGTTTCAGCACCGAGCTGAGTTTCAGTTACGCAGTCAACAACAAGGTCGAGTAATGCGTCCACATAAGGCTCAACCTCTTCAGTCATACCGAGCTGTTCTCTGAGGAATTTAAGAACAACTTCCTTGTTTGTTTCATTTGCGAGGAATCTTACAACAAGGTTTGCAGTAACTGTAACGAGCTCTTTTTCGTCACCGCTTTCACCGTCGGCATAAACCATCTTATAAGCTGTCTTGCCGTTAAGTGAGGTATAGGATTCTAGCTTACCAACAGTAAGTTCAGCGATATAATCGATGTCATCTACCGTGAATTCGTAGCCTGCATTTCTGAGAACCTCAAAGAGCTTGTCTACAAGCCAGTCGAAGTCAATCTCAGCAAGGTCAATACCGATAAGTGCATAGAGGTCGATTTTTGAAATAGGCTCGATAGCTGCAAGAACTGCGTATACAGCATTGAGTGTGTTCTTAACTACTGTGTCGACACCGTTTGAGTTTACGAAGTAGATAAGGTTGGGAAGCATATCGAGGATAGCCTGTGCGGGATCGTCTGCGAGAATTTCATCCACTCTGTCGAGAAGAGGATTAAGGATGGATGTGAGAAGCACATTTCCGTCAGCCTCTACTGCTGCATAGTAATCAGCGGGAGCAAGGATATTCTTACAGTCGAGAGTTTCAAGAAGAGGAAGGATACCGTATGCATAGCCTTCTGCACCCTTGAGAGTGATAGCATCTGTCTTTTCCATATTCACGAAGAAGGAGAAATCTTCGTCAGCAAGAACAAACTTAAGGATACCGTAAAGAGGCTCAAGCACGTCGCAGAGAGCTTCTACGAACTTTTCTCTGTCGTTGTCGAATTCATCAACCTTTACCTTTGCCACAGCATTAAGGTCAGCGATTTCTGCTTCCTTGAGCACATCAGCGATAAGACCGCCTACTACCTTGTCGTTCACTTTAAGCTCTGTGAGATTTGCAATCACACCTGCAAGAGCATCGCGGATAGTGATAACGATGTCACTGTTATAAAGTGAACCGCCGAGGAATGAATTTATGAGCTCTTTGAGAGTCTTTTCTGTTTCACCGCTTCCGTCAACGTCGAGACCGAGAAGATATATGATGTTGTTTACGAATTCACCGAAATTGTCAGCAATATACTGAGCCATTTCTTCTGTGTAAACCATACCGTAAGTATTTTCACCTAAAAGACCTGATGATTCAGCTGCAGAGAATACATAACCTGTATCGGCTCTTTCGGTAAACTGCCAGTCAAATTCCTGAACGGGAACTTCACCCATATTGATAAGATTAAGTATTACTTCGTAAACCTTTTCACCGAGAAGCTCCTTAACCTTGTCAGCATTTGCTTCATCTGTAAGAGTGATGATAGCTACTGTAGCGAGTACAGTAATCATATCATGCTTATCAAATTCATCCTTGTATTCCATCTTAGCAGTATAATCGAAACTGCTTACTGAGTCGTATACATTGATTTCACCGAGAGCGAAGCCAACGAGAACATCTGCAACCTTATCAAGGTTAAGACCTGTAAGGTCAGATACGAGCTTAACTGCATCAGCCATTGTGATATTGTAAAGAGTAAGCTCTGTTTCGACACCGAGGATGTCGCTGAAGTTAACAAGTGATGCGATGTCAAGCTCAATACCGAAGGCTTCAAGCTTGATAAGAAGTGCATTTACAGCACCGATGAGGTTTTCTACAGCTACGCCGAGACCGTTAGCATTGATGAAGTAAAGCACATTGGGAAGAAGGTCAAATACTTCTTCTACAGGGTTAGCGAAGATAGCGTCAACCCTGTCGAAGGTAGCAGTAAGAACTGCCTTTACTACCTTTTCAGTGTCGATTTCTTCCATAGCATAAACATCGGGAAGATTCTCTACACCGAGAGCCTCGAGAACGAGTGCAAGACCGTTTGCATAACCGTGACCGCCGTTTATGGTGATAATGTCATTCTTATCGTTATCTACGAAGAACTTGTAATCTTCACCGAGAAGGAGCCAGTCAACAAGACCTTCTACCTCCATAAGCATACCTGTGAGAGCTGCTACGAAGGTTTCCTTATCCTTGACACCGGATACATCGTAGTCGAGAAGGCCCTGTACATCAGCACCGAGAAGTGCATCAGCAGCACCGAGGCCTACGTTTACGAGATCCTTGAGGTTTTCATCGAGACCGCCGATGAGGTCACCGAGAAGCTTCTGGATAGCCTTGAGAGTTTCGGGAGTGTAGATGTTGACCTTGTCAGAGAGGAGTGCACCGAGTGAAGCATAGTTGCTGTCGATGATGCCTGCAACCATATCACCGATAGATGTGAGGTTATCGGCAACGTACTCAGCACTATCTTCTGTCCAGTTATTGGGATATGTGATAGCGTAATCGATAACCTCGAGAGTTTCGTTGTCAGCTACTGCATATGACCAGTCAGGTGTCTTATAGCTTACGGGAGCAGATTCAAATACTGTGTTGATAGCAGAGATAAGCTCTGTGCCGAGCATTTCTTCGAGCTTAGCTGCGAAGTCTTCATCCTTAACGAGGAGAAGAGCTGTGGTAAGAACAACTGTGATTACGTCTTTTCTTTCTGCAACCATCTTATAGGTGTATTCTGCCTTTTCGATCTTACCGAAGCAGAGATCTACGAGCATTTCTTCAGCTACGGAAAGGTCGAGACCTGTCTTATCCTTAACGAGAGCAAGGATATCTGCAAGTGAGAGATATTTAAGGTCGAAGCCGAGAAGACCTGCGAGGTCAAGTTCAACGCCGAATACTGCGAGCTTGTCGAGAAGTGCATATACGGGCTGGAGAAGGTTATCAACTGCTACAGATGCACCGTTAGCGTTGAGGAAGTAAACGAGGTTAGGAAGAAGGTCGATAACTTCGTCTACGGGAGAAGCGAGGATTTCTTCCACTCTTGAAGCAAGAGAGAGAAGAACAGATTCTACTGTAGCTTCTTCGGGAAGAGTACAGCCGAGTGCTTCGAGAACGAGCGCGAGACCCTTTTCGTAGCCGAGACCGCCATTGATTACGATGGTATCTGTGTTATCTGATTTCTTAGCGAAACGGAAGTCATCAGCGAAGAAGAGCCAGTTAACGAGACCGCCTGCGTATGTGGTAAGAATGTTTGCAAGCTCCTTAGCAAAGGACTTAACGTCTGTAATTTCTGCTGTACATTCATAGTTCTTAAGACCTACTACATCTACATCGAGGAGATAGCCTACTGAAAGGAGGTTATCGTCGACATCCTTAAGAAGGTCAGCGATGAGACCAACGACGCTGTTGATTGTTTCGGCGCTGAATACATCGAGCTTAGCATCGATAAGCTCAGCAACTGAAGCATACTTAATGCCGTCGATTTCGATAAGGCCGACTACCATATCAGCCAGGTCAGCGAGATTATCAGCGATATAAGCTGCGGCTTCCTCTGACCAGTCATTGGGATAAGTGAGAGAATTAAGAGTATTGGGAAGAGCGTTATTGCCTTCTACATAAGAATTGAACTCTTCCTCTGTTTCGAACCAGTACATCCAGTCAGGAGTGCCGTAGTTGATTTCAACTGATTCGAATACTGTACCTACAGAAGCGATAAGACCGTCTGTACCGAGCATTTCGTCAAGAGCCTTAGCATTATCTTCGACAGTAGCCCATTCGAGTACGAAGGAAAGAACTACTGTGAGAAGGTCAGCGGCACTGAAGTCATCATTGAATGCACCCTTCTTCCAGTTTTCCTGAAGTGTGGAAGCTGAGTCATATTCTGTAGCTACATTGTAGCAGATGTCATAGATAACATCCTTAAGACCTGAAAGATCGAGATCAGGAACGAATGTTTTAAGAAGATCGAATACGAGGTCGAGACCGATATCGTCGATATTGAACATAATGCCTTCGGGAAGAAGTCCGTTGATGAGTGCATTAAGATCGAGATCATATACGGGTCTGATAGTATCAAGGATTACATATACGGGCTGGAGAAGGTTTCTGACAGAAACTGAAAGGCCCTTAGATGTAATGAAGTAGAATACACCGGGAAGAATATCGATGATAGCCTTGATGGGCTTATCTGAGTCTGTGATAGCTTCAATCTTTCCGATGAGAGCTGTGAGAACTGCTTCGAGAGCGTTTTCGGGGTTAGCTGTAACTGTACAGCCGAGTGCCTCGAGAAGAGGAATGATAGCATTATTATAGCCGTCATAGCCGATAAGCTCTACTGTCTTATCCTCTACTGTGACAGTGAGGTTTTCACCTGCGAGGATGAAATCAAGAACAGCGGAAAGAGGTGCGAGCATATCAGTGAGAGCCTCAGCAAAGGTAACAGTGCCTGCATCTACGCCGAAATTATGAACATATTCTTTATCAGCCTCTACTGATGCTGCGATATCAGCATACTGAGCTGCTACTGCTGCAAGGTCGATACCGAGGAATTCATTAACGAGAGCGTTAACATCGATATCGAGTGCTGCTGCTTCTTCGCCTTCTGCTACTGTTTCGGGCTCGTTAGCATCGGGAGTTTCTTCCTCTGCCTTGGGAGCGAGAAGAGCATTAAGATCAAGCTTAGCGAGAAGTGCTGCAAGAGCAGTAAGTGTCTTATCGGAAAGGAGACCGTCTGCTGCGCCACCGATAACTGAGCCGATTGAACCGTCAACCTCTTCGGTTGTCTTGTCAAGATCGAGCTTAGCAAGAGTAAGAACAGCACCTACGATAGAGTCAAGATTATTATAGAGATAATCTGCCTTTTCCTCTGTCCAGTCATTACCGGGATTGAGGTAGATTTCATTAGCGGAGTTACCCACTACGGATTCATCATTAATAAGACCTTCGAACCATTCGAATTCTCTGAGTGTGTCGTATTCCTTCTGGTTGAGAAGTTCGACTACTGCAGAAAGAATGATATCAGGATTTTCGTTAAGAGAAGCGAGAAGGTCAGCTACGATACCCTCTGTGGGAAGCTCGAAGCTATCGAGAAGACCTGAACCGAGAACATACTCAAGCAGATAAAGAAGAACGTCAGCCTTATTAGCCTCGATGTGGTAAGCCTTACCTGCTGTACCGTGGTTATAGGTCTTAGCGCTTCTGTTGGTTGACTTTTCTACGAGCTTACCGAGGGTTGCGAGATAACCTGCATTGGGAGCTTCCATACCTGCGAGGAGCTCTACGCCACCGGCGATCATATCCCAGATAGCGCCGAAGGAGCTGATGTCGAGACCCATATCTGCAAGGTTAATCATTTCACCGAGGTTGATCTTGATGGGTTCTGTTGACTCCATAGCATTCTTAAGAACACTTGCTGCAACCTCATAGCTACCGAGTGAACCTGTGTAGTAAGCATCAGCATAGTAGCTGATTTCAGTTCTGAGCATACCGAGAAGAGGAGCTACGAGATCGCCTTCTATAGCATAAGCAAGATTGGGAAGTGCTTCAAGAAGGAAGCTTACGGGATCTGAATTAAGACGACCGATAAGCTGATCAATCATAGCAAGAAGACCGTTTTCGAGTAACTTTCTTGTAGTATTGAGCTCATGGCTGTGAGGAATGTTTGTAAGACCGAGTGCCTCGAAGATGGGAGCGAGAGCGTTATCCCAACCGTCATTACCCTGAAATGTAAGAACAAGTGTGATGGGGTCAATGTTAAGGTTAAGGTCAAGATTAAGGAAACCAAGAGCCTTAACTGATGCAGTACCCTTACCGGTACCGATCTTTGAACCGCGTGCACCTGTGTTTGTTGTGTCAGGGTTAACATAAGTAGTATCTGCGATGATAGCCATAAGGAGAGGCTCGAGACCTGAAAGAGCTGCACAAGCTGCGTTAATAAATGCGGCTTTCTTATCTGTAGCTTCATCAACACCCCAATTAAGGTCATAAACCTGCTTAGGTGTACCGTCGTCATTGAATACCTGTTCGCCTGTTACTTCGTCATAAACATTTGTAAAGAGCTTAGCATCCTCCCAGGGATTCTGGAAGGTATCGTCTGCATCGCCGGCACCGTTAAGCTTATAAACTGCCTTAGTGGTAGCAGATTCGAGCTTAGCGATTACCTGAGTATAGCCCTTGTAAGCACTGTTACTCTTAAGGTTAGCAGCGAGCTTAACAGGCGAGAGATAAAGACCAACTGCCGCGATAGATTCTTCTACATCGTTGAGGTAGAGAGGACAGTTTTCTACGTTAGCTGTAGGAGCAACGGAAACACCTGTTTCAACGTCATAAGCTGAGAAGGTGGAGGGAAGGCCTGCCCATACCTTTGCAAATTCCTTACAAACGAGAGGATATACATACTGTACGATAGTATTGATAAGGCTGTCTGTGTAAACAACATCTTCAAGAAGACCGTTTACAAGATCGCCAAGCACGAAGGGCTCGCCTGTGGGCTCACCTGTTTCCTTATCCTTATTGATAAGGTCACCGAGGATAGCCTTTACTTCATCATTCTTAAGAGCTGCATCGATAAGCTCAATAATCTTTACGATTTCAGCATCAGATGTTTTGTAAACACCGTTTTCGTTTTCACGTGCGATATCCTTTTCTGTATCAGGTCTTTCGAGGTCAGCGATTTCATTTGTTTCAAATGTTGCAAAACCGTGGCTTGAAAGGAATGAATCATACTGAGTGAACTTTTTCTGCATAGCTGTGTACTTAGCTACTGCATCTGCAGAAAGTTCGAAGTGAGCTGTACCGTTAAGGTAGTTATAAACATCAACATTGATGAGACCGATGGAAGCCTGCATATTTCTGTATTCAGAAACAGTTGCCATATTAACCTTTTCACCGTAAGCTGATGTATAGGCCTCGAAAAGATCGTATGCATAATCAATCTGGCTTTCGAGAGAAGCATTGAGGTATGCATAAGCACCGTTCATGCTATTAACCATTACATCGTTAAGACCGTCGAAAAGATCAGTAGCGAGTTCTTCACCGAGAACTGATTTCATATTTGCTGTAAGAGTCTTAAGACCTGAATACCAGCTGTCATATTCCTGAAGCTTTGCAAGAAGATCCTCGATATCAGCGTAATTTTCCACATTGTAGAATGCACTTGCTGCATATATAGCATACTCAGCTGAGAAATCATCATTATAACCTGCAACTAATTTGAGGTAATCCATTTCGCTCTTTACAGCTGTAAGGCCGCTTTTGAAATCTGCACCGCCGATAGTTGCGATGTCAGCATCGGCAAAAGCAGCAAGGCGTGTCTGCCAGCCTGCGATTTTGGTAAGAGCAGCACCGATCATAGCGGTTGTTACTGTACCTTCGTCGATACCTGCTTCGCTATAGGTGAGATAAGGAACAACGCCTTCCTGGATTTCTGCAATAAGTGCACGGAGATCGATAAGCTCGATTTCACGGAGAACTTCGTCACGGAATGATTCTACATCAGAATTGACATAGTCTTTACCGTTAACATAAGTTTTAGCTGTAGCAGAGGCAGCATTGTAAGCATCGATAGCTGTCTGCATAGTAGCTGCGAGAGTTACAAGAGCTGCTCTGTCAGTGATGATGTACTCATAACCCTTTTCCATCTCATCGTAAGCTTTGAGAAGCTTGGGAGCGAGAACCTGGATTTCCTTAGCGTAGGTGATATCCTGAACGAGAGTATCAACCTTATAGTCGCTGAAGAAGTGTGTGAATACACCGGCACCGAAGTTGCTTACAACATTATTCTTTGCTGTAGAAACTGCAGTGCTTACTGTGTCGAGAGTAACTGTATCTGTAGCATAAAGAGCATCCATATTCATGGAGAAGTAATCTTTATACTGCTCAAGTGTAGCGCCGGAGTTTTTAAGAATCTGAGTATCGATTTCTGCACCGTTTACACCGCTTACTTCTGCACTGATGTTGTAGAAGTAGTTGTAGTGCTCTTTGTAATAAGTTGTGGTTTTCTTGTTACAACCTGAGCCTGTTGTCTCTTCTCTGGAGCTGTAACTATAGTCATAATTTGTGTTTGTGTGCTTAACTGTAAATGACTTCGATGTTACAACCTTTGCAGGAAGGTCATCAACATTATCATATCCAGTGATAGCACTTTCCATCATAACTGTAAGCTTGATGTCAGAAACGGCTGAAAGGTTTGTGCCGGGAGCTTTAGAATCATCTGATGTATCTTCGCCACCCTGCTGTGTGCCTGTACCTGAGCTTACAGAGGCACCTGAAAGAAGACCTGTAAGGAAGGCTGCTACATTATAATTAGTATAATCAGCACCCATTTTTGAGCTCATTTGAGCTTTGATTGAATCATTTACCTGATTGATTGTTCTGTTGGACTCAGTTGAACCTGTAACATTTGTGTTGTTCGAGGGATTACCGCAAGCAGGGTTTCTGTTTGCAATAGCATTGAAAACTACATAGTAGGCTTCAACAGCTTTGATAATCTTTCCGTCAGGGTCACTAACAGTGTAGTCGTTTGCTGCGCCTGAGAAGGTAGCGTTCTTAACTGTGTCATTGTTGAGTGCATCAGCAAGTGCATTCCACTGTGCATCGGTAGCACTACCGCCTGCAGCTAAAGCAACTGAGCCGAAGCATACACTCATGCTGGTCATAATCATAATGACAGCAAGAAGCACACTTAAAAGTTTTTTTGTTGCTTTCATTATTTTTCCTCCATAAAATATTTTCGATTTTTCTGTTTTCTGCCGAAAAGGCAAAAAGGTTTGTGCTTTAACCTTTCGGCAGAAAGCACAGCTTTGATTTCCTGTAAAGGAAATGATAATAATGGTATGTTGTACCCTTCTGTACATTTCAGACAGTTTTTTGCATCCGAAGTGTTTGCCATCAGACTCCTCCTGACCACAGGGTATGACAAAAGAAAGCGTACTCATCCGCTATTATGCATATTATACCTTATTCGAATTATTAAAGCAATAGAAAAATTAACTCTCAGTTTATTTTTAATTTATTTTAACTTTATTTAACACAACAGAAACAACCTGTTTTTTTTGGGTAAAATAACAACGTAAAAATTATGAAAAGGCGGTATCTTATGTGTACAGCGATAACCTATTACAGCAATGATTTTTATTTCGGCAGAAATCTGGATCTCGACAGAGACTACGGTGAAAAGGTTACATTTATGCCCCGTAATTTTTCTTTCCCGATAAAATGTATGCCTGACCTGCACAGCCATTATGCCCTCATAGGTATGGCAGTAGAAGCTGAGGGCTGTCCCCTCTTCTTTGAAGCTACCAATGAAAAGGGACTTAGTATGGCAGGCCTTAACTTTCCCGATAACGCTTTTTACGGTGAATCAAAGAAGGGAAAGCTTAATCTTGCCCCATACGAGCTTATACCGTGGCTATTAGGTAAATG
>CALCHE010000062.1 GCA_937901145.1 uncultured Clostridia bacterium
ACAAATATATCCGCATAAAGCGCATCAAGGTTAACGGAAAAAGAGCAGAAATTTCTACTCGCCTGAAAAAGGGTGATACGGTAGACATGTACATAAACGATGAATTTTTCGAAAAGAAAGAAACTGTCTATGACTTTATGAGTGCTTCGAAAAACATCGACATAGTATATGAAGACGAAAACATCATTCTTCTCAATAAAAAAGTAGGTCTTCTCTCCCACCCTGACGAAACGGAATATGTGGACACTCTCATAACGAGGGTAAAACGCTATCTTTTCGAAAAAGGTGAATGGCATCCTGACGAGGAAACCTCCTTCACTCCGGCTTTAGTTAACCGTATCGACAGAAATACCAGCGGTATCGTAATCTGTGCCAAAACAGCCGAGGCACTCCGTGTGCTCAATCAGAAAATGAAGGACAGAGAGCTCCATAAAATCTATCTGTGTATAGTTCACGGAAAAATGAACAGTGAGAAAGAACTGCTTGAAGGTTATCTTGTCAAGGACGAAAAGAAAAACAAGGTTTTCGTTTCGAAAAAGCCTAAAGATGGCTCAAAGCTTATCCGCACGGAATATAAGGTTTTGGGCTGTCGTGACGGATTAAGTCTTTTAGAGGTCAATCTGCTCACTGGCAGAACACATCAGATACGGGCACATCTTGCCTCCATAGGACACCCCCTCGTAGGCGACGGCAAATACGGCACTAACGAGCTAAACAAAAAGACAGGCTATAAAAAGCAGTGTCTCTGCTCACACAAGCTGATTTTCGACTTCACAACCGATGCATACGGACTTGAATATCTCAACAAAAAAGAGTTTACAATAGAAGATGTATGGTTCAAGGAAGAATTCCTGAAGGGTACTCTAATAAGATAAGGTGACTTAAATGACAGATTTCGAATCAATGAAAAAAAGAGCCGATGAGCTCCGCGATATAATAAATTATCACAACAAAAAATATTATGAGAACGACGAACCCGAAATTGAGGATTTCGAATATGACAGACTTTTACACGAGCTTATTGCCATCGAGGAAAAATATCCCGAGCTTCTTACTGCTGACTCCCCTACCCACCGTGTAGGTGGCAAGGCTGACGGACAGTTTGAGCCTGTGGAGCATATCGTTCCCATGGAAAGCTTACAGGACGCTTTCAGCTACGATGATGTAAGAGCCTTCGACACAAGAGTAAAAACAGCAGTCCCCTCACCTAAATACATCGTCGAGCCGAAAATCGACGGACTTTCAGTTTCACTCGAATATGAAAACGGGGTTTTCGTGCGCGGCTCCACCCGAGGTGACGGCAGAACAGGTGAAGATGTTACTGCCAATCTTCGTACTGTTCGCTCCATACCGCTTAAAATCGACACAAATTTACCTCTTTTAGAGGTGCGTGGTGAGGTTTATATGCCCCGTGAATCCTTTACTACTCTGGTGGAAGAACAGGAGCTGAACGGCGAAAAAACCTTCAAAAATCCGCGTAATGCTGCCGCCGGTTCTCTCAGACAGAAAAATCCGAAAATAACGAGTAAAAGAAAGCTTGATATTTTCATTTTCAATATTCAGAGAATTGAGGGTAAGGAATTATCTTCACACAAAGAAAGTCTCGACTTTATCAGAGAATTAGGCTTCAACACGGTTCCGTTATATATGGAATGTGACAGCATCGAAGGTGCTATCAAAGAAATCGAAGGCATCGGTGAAAAAAGAGGTTCTCTCCCCTTCGACATTGACGGTGCTGTAATCAAGGTAGACGATTTTTCTCAGCGTGAATTATTAGGCTCTACGGCAAAGTTCCCGAAATGGGCACTCGCCTTCAAATATCCTCCCGAGGAAAAAGAAACGGTTCTTCTGGACATCGAAATAAATGTAGGCCGAACAGGTGTTCTCACTCCTACAGGAATTTTCGAGCCGACACTTTTAGCAGGCACCACTGTCAGCAGAGCAACTCTTCACAACCAGGATTTCATTGACGAAAAGGGTATCTGCATCGGTGACAGAGTTATTATCCGAAAAGCAGGCGACATCATCCCTGAGGTACTATCCGTAGTAAGTCACGGTGAAAATGCAGTTCCCTACCGTATTCCCGATGTCTGTCCGTCATGTGGCGGCAAGGTAACCAGAGAAGACGGTGAAGCCGCTGTCAGATGCTGCAATCCCGACTGTCCTAACCAGCTACTCAGAAATCTTATCCATTTCTGTTCAAGAGATGCTATGGACATCGAAGGTCTCGGTACAGCCGTACTTGAAGCCTTAGTAAATGAAGGGCTAATCAAAACTGCCGCAGATATTTATACTCTCAGAAAAGAAGACATAGCAAAAATCGAGCGTATGGGTGAAAAAAGTGCGCAGAATCTCATTGATGCGGCAGAAAAATCAAAAGCTAACGATCTTTCAAAGCTTATTTATGCTTTAGGTATAAGACATATCGGACAGAAAGCCGGCAAGCTTCTTTCAGACCGATTCGGCACAATGGATAAGCTTATGAGTGCTTCCACAGAGGAAATCGCTTCAATAGAAGGCTTCGGCCAGATTATGGCTGAAAGTGTTACGGATTTCTTCTCCCATCATGAAAGCCGTGAGCTTATTTCAAAGCTGAAGGAGCTCGGTGTTAATATGGAAAGTCAAAAGGAAATAGTAGACCTTCGCTTCGAGGGTAAAACCTTCGTACTGACAGGCACTCTTTCACTTTACACCAGGAGCGAGGCTACGAAAATCATCGAAAGCTTCGGCGGTAAGGCTTCGTCCTCGGTCTCAAAAAAGACAACCTATGTTTTAGCCGGTGAGGATGCGGGAAGTAAGCTGAAAAAAGCTAATGACCTTGGTGTTACGGTTATCAGCGAAGAGCAATTCAGATCAATGATAGAATAAATATAAAGACTACTGAAGCTTAAAGAATCAGTAGTCTTATTTTTTTTATTTGTTTACCTCGGGGAAATTATACCAATATTCCCTTTTCTTTTTGGTAACTGCTTTCTTTATGATAAAGAACAGCGCTACTGCACCTACAAAAGCAAAGCCGAGATAAATGTGAGTATTATCCGTACCGTGGATTTTTATTTCATTCCAGAGAGAAGAGAACATATCCAGTGTTTCCTGCGGAAGATTACGGAAATATTCCACATCAGGCATATTTTCTTCTGATGGATAGAGGTACTCATTATCCTTCATTTCCGCATAGTCGGGATGCTCCATAACGCCTGTATTGGGTGTGGCATAGCCGATGTAAAGAGCATTATTAACACCGATTTCGGGATCAAGAAGGAAATTTATATACTTTATGGCTCCCTCATAGTTCTGAGCACATTTCGGAACGCAGACCGCATCGACGAAAACATTTACTCCCTCTTTAGGATAAACGAAGTCAAGGTCGGGATTTACTTCTTTCATACACACAAAGTCGCCTACATAATAAGGAACAAGTGCGGCCTCTCCGCTTTCCATTTTGTTATAGATTTCGTCCATAACATAGCCCTGTAAAAGCGGCTTCTGATCGATAAGCATCTGAGCAACGTCGGAAAGCTCTTTTTCATCGGTGGAATTAAGAGAATAACCGAGAACCTTCTGCGGAATGGCGAAGGCATCTCTCGGGTTATCAATCATAAGGATTTTACCCGCATATCTTTCATCCCACAGAGCCATCCAGCTGTCAGGCTTTTCTTCGACCATTTTACTGTTATAGATAAGACCTACCATTCCCACATTATAAGGAACAGAAAAGGCATTGTCAGGGTCGTAATACATATTCTTATACTCTTCAGAAACATAATGATAGTTAGGAAGAGACTCTGTATCAATGCCGTGAAGCATATCCTCAGCTATCATTCTCTGAATCATATAATCCGACGGGATTACTATATCATAGCTTGCGCCACCGTTTTTTATTTTAGGATACATATCCTCATTACTTTCATAGGTTACATAATTAACCTTGATGCCTGTAAGCTTTTCAAACTCAGCATTCACATCGAGCATTCCGTCCTCGTAGGTATCGGAAATATATTCGCCCCAGTTGAAAACATTGAGAGTGGTTCCCTCGGAGCCTTTATACCAGTCTTCATTTTCGTAAGCACTTACTCCGAAAACCGAAGTGCTGATAAAAAGAACAAGAGCAAAAGCAACAAATAAAATCTTTTTCATCGTTTTGCCCCCTTATCAAGCTTATTATGCATCTTTTTCTCCCCTCTTACCTGCGAAACATTAAGCATAATGAGAAGGAAAAGAATTACTACAAAGATAATAGTGGAAAGAGCATACATATCAGGCGTAACTCTCTTTTTCGTCATAGAGAAGATACGGATGGGCAGGGTTTCAAAAGACGGTCCCTGAGTAAAATAAGAAATAACGAAATCGTCAAGAGAAAGTGTAAAGGACATCATAAGTCCTGAGAAAATACCAGTAGAAATAGAAGGCAGTATTACTTTGAAAAATGCCTGTAATGGCGTGCATCCCAGGTCCATAGCTGCCTCAGGGAGAAAACGGTCAAGCTGACGGAGCTTAGGAAGGACCGAAAGAATAACATAAGGAAGGTTAAAGGTAACGTGAGCGATAAGCATCGTACCGAAGCCGAGTGCATCGGTAAAGCCGACCATATTAGCACAGATGATGAAAAGAAGCATCATAGAGATACCTGTAACGATTTCAGGGTTCATCATCGGAATATTGGTAACACCCATAGTGACCTTTTTGATGTGCTTATTTCTGAAAGCATTGATACCCACAGCCGCTGTAGTACCCATTACCGTAGCGATAAGTGAGGATGACACGGCAAGAATAAGGGTATTTCTCAGTGCTGTGATAGTAGCCTGATCGTTAAGAAGTGACTTATACCATCGAAGGGAAAAGCCCGTGATAACGCTGGTACTTGCCGAATCATTGAATGAGAAGAAAATCATAACAACGATGGGCGCATAAAGAAGAAGCATTATAAATGCTACGTATAGCTTAGAAAGAGGTGACATTTTAATTCTCATATCAGCACACCTCCGTCATCATCCTCACCTGTGAAGCGGTTCATTACCATCATACAGATAATGATAAGTACCATCAGAACCAACGAAAGCGAAGCACCTAAGTTATAGTTGTTTGCGCTTTTGAACTGCATTTCGATGACGTCACCGATAAGTGAGAAGGTGTTTCCGCCGAGCTTCTTCGAAATATAGAAGGTGGAAACAGAGGGAACGAATACCATAGTGAAACCTGAAGCAATACCGGGAAGACTCAGGGGCAGAATGATATTCTTAAACACGGTTATCTTGTTAGCGCCAAGGTCCTCGGCAGCCTCGATAAGGTTATGGTCCATTTTCGCCATAATGGAATAAAGAGGCAGAATCATATAGGGAATGTAGTTATAAACCATTCCGAGTACGACTGCACCCTGCGTATTAATCATATGAACAGGGTCAAGGCCTATCTTTTCAAGGAAGGAATTAATGATACCCGTGTCCTGCATAAGAATCATCATAGAATAGGTTCTTATGAGAAGATTCATCCACATCGGAAGCATAACGAGCATCATCATCGTTCTCTGAACATTCGCAGTACTCCGTGCCATAATATATGCCAAAGGATATGCCAGAACCAGACTTATGACCGTGGCAATAAAGCCCAGCCATATGGAGTTAAGCATAACATCCTTATATTTACCCATTTCGCTCACATATTCGAGAGTGAAGTTGCCGTTTGCATCAAAGAAGGAATAGTAAACGACTATCACCAAAGGCACGATAATGAATATACCTGCCCATACGAGATAAGGTGAAGCGATAAGCTTTTTAGAAAGGGAACTTTTTGCCATTTATCACTCCTCCTCTTCCGCAATATCAGAAAGATGCTCGATTTCATCACTGAAGGAGCTGTAGTCACCGAACATACCCGAATATTCACTCTTTTTCATAACATGGATGGCATCGGGCTCGATCTGAATACCGATGCGTGTGCCTACGGGATAGTAATCGGTGGTCTGTATCATCCATTTGAAATTATCAATGTCAACAATCATTTCAAAGTGAACGCCCTTGAAGGTATTTGAGGTGATGACACCGCTGATGGTACCCTCTTCCACAGGGACAACGTCAACATCCTCGGGACGGACAACAATATCAACGGACTCATTGACAGCAAAGCCCTTATCGAGACACTGGAAAACAGCACCGGAGAATTTTGCTTTAAAGTCATTAAGCATAACACCGTCGAGAATGTTACTTTCACCGATGAAATCGGCAACGAAGGCATTCTTAGGCTCATTATATATATCGATGGGAGTGCCTATCTGCTGAATTTTACCGCCGTTCATAACCACGATGGTATCACTCATAGAAAGAGCCTCCTGCTGGTCGTGGGTAACATAAATAAAAGTGATACCCATTCTCTTCTGAATATTTTTAAGCTCGACCTGCATATCCTTTCTCAGCTTAAGATCCAGAGCACCCAAAGGCTCGTCGAGAAGAAGAACTCTCGGCTCTACCGCCAGAGCACGTGCTATGGCAACTCTCTGCTGCTGACCGCCCGAAAGAGAGGCGATGTTTCTTTTCTGAAAGCCCTTGAGGTTTACAAGCTCAAGCATCTCATAAACCTTTTTACTTATATCCTTTTCCTTCATCTTCTTTATGCGAAGACCGAAGGCGATATTATCGTAAACATTAAGATGCGGAAAAAGGGCATATCTCTGAAAAATAGTATTGACCTGTCTTTTATGAGGCGGAAGGTTATTTATATCCTTACCCTCAAAGAGAACCTGACCGCTGTCAGACTCTAAAAAGCCTGCAATTATTCTTAAAGTGGTGGTTTTACCGCAGCCTGACGGACCGAGGAAGGTCATAAACTCTTTATCTTTTATGGACAGACTGATGTCGTCGAGAATAACATCGTCTTCAAATTTTTTGGAAATATTCTGAAGTTTGATAATTACATTATCTTCCATCATTATTAAACCCCTTTCCCTGTATATGCGCTCGAATATGAGGACAAAAGTCCACATTATCCCAAGATAACTATCATATTCTGTATAAGACACAATATAAAACATTTTTGTGCAAATGTCAACATTTTTTTCAGTATTTTCAGCAAAAATCAAGGTCGGATTTGATGAATTATTTGAAAATCTCAGAATATCTTTAATTTTCTCTTTTTTTCTTTGATTATCTCAAAAAAACTTTTTACGCTTATAAGATAGTAAAAAATAAAAAAGAGAGTCTTAACTCCCTTTTTTATTCAGAGAAAAAACTTTCGGCCTTTTCTTCTATCCATTTTTTGATTTCGGGCAGACTTTCCTCTTCAAAATCGAAAACCTTTACCGTTACATCGTCCTCATTCTGATTATCGTAGCTCTTAAGACCGTAATACACGGCAGCTTTCAGTATTTCCTGTTCGTCGAGCTTTTCAATCCAGATGCGGTAATTAAAAATGTCTTTACCCATACAGCCCTTCTCACCGTCAGTTCCGCGGGATGCACAGTAAACATTATAGCTTCCCCCTATTCTTGACCCACCGATGAGCCAGGGAAAAAGAGGTACGAAAATATCATAATCTGCCATAAATAAACCTCACTTCATTTTTCATACTTACATAATATCAAAAGCGAGGACATTTGTAAATAGGTTAGCGACCTTTTCCTTTCATAAATTCCGCTGCCGCCACAGCGAGAGACTGATTATAATATCCCCACACATAAGGTACGGGCAGAATAAGAAGGCATAAGACAAACCATCCGACAAAGCTCATTTTTAGTCTCGTCAGAAGGATATTTTTACCGTTCATACCTCGCTGTGAGCAGGCAATAAGATGACGGAAGGAAAGATAGGAACCGTCGATAAAAAAATAATCACAGAGAAAAAAGGAAGAATTGAAAACAGAATAAAAATAACATCCGTTTATACCGAGAAAAACAGCTGTTACTGTAAGAGACAGACATACCAGAGCCGAGACTCCTTGACGTGAAAAGCGATCAACAGTAAACAGGCACACCGCCGAAGGAATCAGGCAGAAAACAAGAATTGAAAGCTTTATCAGAAAAATCGCAGAGGAATAAAATAGCGATGAAAAAAATTTCTTTGGCTTAAAATAGAAAAAGATATCTCCCGATGAAGGCTTTTTCTTATGTGCTTTTTTTAGAAGATAACGCTTGATGCCCAACCTTACCGAAGAATAAAATCCGAAAGCTGACAATAGAAATATAAACGCTGAAAACAGATTTATACCGCATAGCACCGTATCATCTGCATAACCATAATAAGGTAAAATCACCCGTTCGTACAGAATCGGAAAAAGTCCTGCCGTAATAATCAGAGACAGACCCGTGAAAAAAGCAAGCGTCATTATAAGTGCATTATCGATCTGTAAGGCTCTGCCTTTCAGACGGTAAAGAGAAACCATAAAATCACTCCCCTTTTATTATTGACAGGAAGCTGATATATAAACAAAAGCACCGCATTTCATTACTGAAACACGGTGTGATAATTAAACTGTAACTGATGAGCTGTAGCTCAGGTTATACTGAGAGCCCGACTGATTTTTTACGATACCTGTGGGAATGGTGAATGAAACCACATCTCCTGCATTCACAGACTGCGCAGGAACAGTGATTTTTATTTCATAAATACTGCCTGTCTTCTTAGAAGGAACAGTACAGGTAGCAGAGGTAGCAAGAGCCGTACCGTTAACCTTGAGTGTAATATTCTGGCTTCCGCCGGCGAAATTACCGTCCCAGTTTGAAGGATCAACCTCTACATAGATAACACCGTCGCCATAGCCGTATGAGTTAACTATCAGAGAAACAGGCTCTGCGCTTTTGTCAGCTGTGGTGGTCTCACCCTTTGTGGTGCCTGAAGAAGAGGCAACATAAGAAGTAGAAGGAGCCACGGATGTATTCACATTAGGCTTCGGAATTTCGCTGACATTGAATGAAACATTATAGTCAGATGAACCTGCATTAGAGGTAGGAATATTGGTAAGATTATCC
>CALCHE010000063.1 GCA_937901145.1 uncultured Clostridia bacterium
AAGGGAGCACCCTTAGCAACGAAGTCTGTTTCGCAGTTGATTTCAACAAGAGCACCTGCATTAGCATCGTTATAAGCAGCAACGATACCTTCAGCTGCTACACGGCTTGCCTTCTTAGCCTGAGAAGCAAGACCCTTTTCTCTAAGGATATCCATAGCCTTGTCTACATCGCCGTCAGCCTCAACAAGAGCTTTTTTGCAGTCCATCATACCAACGCCGGTCTTTTCACGAAGAGCCTGTACGTCTTTAGCTGTAAATGCCATAATATAATTCCTCCTACGATTTGTAATTTTTTTTCAAAGAAACCCCGTTATATTTACGGGGTTCAATTTATACCGAATTATTCAGCAGCTTCTTCTGCTGCTTCCTCAGCAACGGGAGCGTTTGATTCGCCCTGTCTGCCTTCGATAACAGCGTCAGCCATAGCACCTGCAATAAGTCTTACAGCTCTGATAGCGTCGTCGTTACCGGGGATTACATAGTCAACTTCATCGGGATCACAGTTTGTGTCAACGATAGCTACGATGGGGATACCGAGCTTGTGAGCTTCTGCAACTGCGATTCTTTCTTTTCTGGGGTCAACGATGAAGAGTGCAGCGGGCTGCTTCTTCATTTCTGTGATACCGCCCATAAACTTTTCAAGCTTTTCGATTTCGAGGTTAAGCTTGATAACTTCCTTTTTGGGAAGAAGTGCGAATGTGCCGTCCTGCTCCATAACCTTAAGCTGAGCAAGTCTCTTGATTCTCTTCTGGATTGTGCCGAAGTTAGTGAGCATACCGCCGAGCCAACGAGCATTTACGAAGGGCATTCCTGCACGGATAGCTTCCTCACGGATAGAATCCATAGCCTGCTTCTTTGTGCCGACGAAGAGAACTTCGCCACCGTTCATTGATACTTCACGAATGAAAGAATAAGCTTCTTCAAGCTTCTTTACAGTCTTCTGAAGGTCAATGATGTAAATTCCGTTTCTTTCTGCGAAAATGTATTCACTCATTTTCGGGTTCCATCTTCTTGTCTGGTGACCGAAGTGTACACCTGCTTCAAGAAGCTGTTTCATTGATACTACTGACATTGTTATGTCCTCCTTTTGTTTTTTTAACCACCGCAAGTTCAAAAGCATGCAACACCCGAACGGGCGAAACGGGCATACCAATCCCTATGCGTGCGTTATCTCGAAGAGTATATCACAAGAAAAAGCAAAATGCAAGTAAATTTTAAAAGTTTTTTACTTATTTTTACTCTTTTCTTTAAGTTTTTCCTGTATTGAGAGAAGTTTCTGACGTCTTTTATCTCTCTCCTTATCATCTTTAGCGTATTTTTCACCGTCAAAAAGGAGAACATCTCCCTCTTTAACAGAAAAATCGAAGGATAAAAGAGACAGAGAGATATGACTTAAATCCTCTTTTTCGAGGATAACAAAACCCTCTTCTATTCTGTCGACAATCAATCTTTCCATATCAGGCCACCTTTTCGTATCCGTCAGAGGTGCATCTGAAAACGATGTCGCCGTCTTTATCAGTGCGATAAAGTGTGATGCCTTTCTCTGAAACATAGCTGAGAGCTTCCTTATGAGGATGACCGTAGTCATTATCTCTGCCACAGGAAATTACAGCTACGGAAGCACTGACAGCATTGAGAAAGGGCTTATAAACCGATGTTTTGCTTCCGTGATGTCCCATAACGAGAATATCGGATTTGTACTCACCTGATACTGTCTCATACACCGATGAAAGCTCTTCCTTTTCAGCATCACCCAAAACCATGATATCAGTTCCCGGAGCATTAATCCTGCATATCAGAGACATATTATTCAGGTCATCCGTCTGCTTGACAGGACCGTAAAAGTGAACAGCTGTATTTTCAAGAAAAACACTGTCACCGACTTCAGGGAACATTACATCTATATCCTCATCAATTATATAGTCCATCATATTTTCATAAACACGGGTAGCAGGAATGTTTGTCTCGCTGAGTTCAGGCATAACCACAGTGCCTATTCTGAATGCTTCAAACACATCAACAATACCTCCGATATGGTCAGAATGAGGATGAGAAGCGATCACATATTCCAGCTCATCCACACCGCAGGAATTAATATAGGAAACAAGATAATCTCCGTAATCATCCTCACCAGTATCAATCAGTATACCTTTGTTTCCCTCCTGAATCAGCGTCGCACTCCCCTGTCCCACATCAATGATATGAACATAGGCCTCACCGTCACCCATGTAGGTATTGGTTATCTTTCCCGGCTCCACTTCACCGAAAAAGTAAGAGCAGACAATAACAATAACCGCAATAATTAACCCCGGAAGTGATGCTTTACCTTTTCGTCTTCTTTTTGCCATAAGCCTTTGCACCTGCCTTATTATTCTTTCGTGAACCGTATGTGTTATTTGATCTTGCAGGAGCTTTGTCACCTTTGACAAGACATTTCTCACCGGTTCCGATAAGATCGTATCTTCCGCATTTTTTCAGAGCTTTAAGAATTATATCTCTGTTCTGTGGGTTATAGTACTGCAAAAGTGCTCTCTGCATAGCCTTTTCCTCAGCTGTCTTGGCTACATAAACCTCTTTCATAGTATATGGATCAAGGCTTGTGTAGAACATACAGGTAGAAACAGTACCGGGGGTGGGATAAAAATCCTGTACCTGTTCAGGTCGGATATTTCTCTTTTTAAGGAACAAGGCAAGCTCCACAGCCTCATCTAATCTTGACCCGGGATGAGAGGACATAAGATACGGCACAAGATACTGCTCTTTGCCCACACTTTTAGTAAGCTCGAAATAACGCTTAGAGAAATTCACATAGGCATCAATGTAAGGCTTACCCATCTTTTCAAGCACCATAGCTGAGCAGTGCTCAGGAGCCACCTTAAGCTGACCGCTGATATGGTATTTTATCAGTTCTTTGAAAAATGTTTCATCTTCATCCTTAAGCATATAATCGTAACGGATACCTGAACGGATGAAAACCTTTTTTATACCTTTAATCCTTCGGATGCTTCTTAAAATATCGACATATTCGCTGTGGTCAGCCTTGAGGGCAGGACACACCTTCGGCGCCAGACATTTTTTTCCCTTACAGAGTCCGAGGGTTTTCTGCTTTTCACAGGAGGTATCACGGAAATTTGCCGTCGGACCTCCAACATCATGGATGTAGCCTTTAAAGTCAGGCATTTTAGTCAGCAATTCAGCTTCTCGGAGAATGGATTCTTTGCTTCGTGAGGTTACGTATCTACCCTGATGAAAAGCTATAGAGCAGAAATTACATCCGCCAAAACAGCCTCTGTTATGTGTTATGGAAAACTTTACCTCTTCGATTCCCGGTACACCGCCCATTTTTTCGTAGGATGGATGATAGTTTCTCATATAAGGAAGACTGTACACCTCGTCGAGCTCCGCTGTGGTAAGCGGCGGCATAGGAGGATTCTGCACGAGCATTTTATTACCGTGACGCTGTTTGATAAGCTTACCTCTTACGTGGTCCTGTTCATCCTGCTGAATGCGGCAGGAAACGGCATATTCCTTTTTACTGGCACAGACATTTTCATAGGAAGGACACTCAGCACCGGTAAGCGGTGTATCCTTCACATCGCATACGTAACAGGTACCTCTTACATCAGTAATGGTAGAAATACTTTCACCGCTGCGAAGTCTTTCAGCGATTTCCACAGTCTGTTTTTCACCCATTCCATAGGAAATGAGATCAGCCTGTGAATCGAAAATTATGGAGCGTCTGATTTTATCGTCCCAGTAATCATAATGAGCGAATCTGCGAAGAGAGGCTTCAAGACCGCCGATAATTATGGGGACATCACCGTAGGCTTCACGAATACGGTTACAGTAAACGATAACGGCACGGTCAGGTCTGGCCCCTGCTTTTCCTCCGGGAGTGTAGGCATCGTCACTGCGTTTCTTTTTAGCTGCTGTATAATGGGCTACCATAGAGTCGATATTTCCGGAAGATACCAGAAAGCCAAGGCGAGGACGCCCGTATTCACGGAAGTCCTCTGCACTGTGCCAGTCAGGCTGTGAAATTATACCGACAGTAAAACCGTTATATTCGAGCACCCTCGTAATTATAGCCGGGCCGAAGGAAGGATGATCCACATACGCATCACCCGTAACGTAGACAAAGTCTACCTCATCCCAACCTCTTTCGAGAGCATCGTTTTTATTTAATGGTAAAAATCCTGTCATATTCATCAAATCCTAAATTAATCAGATAAAATATCAAAGTCGTCATTTACTACTTCAGCACCGGCTTTCATTTCCAGGTACTGACTGCGGCTCACCAGAACCTTTCGGGGCTTATTACCCTCAGCGGCACTAACATAGCCAAGCTGTTCGAGCTCGTCCATAATTCTGGCAGCACGGGCATAACCTACACGGAGCTTTCTCTGTAAAACAGTGGTTGAAGCTGAATTAAGTTCAGTAATTACATTTACTGCATCATCGAGCATATCGTCATATTCACCGTCAGAATCTTCCACTATTCCTCCACCTGAAGAGCCGCCTTTTTTCTTTTCTGCAGCTGCATTACGCTCGATTTCATCCATAATTTCATCGTCGTATTCTGCATTTTCCTGTTCTTTGATGAAATCAACTATCTTTTCGATTTCATCATCAGAAAGATATGCACCCTGTATTCTGACAGGTTTGGAAATACCCACAGGACTGAAGAGCATATCACCGTTACCGAGAAGCTTTTCAGCACCTATGCAGTCGAGAACCGTACGTGAGTCAACCTGAGACGAAACAGAAAGAGAAAGTCTTGACGGAATGTTAGCCTTGATGAGACCTGTGATAACGTCAACAGAGGGTCTCTGCGTAGCTACAACGAGATGCATACCTGCAGCTCTCGCCTTCTGTGCGAGACGGCAGATGGAATCTTCAACCTCTTTAGGTGAAACCATCATAAGATCGTTAAGTTCGTCGATGAAAATAACAATCTGCGGCATATACTGAAGCTCAGGATGATCCTTGATGTATTTATTGAATGCACCGATGTCACGGACACCGCACTGAGCAAAGGTTTTATAGCGGTTATCCATTTCGCTGACAGCCCAGGCAAGAGAGCCTGCCGCCTTTCTCGCATCTGTGATAACAGGTACAAGCAGGTGGGGTATTCCGTTATAAACAGTAAATTCAACCTGCTTCGGGTCAATCATAAGAAGCTTGACCTCCGAAGGAGTCGCGTTATAAAGAATACTTGCAATCATACCGTTAAGGCAGACCGATTTACCCGAACCTGTGGTTCCGGCGATAAGAAGATGGGGCATCTTAGAAAGATCAGCACAGTTGATATTACCTGCGATATCCTTGCCGAGAGCGACAGTAAGAAGCTTTCCGCTGTGCTTTTTATACTCGGCAGATGCAATAATCTCTCTCAGTGTTACTGTCGAACGGGTTTTATTAGGCACCTCGATACCTACGGCAGATTTACCGGGAATGGGAGCTTCGATTCTTACACCCGATGCAGCAAGACCGAGAGCAATATCATCGATAAGATTTATAATCTTACTGATTTTCACACCGGGAGCGGGCGAAAGCTCATATCTTGTAACAGAAGGTCCGCGCGAAACACCGATAAGAGTAGTTTCTACACCGAAGGATTTCAGAACATCCACGAGCTTTTTAGCAGTTACTCGCATTTCACTCGCGAAATCTTCATCGTTTCCGAAGACAGGTTCATTGAGACATTCTATAGGAGGAAGCTTATATTCCTTTTTAACTTTCTTCTTCTCTTCTTTGTATGAAGAGACATCCTCCATATTCTTTTTCAGCTTGGCATTGGCTGTTTTAATGGCATCCTTTACTATTTCGGAAGCATCGGCAGAAAGAGTGTCATCGTCAGGGATAAACTCATCGAGATTTTCCTCGGTAACCTCACTCAGCGGAATATCATTTTCAGCTTCATCTTCGATAATCTCATCTTTTACTGCAGGAGCAGCAGGACGCGGTCTTCTGGGTGAAGATATAAAATCAATTTCAAACCTTTCCTCCTGAGGAGCAGCTTTAGCTGTTTCTCCGTCAGCATAGGTAAAAATCTGTTCCGAAGGCTTGAAGGGCTTGAGAGGTCTGAGAGGCTTACCTGTTTCTCTGTCTATAGGATCGTATTCGATTTCGGTTTCATTGAAATCGAAGCTTTCAGGAATATTATTCTGCTGTTCGAGCTCAGCTCTTTCAGCTTCCATACGTCTCTGTTCCTCGAGCATAGCAAGCTTCTGCTGTTTTTTCTCAGCACGGATAACCGCTCTTTCATCTCTTTTGATTTTAAGCTCTTCCTTTGAAGAGTCGAATTTTTCTTTACCGCCGTTTATGGTAGCAGAAACAGACTCACCAAATGTATTTATATCAATATTAAGATGGAAGAAAAGACTCACGAGGAACACTACGATTACTATAACGAAAGCTCCGGCCTTACCACAGGTAAACAATGCAGTTCCGCCGAAAATCGCACCTAAAATACCGCCGCTGAAGGAAAAGACACCTGTTCCGATATTCCACGAGGTCTTTGCAGCCTCAAAGAGCTGTATTTTCCACTCATCGAATCCACCCTGTGCAATAGAAAAGTTAATAAGATGAACTATCGAGCAAAGTGTAGACACAGCAAAAAAGCCGGAAATATTTGTTATAAGAAGGCTTCTTCTGAGATTTCCGAGAGCTAATCGAATACCGATAACGATAATCTGTACTACGAGCAGATAAAGACTCAGACCGAAAACAGAAAACAGCAATCCGCGAAGCTTTTCCCAGAGATTATAGCCCGGTATAAACGCAATACATCCGAGGAATATGCCACCGATAATATATGAAAGCATAATGGCATTGTGATATCTTTCAGAGAAAGGCTGAGAATAATTCTTCTTTTTGCCTACATATTTTGAGTTCGATTTTGCACCTGATTTGGAGGTGCTTTTAGTCTTTCCTTTCTTAGCAGAGGAAGACTTTTTAGATGCAGTTTTATTGTTTGCCATTTGACATTTTCCCCTTTAATTATTTCAGTACAAAAGAAATCACACAGAACGCAGCGCCGATGACACCGCCATATACAGCGAAGAAAGCGAAAATACGTCTGATATTGATTCTGCTCATAGCCGTTACCACCACGGCACTCATAATCACCACAGCCACGACACTGAAAGCGATCATTACCGGACTGACAATAACATCTGCGAGAATGAAACGAATAATTTTCACCGTGTTAATCAGTAGCATCTGAGGTGCGATATACAGATAAATTTCTCTGATTATAACCTTGGATTCCACATCGCATATGAGCATATTAGTGCTCGCTGAGGATACACGGGATATACCCGGAATAACATAAGAAACAATCTGATAAACAGCTGTACGGATAACAGTTCCGGTATCAGCACTTCTTTTAGTAAGAGAATATCCCTGACGGGTGTACCAGATAGAAATAACAAGAA
Source organism: uncultured Clostridia bacterium (assembly GCA_937901145.1). GTDB lineage: Bacteria > Bacillota > Clostridia > Oscillospirales > Acutalibacteraceae > UBA6857. Next base: position 7,440 of record CALCHE010000063.1, read on the forward strand.
CAAGCGAACCAATTACACAGGCAACAGCTACGAGAAGTATATTACTTCTGACGAGAAAGCCGTCAAATATATCACAAAGAAGCTTATCCTCACTTACGGGAACAAACAGAATCAGTGAAGGAATAAGGGAGATAAGAATATTCTTCATAAGCTTTCTGTAACCGGAAAGCTTTTTATCTTTTCTGAAAAGTGATTTGATTCCCGAAAGATAAATTTTTCTCAGGAATACAAAAATAACAAGTGAAAAGGCTACTGACATTACGGAATAATATAATCCCAATACGTTTTTATCATCTGAAAAATCGAGAATTCCGTTTATGAATGACAAATGTGCACCCGATGATACAGGTAAAGGCAAAGCCACACCGCAAACGAGTGATATAATCAATATTTTTATGTATTCAATCATATTTTACCTCCGAATATATCTGTATAAAATATAAGTAATTTTGCTTTCAAATTCAAATTTTATTATAGCATACAACTGATAATTTAACAAGAGAAAAATCAAAAAAAGGAGAGTTTTCACCCTCCTTTTTAAATCACTGTGCCGTAACACCGATTACTGCATCATATTTTCCGTAAATCCAGCAGTCGTTAACCTCTTCATTTACTATAGAAATATTCGAAACCTCGATCGACTGTGTCCCCCTGGATTTAAGTGACAGACTCGAAACATTGATTTCTACCTGAATGTCATCAGCTGTAATTTTATCAAGACTGCTTTTCGGACCTATAACCACAACGCTGTCAAAGTTACTGCGTGATGTATCGACAGAATAAGTGAAGCCTTCAATCTGATTAAGAAGAACTACCTTGCCGTCGGTAATGTCAAAGGTTTTCTTACTCATAGACGACATATCCACGGTAACCTTAAACTGACCGAAGGAAGTATCAATACCGGGCTTTTTGAATTTTTCGTCAATCTCAAAATAAAAGCTGTTAACCTTATTAAGAAGATCTCTGAAATCCACGGTACCCACGGTTATAAATTCAAAATCCTCACTCTCAGCCGGATTATATGAAACCTTAAGCTGAGATGGTGTGATTTTAACCTTAGGGGGATTTTCGGTAAAATATGCCGGCTGATTAATGAACTTCACCTGTGTCGGTATATCCTTCGTCACATACACAGGAATAGTAACTGTAGCGGGATTTGATTCATCATTTATATTCTCGCAAACCAGATATTTCGCATAGCGCTTACTTTCAAGCTCATAAGAAATATCCGCAGGTATAACCTTAGCCTGAGTAAGAGGAAGCTCATCCTCTATAACAGAACCGTCGAAATATACTTTAGTCATTTTATTGAGAACGGTAGCAGGACCCGTAACCTCAACAGTACTGACTGAGGGCACCGGCTGTCCGACCACGAACTCACCTTCGGCAAGAGATGCAATGTCGTTTGTGATTCTTGCCTCGACATCAAAGGTTTCCGTCATTTTACGGTCATAATAAACCGAAATGGTAGCAGGTGAAACGGATGTTATTTTAACATCAGATAAATCACCTGTTTCAGATGCCTTGACAGTAAGCGTAAGATTTTTAAAACCTGCAGAGTCGATATAACCGCCTGAAGCTTCGACTACTATATCATCCTTTGAAAGAGCATAGGTATTGATATTATAAGCTTTACCGCTGACAACTACCTCAGCAAAAATTTCCTCCCCGATAAAGGGTACAAGCTCAGAGCCTTCCGTATTATTTGTCACGGTAATTTTTACGTCGCTTATGGTGCGGGTGGTCTCTGCACTGTAATTGATTTTTACAGCTGCCCACAGAATAACAGAGACGATCAGACAAAAAACCATAAGCAATTTATTATTATAAATTATCTTTTCGATAATGCTTTTGTTGCTTTTACTCATTATCTTTTCCTCCGAAGAATCTTAAAGGCTTTTTCGTTTTCCGTAGAGTCGCTTTTGAGGAAATTACTGAGAGTTTCGTGCACCTCACCTACAGAAAGATTTCTTTCGAGTGTACCGCCGCTTGCGACGGAAATCGAACCTGTTTCCTCAGAAACAACGACAACGAGGGCATCACTGTGTTCACTCATACCGATTGCCGCTCTGTGACGGGTGCCAAGCTCCGAGCTGACTTCATTTCCCGTAAGAGGAAGTATGCATCCCGCAGCATAAATACGGTTATCACGGATAACCACCGCTCCGTCGTGAAGAGGTGATTTAGGAAAGAAAATATTTTCTATGATTACAGAGCTCACTGCCGCATCGACAGTGCTTCCCGATGCAATGATTTCACCCAGAGGAGTTTTACCCTCAAAAACAATAAGAGCACCTGTTTTACTGTCACTCATATTAGAAATCGCTTTGGAAACATCCATAGCTACAGCTTCACTCTCGCCTTCATAGAACCCTGTGTTCTTTGCGCTGAAAATCGAAAGCTTTTTAAAATCGCCTCGTCCGAAACTTTCGATAGCATGTCTGAGTTCAGGCTGAAACAGAAGAAGCATTACTATAACAATATTACTGAAAAGCTGATTAAAAATATAACTGCTTGTGCTCATATTAAAGGTAGACACGATAAAATAAATCACACCCATAAGAACTATACCTTTAACAAGGTGGAAAGCTCTTGTCTGTCTGAGCAATTTTATAACATAATAAAAAGCAAAAGCGACAAAGAGAATATCGACAATGTCATACCAGGCAACAGACCTTATAAGCTTCATCGCTCCGTCAAAAATTTCTTCTAAAAAAGCCAACATAATATCCTCCGAAAAAGTAACGGTATTACTTACAGAGTAATTATATCACACTTTTTTTCTCAATGCAATTTTATTACAGCAAAAAACAAAGTTTTTTATATCATTTTTACTGTTAAAATATCCGGGAGTCACTCTTACACAGCCCTGCTCAGCAGTTCCGTAATTCTCGTGAGCAAGTTTTGCGCAGTGATAACCCGCACGGACAGAAAATCCGTTCTTATCAAGATAGGACGAAACCTCTTCACTGTGAAAACCGTCTATATTGAATGATAGAATAGGAGCACATACTTCAGTACACATATGCGGATATAACTTAACATTTCTAATAACGGACAAATCGCTCCTCAGAATTTTAATGAGCTCGTTTTCCTTACTGTGAATTACTTCTTCACCACCGACGCTTTTTATAAATTTCACGCCCGAATAGAGCCCTGCTATTCCCGGATAATTCAGCGTTCCGCTTTCATATCTATCAGGCAAAACCGATGGTTGCTCTGTAAGCATAGAATAGCTACCCGTTCCGCCCTGTATAAGCTCTTCGGGATTAACCCGACCTGAAAGCAGCATCATTCCTGTTCCCATCGGACCGAACAGACCCTTATGACCCGGCATACAGAGAATGTCAATATTCATTCTTTTCATATCAATTCTGAAGGTGCCGGCAGCCTGCGCGGCGTCGACGATAAAGATAACATCTTTTTCTCTGCACAGCTTACCGAGCTTTTCAATCGGAAGCACAGTCCCGAAAACATTCGAAGCGAAGGTACATACAAGCGCCCTGGTATTCACAGACAATGCATCTGCAAAATTACTAAGGGTTTCGCTCTCGCTGAGCGGATTAACACTTACAGTCTCATAGGTTATTATACCTTTCCCGCGTAAATTTTCCAGAGGTCTTAATACGGAATTATGTTCAAGCGTAGATGTGATTATTCTGTCTCCCTTACTGCAAATACCCTTTATCGCTGTATTAAGGGCTGTAGTGCAGTTATTTGTAAAAATCACACACTCGCTTTCGCACGAAAACATTTCAGCCAAAGCTTCTCTTGTTTTAAAGACTGTCTCCCCTGCTTTTACCGAGCTGCTGTGACCTCCTCTGCCAGGACTTCCTCCCGAATATTTCATCGCTTTCATAACCGTTTCTGTCACACAGCACGGCTTCGGAAAAGATGTGGCTCCGTTATCAAGATATATCATAGCCTCTCACGGTAGTTTTCTACCCCCGAGCTTCTGATACCCGCCACCGTTATTATTTCATAAGCTCTCCATATATTTCCGTCCACAAAAAGGGCGAAATTGCACCCCTGCTTGCGATCAGGATTAGGATTTCTTCTCAGATGGGATTTCATATTGTTTTTTTCGAGCAGACTTCTGGCTTTTTCACCCTGAGTCTGGCTTTCGAACTTAATATACGTATAAGTCAATTTAATTACCTCCCTGCAAGATATTATATGAAAAAATAAAATGTCTTGTTAATTGCAGATATTGACATGAACATAAAAAAGAGTTATACTGTAAGTAATTTAATCCAAGGAGAAAAAACAATGCTTCATTTTAATGACGGTAAGTTTAAAATTATGCAGATTGCCGACATACAGGAGGATTATCCTGTAAATCCGGACACAATAAAGCTTATCTCTCTCGCCCTCGACAAAGAAAAGCCTGACCTGGTAGTGCTGACAGGCGACCAGATTCAGGCCTATTCGGTCTGCTACATAAAAGACGGTGAAAGAAAGGTACGCGAGGTTATCAATTCCTTCGTTACACCGATGGAAGAAAGACGTATCCCCTTCTGTATCACCTACGGAAATCACGATGATGACGGTTCGGTAAGTAAGGATACACAGACAGAATTTTACAAATCCTATTCCTGCTCAAGATTCGGCACACCCAGATGCGAGGATGACAAAGCAACTTATTCTCTTCAAATTTTCAATTCCGATAGAACAAAAGAAATCTTCAATCTTTATCTCATTGATTCAAACAAAAAAGAGCCCGACGGTGCCTATTCCCCTGTAAAGAAAGAGCAGATCGAATGGTACAGAAGCGAAAGAGAAAGACTGAAGAAAAATACAGGAACCTATCTCCCCTCTTTTGTTTTTCAGCATATTCCCGTTCCCGAGTTCTACGATATTTTAATTAAATGCAAAAAGAAAGAAAAAGGCTCCGTAGAAGCCTTCAAGAGCAGAAAGAATACCTTCTGGAAGCTTAGCGATAAGGTGATCGCTGAGGGTGGATTTATGCACGAGTCCCCTTCAGTTCCCGAAATCAACAACGGAGAATTCGATGCCTTTAAAGAAAAAGGTGACATTATCGGTTTGTTCGTTGGTCATGATCATATTAACAGCTTCGTAGTCAATAAAGACGGAATCGATCTCGGTTACTGTCAGGGAGCAGGCTTCAACACCTACGGCCCCGGTAAAAAACGAGGTGTCAGAATATATGTACTCGATGAGAATAATATCCGAAACTATAATACCTATACCGTCACAATGGGAGAGCTTTGTAATTACAAGCCCGCAAAGCCTGTAAAGGAATTCATTTTCACTCATATGCCATCTTCGTTAGACGAAGGTATCAAGATGGCGAAAAAAGTCGGCATAGCCGCTGCGGTTACAGCCTCAGTATGTATCCTCGGCAAAAAGCTTCTTAAATAACAGCCAACCGCCTTGTGTTTAAACAATAACACAAGGCGGTATTATTTTATTCAGTTATAAAATTCATATCAGAATCAACAGACATAAACTGCGGATATCTGCTGTCTGATTTTACTGTAGGCTGTTCTTCAGCCAAAACGAACCACATAACAAAGTCAGCAAAGTCACTTCCGTATTTGGCAGCAACGTGAACAGCATCCTTGACAAACCAGGTAGTGTCTCTATAAAGAGCACCCGTGGCATCTACCATTCTGTCAGGAGAAACATATTCACTGTCAGCTTCAGCGAGATACTCAGAGGAAAGCTCTTCACCGTAAGGAGCAACTGTAGCAAAATTAGATGTAAGTACAGTTTCAAGAACACCGTCACCCTGCAGATATGAGTGCTTGAAATAAGGAGCAAGAGGTGTATTATAATTTGATACAAAGGAAACATTAACTCCACTGTCAATAGCGTTATCTATAGCATCTTCTGTAGAGAAAATAAATTCTCTCGTTGCGGAAAGCTTTTCCATAATCACGGAATATTCATCCTCGTGTCCTCCGTACATAAAATCAACACCGCTGTCAAAAATTTCATCGGGACACATAGCCCAAAGGCCGAGAAGAGTGCCGAAACCGTCACGCAGAGCTTCATTATCGAGAGTCTGGGGATTATCTTCTACGATTTTATTAGCTACAGCAGTAACAGCATCGAAGACACCGATTCTGTCAGCAAAATCGAGGAAGAAGCATTTAATTAAGCTTCCACCGAAGGATTTTCTGATGTTATTGTAAATAACATCACTGTCGAAATAAATCTCACCGTTAAAAGCATCGCCGGGACCGTAGGTACCGTTGTGTGCTGATGAAACATAAACCAGATTATTAAGCGAATCTGCACCGTGGTAATTAAGGTAAGCAGTAGTGACCATACCGCCCATGCTTACTGCTGTAATATTTACCTTATCAGTGTCTGCTTTATCCAGAACATTTTCTATGTAGCTGTCAAGATCATCAGCAAGCTCTGCTGCACTTTTGCGCCAGTCATAAGTAAAATAGTATACATTCTCGGCTCCGACAGTATCAATAGCCGTTTTGATAATACCTGTTTCACCTATGTCCTCCATAAGAGACACCTCATCAAGATAATTATCCATTGACTCAGGATATTTATCATAATAGACATCATAAACAGATTTACCTTCTCTGTCAACAGTGATAGGTCCTAAAATCTCTGTAGCGAGAGCGAATGAGCTGTCAAGAAAAGCATCCTCGTTTTTTTCGATAATCAGCTGTGTGAAATAATTTTTTAAAAAGCTGAATATATCCTTCAGTTCAAAGCTGATAGCGGGACTTTTATCCTCCAGATAAAAACCTCCGAAATCGATACCTCTTACTACCACGAGAGGATATCCGTCATAATCTGCCCTTACATCCCCAGAGGCATTAGCAGATACCGTCAGAGAAAACAGTAAAACTATCGCCATCAATAAGCTTGTCACTTTCTTCATAAATATACATCCTTTCATTTATCAGTAGTTGTCTTCTATGTACTTAAGGAAATCCGCCACGGCACCCTTATTACAGTGGCAAGCGTGGAACTCACAGACGCTGTGAATTTCTTCGGGAGCCTGTTTACAGCAAGCTGGATGCGAAACAGTTTTCAGCATATCAAGATCATTATAATAGTCGCCTATAGCACCTGTGTTCTCCACGGGAATACGGAGAATTTCAGCCAAAGCAAGCAGAGCATTTCCTTTGTGCGTAGTACTGCTGACCATATCAAAGGAGAATACTGTAGTGTCAATATAAGAGAGCTCATCACCCGAAATTTCCTGGACATACTTTTTTATTTCCTTTTTCTGATGAGGCAGACAATAAAAAATAACCTTTCCCCATTTATCCTCGGGCACATCATCAATGTCTCTGCATTTTATATGTCTCAGAGAATCGAGAGCCATCATACAGCGCGATAAAGCTCCCGCTCTTACAAGATAAATCATATCATCAGTAAATACACCGATTTCGAGAGCAGGAAATTTATCCATAGCCTTTTCGATGATTTCTTTTCCCGTAAGCGGTATAGAATTAAACCAGATCATTTTTTCCTCGGAAAAATCGTAAATGCCCGCGCCGTTAAGAACTATAGCAGGAGTACGAACATCAGGAAGATTCATATAATGCTTTCTCAGGGACTGAACATTTCGTGCCGAAGCAAGAGTAAAATTACCGCCGAGAGTATGAACAAAACGGTCAATGGCTTCGGTATTGACCTTCGGAGTACGTCTGAATTTATTATTAAGAGTCTCGTCAATATCCGAAACGATAAGCCAGTCAGAATAATCTTTTTCTTTCATCGGTACACCTTAATAATTATAAATAATATTATCCTTATATTTTTCAGCCATCGCGTAAAGCTCTTCTCTTGTAACATAAGCAGTGGTACAGCCCACAGCTGTAACACATTTGCCACCCGTGATATTACCGAAAAGAACACACCTTTCCACAGGCTCTCCTGTCATTATACCGAACATAAATCCGGCAAAGAAAGCATCGCCTGCACCTGTGGAATCCACGTGAAGGAACTCATCGATGCTTTTTACATAAGTGTAGCTGTTTTTATCATAAATAAGACAGCCATCCTTATCGAGCTTAACTATAGCGATGTCGAGATATTCACTCAGAACCTCAGCTGCTTTTTTAGGGTCTGACTGACCCGTTATAAGAGTAGCTTCCTTACGGTTAGGAAGATAGTAATCAGCGATAAGAAGTCTCTCTCTGAAGCTTTCAAGTGACATTCCCTCAATAAAGCCTGTATCAAGAATGACAGTAGTGCCTTCTTCCTTAAGTCTGCGGTAAACATCCGTATAGCTTTCGTGCATAGCTACAGCCGAAGCACCCTTCAGCGCAGAATAAATCTCCTCCGCCTTAGCTGAATCTTCCGTATTACCGTAAGACCAGAAGGTACGGTCATTTTTGGTTATGGCAGCTGCAGTGATATTAACAGCGACCTTTTCACCGTGAAAAACATTTACAGGCTCTACACCTGCCTTTCTGAACTCACTGAGAGCGAAGGATGAAAACATATCATCGGAAAGCTCAGTAACAGTTTTACACTCTATACCGAGTCTGCCGAGTGTAATCATGGTACCGGGAACGCCTCCGCCGATACACAGTGAAAATCTGTCAGTAAATATTTCCTCCCCTTCTTCAGGAAGTCGGGGCATATTCTCAAAAAGTAAATCAACATTTGTTTTTCCGTATCCGGCTGCAAAACTCATATTTCGTCTCCTTTGTTTTTTTACATTTTATAACATTTTACGTTTAATTGTCAATAATTACGCATCTTTTGTAATCTGTATTTTAATTTTTTCTATTATTCTTTTTTCGAGCCGCGAAATATAACTCTGAGAAATACCGAGCATATCTGCTACCTCTTTCTGAGTGTATTCCTTAGAGCCGAAAAGTCCGAAGCGCATTACCGTAATCTTTCTTTCTCTTTCTTCGAGATTTGCCACGATTTTAAGAAGCTGATTTTTCTCATCCTCCATTTCAATATTCCGATTAACTTCATCGCTGTCGCTTCCCAGTACGTCGGATAAAAGCAGTTCATTTCCGTCCCAGTCGATATTCAGCGGCTCGTCAATAGACATCTCGTTTTTTAAGTTTGCTGTCTTTCGTAAATACATAAGTATTTCGTTTTCGATACATCTCGAAGCATACGTAGCCAGCTTTATCTTTTTACCGGGACAGAAGCTGTTCACAGCCTTTATGAGTCCTATCGTACCGATGGAAACAAGATCCTCTATATTGATTCCCGTATTTTCGAATTTCCGTGCTATATACACCACCAGACGGAGATTATGTGTTATCAGAAGTTCCCTGTTCGTAAAATCATTACGCATAAATTCATCAAGAATTTTGTCCTCTCTTTCCTTGGTAAGAGGTGCCGGCAGATTCTCTGACCCATTCACGTAATATACATCCGATTTATCTCTTATGAGTTTCCTTTCTATCAGTTTAATGATTTTTTCAATTATGTAAAACATAAGACTCACCCTCACTATTAATCTTTTTTTCGAAAATATCCGAATAGAGAAGCGCTCCGTATTCTCCGCCAAATATTTTTTCTCTGCACAGGGCAATAATAGGCTTCTCAAAAGAAAACGCCTCTTCTGCACCCTTAAGAATTATTTTTTCGGCTCTGAAAGAAGGCATAAGACCGTTACCCGAAACCGACCTTACAGGTATAAACCTTATCCTGCTTGTATCATTAATATTCTCAAAGCTGTCAAATACTTTTTCGCTTATCACTTTTTTAACCACATCGAAATCTACAATAATAACACCTTCTCCGCTGAATGGATCCTTGAGGCAGTTTCCCGTATCGTGAAATGCTCTGCAGGAAATCTCTTCGCCGTCAATATATAGCTTCATAAAATATGTAAAATTATGCGGAACTTTACTTTTAAAAAAGATGCTTGTTATTCTTATAAACGCATACACTACCACGGTAAGAAGTATAAGTGTCAATGCATTGATATCAAAATACACAATTCCGCTGTTGAAATACATATTGTCAGGAGAAATATAAAACCATAAAGCGAACATTGCACCCGCTAAAAGGATACTTATCCCGATAAAAACCGATGCACACCTCACAAAATTCTTTATACCGACGTAACCGAACGCCAACCATACCATCAGAAAAACAGCAGGTATTCTCGACAGAGAAATAACCGTTTCATTCATGCCCGGAATCAATATTATGAGTGAATAAACACCACCAAATAAAGATGCAAGAAGGATGCGCATTCTTTCCCCATTTATTCTGACAGCCAATGCCGTCAGCAGCAAAAGTCCGTAATTCACATAAACATTAATAATCACTAACACATCAGCATAAATCGTCTGCTTCATTTCATCACCCGTATTATTATACAGTGCAATGAGCGATAAATATGTCGATAAAGCACCGCAAAGAAAAAAGCAACCGCCGAAGCAGTTGCTTAATATAAAACTTATAAAATCATTCACCCTGTGCTGTTTCTCTTTTAATTCTGTTTTCAGTAACAACAGCTGTGATTTCATCCATATAAGTACCGTGAAGCTTGAATTTAGTAGAGAACACGATAAGAGAAATGAAGAAAAGAACAGCAGGAATTACGGAAAGCATAAGAGTAATGGCAAGCTTGGCACTTTCAGGATTCTGATTATGAAGCTCACCGTTATACTGAGAAAGACCGAGTGAGCCGAAGAGAATTACTGTCTGGAAGGTATATGCCATTTTCTGAAGGAAGCCTTTCATAGAGAAAGTGATAGACTCAGCTCTGAAGCCTAACTTGACCTCACCGTAGTCAACTACGTCAGCAAGGAAAATAGTCTGAGAAATGAACATCGAAGCCATACCTACAGCACAAATAAAGTAAGAAATGTTCATCAGCATAAAAATACCACTAAAGGCACCTACTGAAATTCCTACATAGCCGAGACCTGCAAAAATAAGCGAGAACTGATAAGCCTTACGCTTTGAGAATATCTTAGTGATAATAGGATGGAAGAGAAGACCGAGGACAGAGCCTGCACCCTGGAAGAGAGAGAAGGTTGACTGCTTATTAGGATCGCCGACTACTACGTCAAAATAGTAGGTTGCCACACCTGAAGTAAGATACCAGCCTGCATTTGAAATCATAGCGAAAAGCATAAATACGAGAAGCTGATCGTTTGATTTGATGATTTCGAAGGTTTTCTTGAAAGAGAACTTCTCGGGTGCTTTGGGGACAACCGTCTCCTTAGTGGAAGCTACTGAAACAGAAGAGAAGAAGATAAGACATACGGCACACACGATGGCACACACAAGATAGCTTCGTGCGTCGTGAACCTTGACCGCATTACCCGATTCATCCATAGAAGTAGTAACGCTGACAGCTGTCATAAGAAGAGGTGCACCGATAGAAACGATTCCCTGACCGAGACCTGAGAAGGTACGTGCGATGGTGGAAACGAGATTTCTTTCTTTGGGGTCACTTGTAAAGGAAGGCACCATTGACCAGTAAGGAATGTCTGCCATTGTATTTGTCATACCCCAGGCCACATAAGCCACAGCCACGTAAGCACAGAGAGCAGCACCCTTAAGACCGAAGGGATTGCTGAATAAAAGTACAAGAACCAAAGCATTGCAAACAGAGCCTCTCATAATCCAGGGTCTGTATTTACCCATTTTAGTGTGAGTGTTATCGACAATAGTACCCATCATAGGGTCATTGATACCATCCCATATTCTGGCCACAGCAGTAAGAATAAGAAGAAAAGAAGCGCCGAGACCTAAAACGTCAGTAAGATATTTGGCAAGGAAGGAATAAAACATTCCGTAACTCAGGTCAAGACCGATAGCACCGATACCGTAGCCGATTTTACCTTTTATGTATTTGATAGTTTCCATAGATAATCTCCTTTCAGAATGTCATCCATAATATAATACAAAACACAACAGAATAAATCAAGTGTTTTTTCGATTTATCTCGTCAATATATTTTTCAATTTTATCTTTTGTGATTTCATAGGGTTCACCAGGACAGCTTTCAGCACACACAGAAATCATATATTCACCGTACTTTCTGCACATAAAGTGACAACCGTAAGCCTCGAAGTCATTTTTACCTGCATAATCGGCGAAGCAGTAAGTATCGAGACCGCCTGTTATTCCCGTACCTTCTTTTTTCAGAATGCTTTCCTTTAAGGTCCACAGCACTGAAAAATTATAGTCCTCCGATTCCCTTTCCTCCAGCAGCAGGGCCTCTTTTTCCGTAAAAAATCTTCTGCCGATTTTAGGATTATAATCGCGGATTTTTTCTATGTCACAGCCGATTTCACCCTCAGAAATGCAGCACAGAACATAATCTCCGCTATGACTTATATTAAAATGTATCCTTTCGTTTCTGAGAAAGGGTTTACCGTTTTCACTGTAGAAATATGAATACGAATCTATCCCGTAATTTTTCTTAAGTAAATATCCAAGAAGGACTCTGCCGCAGACAGAAAGCTTTCCGCCGCGAAGGATTTTTTCGGTAATAAAAATTTTCTTTTCTGCCTTCTTTAGCTTGCCTATGAAATCATCGTCAAAGTCAGCAGTATTCAGATAACATATAATCATATACTCACCTTATAAAGAAAAGAGGCTTACAGAGTAAACCTCTTAAAAGTTTGAATTGTGTATTTCAGGAGTATGGAAGGTCGGCATAAACAGAAGGCTGATGAGATAAAGCCAGAATCCGCCGCCGATGAAAAGAATCAGAATAGCAAAAATCAATCTTACCACCGTCACATCCACACCGAAATATTCAGCATATCCGCTGCATACACCGCTGATTTTTTTGTCATTTCCTCTGGTAAGAAGTCTGCCCGTATTTGTTTCCAGATAGTCATCAGGAGCATGGGGCATAACAAAAGAGAGAACGAGATAAATCACGAAAACAGGGAAAAATGCCGTTATAAGAGAAATGAATGTTAAAAATATACGGATAAGCGTAGGGTCGAGATTAAGATAATTTCCTACGCCGGCACAAAGACCGCAGAGTTTTTTATCTCTGCCAAGATAAAGCTTTTTCATATAAAATCATCCTCGCATTATATTTTAAACATTGTTCTGCTTTTTGGTTACAGCAAGAGTGTTTTTCATCAATACGGCAATCGTCATGGGTCCGCAACCACCGGGTACAGGTGTAATGTAAGAGCATTTATCCTTTACATTTTCGAAATCGACATCACCGCAGAGCTTACCGTTTTCATCTCTATTGATACCGACATCCACTACGACTGCCCCCTCTTTTACCATATCCGCTGTCACAAATCTCTTTCTGCCGACCGCAGCTATGACAACATCAGCATTACGGGTAAAGAAGGACAAATCGGCTGTACGGGAATGACAGACAGTAACAGTAGCGTTTTTCTCCAGAAGAAGAGCAGCCATAGGCTTACCTACTATGTTGCTTCTGCCGATGATTACACAGTTTTTACCCTCGAGAGGAATGTTATAGTAATCGAGAAGTTCGATTACTCCTTTCGGTGTACAGGATGCCACATCATAATCACCGATCCACATTTTACCTACATTGATTTCAGAAAAGACGTCCACATCCTTTTCAGGACTGATGGCATCGATAACCTTCTTTTCATCAATATGTTTCGGAAGAGGAAGCTGACATAAAATTCCGTTAACTACATCATCTGCGTTGAGCTCTTCGATAAGAGCAAGAAGCTCCTTCTCTGAAGTTTCAGCGGGAAGTGCATACTCTCTCGAAACTATTCCCGTAACCTCACAGGCCTTCTTTTTATTATTGACATAAACTCTCGAAGCAGGGTCGTCACCTACGATGATAACAGCAAGAGTAGATGTTATACCCTTTTCACCGAGAGCCAGAATCTCTTCTCTGACCTTACCTTTAATATAATTAGAAACTTCTTTTCCGTCGATTAACTTATACATTACTTTCATCCTTTTTATCAGATAATTTTATTTGTTGTTCCCTTGTCAGTAGTAGCAGTAACATAAAGCCTGTTACCGACACGGTTATATTCGAACTTCCAGTTTTTTCTCTTAGCTCTTTTATCGAGAGCCTTAGTAATTCGGTTATATTCTTTATCATTCGAAACAGCGATAAAATCAGTACCCTCCACCTCGGAAGGATTTCTGCTGTATTTGATAAGCTTTGCAATAAGTAAAGCACCGCATACGACCACAATAACAATCGAAAGCACCTGAGAAACTCTGAGACCTGTGTCACCGATATAAAGGCTGTCGGAGCGCAAGCCCTCAACCACAGCCCTTTCCAGACCGTACCATATACCGTAAATAAGGAACATTTCACCGCTGAATTTACGGCATTTTTTCATTACGATATAAAGAATCAGAACACCGAGCAGACACCATACCGATTCATAAAAGAATGTAGGATGAACATAAAGATTATTTTCAGCTATATACTGAGGAATATTCTCCACATTTTCCAGACCGTACTGAACAGCTACATCAGGTCTCTGAATATATGAAGCTACAGTGTCACTCATCATACCGAAGTTTTTATAAGTAAAGGCACCGAAAGCCTCCTGATTGGCATAATTTCCCCATCTGCCGATACCCTGACCGACGAGAAGACTTATACCACCCATATCGAGAAGATTATAGAAATTTATCTTTTCTACCTTGCACACTATAAATGCTCCGAGAATGCCGCCGATGATACCGCCGTAAATGGCAAGACCGCCTTCCCATATTTTACAAATCTCATTAAGGTGCTGAGAATAATAATCCCACTCGAAGGCAACATAATAAGCGCGTGCACCGATTATTCCGCCAATAGTACCGAAAATAAGAATGTCAATCATTTTATCGAGATTAACCTTCCACAGATGAGCTATTCTGCCACCTAAAAGCACTGCCAGAAGAAAGCCGAATGCGATAATCGCGCCATACCATCTGACCTCTGTGAAGCCTAAATCGAGAACCTTAGAAACGGTAAACTCCGCATCAATTCCCGCAAATTTAACTAAAACAGTATCCATAATTTCTCCTGTCATCAAGCATTAGCTTTTTTACCCTTTGAGCTGATAAGCTTATTTATAAGAACTACAGCAAAAATTGCAATAACAAAATCGCATACCTTGAAGGGATATTTCGCATAAAGCTCATCAGTACCCGAAGTGAGCACATATATAAGCCTGGGAAGATTAACCGTAAAGGAAACAAGTGCACAGGGAAGTCCGAGACCAACTATGCGCCAACGGGCATTTTTCACATATACACCTGAAATTAGCTGTGCGAATGCCATAAAGAACATAACAAGTAGAGCAAGTAAAACAAGCTCAAGAAGAAGGTCCGAAACACGCACATAGCTTATCTGCTCCACGAAACGGTGGATGAGTCTGAAGCCTGCCCAGCAAACGGGCGCAACAGCAAGAAGCTTATGTCCGGATGCTCCACCCTTTCCTTTGATAGTACCCTTAGCAAAAATAAGAAAATACACAGCAGAGAAAAGAGCGAATACGCTCTGGAAAAACTGAGGAATCGTACCTGAAAGCATCATTGACTGAAATGCCGAAACTCCGTAGGATGCACTGCCGATAGAATCAAACGAGCCGACGAAGGCAGAAAATGCATCATACAAAAATGCAAGTGAAAGAACACAGGAAACTACAGAAACGAGACTGTCTTTTTCTGTTCTGAGTGTTATTGAGGCAGTATCCTTGCTTAAAAATGACGAAACTGCAAACAAAACAGAGGGAATTATCAGAAGAAGATACAGAACCGCCATAAGGATACCGCTTCCGTTATAAAAGCCGGTTTCTCTGTCAATGAAAGTAAATGTCTGCACTGTTCTGATTACTACTGTAACAGCACAACATAAAAAGAAGATTAAAGGAAGTCTGTTATAATAAGAAATATTTTTACTTTCTTTAAGATTCATTACTGCCGTCCTCCTTATAAATTCTCTGTTCAGAAGGTATGTACTCATTCTTTTTGTTATAATTTTCGATTCTTTCGTCCATCGGAACGTATTTTTTAGGAAGAGCAATGCTCTTATAGGCAGGTCTTATGATTTTACCGCCGGAAATAAGTTCTTCGAGTCTGTGCGCAGACCAGCCCGCCACTCTTGCCGAAGCAAAAATAGGAGTATAAAGATCCTCGGGAATGCCGAGCATTCTGTAGATAAGACCTGAATAAAGGTCAACATTGGCACACATAACCTTATTTCTTCCCTTCACCTTACGGAAGACCTCGGGAGTAAGTCTTTCAATATTGGCCAGAAGCTCGAAATCTTTTTCGAAGCCGTTTTTGTAAGCGAAGTCTCTGGCTTTTCTTTTAAGGATCACTGCTCTGGGGTCAGAGAGAAGATATACCGCGTGACCCATACCGTAGATGAGTCCCGTTCCGTCGCCTGCCTGTTTTCTTACGATTTTTTCGAGATAATCGAAAACCTGCTTTTCATCTGTTATATCCTCGACGTTTGATTTGATTTCCTCGACCATATGGCTGACCTTGATATTAGCGCCGCCATGCTTACCGCCCTTAAGAGCACCGATAGCCGCAGCAATAGCTGAATAAGTATCCGTGCCGCTCGAGGTAAGAACTCTCGTAGCGAAGGTTGAGTTATTACCGCCACCGTGTTCAGCGTGAAGAATAAGGCAGATGTCGAGAAGCTTAGCCTCTTCATCTGTATATTTGCGGTCAGGACGTATGGAACGAAGAATACTTTCAGCAGTGGAAAGCTCCTTCTTTTCAGGGTGAACATACATACTTTTACCGTAGAACTTCATTCTCTTTACCTGATAAGCATAGCACATCATAACAGGAAGCTGTGCAATAATCTGTACAGACTGACGAAGCACATTTTCGATAGAAATATCATCGGGGTTTTCGTCCAGAGAATAGGATGTAAGAACACATCGGGCAAGCTTGTTCATTATGTCCATAGACGCATTCGTCATCAGAACATCCTCGATATATGTACTGGGAAGTTGACGGCAGGCACCGAGCACATCTCTGAAAAGCTCGAGCTGACTGTTAGTAGGAAGAGTTCCGAATAAAAGAAGGTAAACTACCTCTTCGAAACCGAAACGGTTCTCTTTTTCGCATGCTTCGATAATATCATTAATATTTATACCTCTGTATTTAAGCACACCGTGCTTGGGTACTCTTTCACCGTCTTCAATGTAATAACCGTCAACGGAGCAGATATTCGTTAGTCCTGCCATTACACCTGTTCCGTCAGGATTACGAAGGCCCCTTTTGACACCGTACTTCCAGAAAGCATCAAGGTCAATCTGACTTTTCTTTTCAATCTTATCGCTCATTACTTCAAGCAATTCGGGCGTGATTGGGTTTATACTGTTTTTCATTTTGCTTATCCTCCCGAAAATAAATTATAATACCTCATATTAATGTAATTAACCTTTATTTTATAACATAGTAATAATATTGTCAATAAAAAAATCATTTACTTACTAAATTTTTTTAATAAAAACCGGTGGAGAATGCGAAATGAAAACAAATCTGATTATAACCTTGATACTGTTTCTGATTATGGTCTTTTTTCCTATTATCACTCTGATTGACAGAGAAGAAAAGAATTTAACCGACAGCTCTGCCGGTACAACTGTTTCTGATGTAAAAAACGCCGAAACCACGCAACACGAAGAAAAAGTATCGGAAAAGGTCAGTCTTATAGTATCAGCCACAGGAAAAATGACAGAAATGAGTGTAGAAGAATATGTTTACGGAGCAGTTTGCGCAGAAATGCCCGCTTCTTTTCATATCGAAGCACTGAAGGCTCAGGCTGTAGCATCCTACACTTATATGAAATGGCTGAAAGAAAACGCTGATAATCCCTCATCAGACATAACGGATAATTCAGCAGTGCATCAGGCTTTTGTCACCGACAGTGAGCTAAAAGAAAAGTGGGGCAGCAGCTACGAAATCTATTCTCAGAAGGTGAAAGAAGCCGTCGGAAGTGTACTGTATGAATATCTTGTCTTCGAGGGTGAAACAGCAATGACAGTATTCCACGGTCTGTCTCCCGGAAAAACAGCAGACTCAGAAGAAATATGGAAGAGTGCACTCCCCTATCTTCAGTCGGTTACTGCCCCCGGAGATAAGCTTTCACCTGAAATAACAACTAAAACCGAATTTAGTAAAGAGGAATTCGTTAAAATTTTCGACGGTGCCAAAGCGGAGGATTACGACGGAATTATAAAAGGAATAAATAAAAATGAGGATGGATTTATAAATAGTATTACTTTCAAAGAAAAAACTCTTTTACCGTCCGACATTCGTTCTGCACTGAACCTTAATAGCCCCTTTATCAAAGCAGATAAAAGTGAAAGCGGTATTTCTCTGACCGTTTACGGTAAAGGTCACGGAGTAGGTATGAGTCAGTACAGTGCTGACTATATGGCGCGTCAGGGAAGTACATACAAAGAAATACTTGCCCATTTTTACAAAGGCACAGAATTAGTGAGCGGATAAATTCCGTATTTACAAAAACAAAAATCGGTAGTATAATGTCAAAAAAAGACAAAGGACTGATTTGATGTTTGCAAAGGTTAACAGCATCGGTATGCTCGGGATGAACAGCTTCGGAGTAGGCGTTGAAGCTTCGATTGATAACGGACTACCCAGATTTGACATAGTCGGTCTGCCCGATGTGGCAGTGAGCGAGTCAAGAGACCGTGTACGCTCTGCGATGAAAAACAGCCACTTCTCTTACCCCGGCTCAAGGATAACCGTGAATCTAACACCTGCAGACATAAAAAAAGAAGGTCCCGTTTATGACCTTCCCATACTTATAGCACTACTTATGGCATCAGGTCAGCTCAGATGTGATATTTCGAAAAGTGCGTTCATCGGTGAGCTGTCTCTTAACGGAAAAATCAGACGTATCAACGGAACTCTTCCTATGGTTATTATGGCAAAGGAGCTCGGATACAAAGAGATTTATGTGCCGAAGGATAATGCCAATGAAGGCTGTGTGGTAAAGGGAATCGATGTTTACGCTCCCGATAATATTAACGAGCTTTTCGAGCATCTGACAGGCAAAAAGAAGCTTTCTGCCGTCGACGGTAAAGACTACAAAGAAGACAGCTATAATTTCGCTTTTATGCCCGATTTCGCTGATGTAAAGGGACAGTATCAGGTTAAAAGAGCGCTGGAAGTAGCGGCCTCCGGAGGACATAATGTGCTTATGCTCGGCCCTCCGGGCTCAGGTAAAAGTATGCTCGCCCAGAGACTCCCTTCTATTCTTCCTGATATGACCTTCGACGAAAGTCTCGATGTAACGAAGATGTTTTCTGTAGCAGGCTTGTTACCGCAAAACGTTTCACTGATTACCGCCCGCCCCTTCCGTTCACCACATCACTCCATTTCTACAGCAGGACTTACAGGAGGAGGAAGGATACCGCGTCCCGGTGAAATCAGTCTTGCAAACCACGGTGTACTTTTTTTGGACGAGCTCCCTGAATTTTCACGACTTTCCATGGAGGCTATGAGACAGCCTATTGAGGATGGAAAAATAACCATTTCCCGTGTTTCAGGATCACTGACATATCCCAGTCAGGTTATGCTCGTCTGCGCTATGAATCCCTGCCCTTGCGGCTATTACGGTCACCCCACAAAGGAATGCACCTGCAGTAAGGGCGCACCCGCTAAATATCTTTCGAGAATAAGCGGTCCCCTGCTTGACCGTCTTGATATTCATATAGAGGTTCCGCAGGTAGATTTCGAAAAGCTTTCGGGTGACGAAAGAAGCGAATGCAGTGCAGAAATAAAAAAGAGAGTTGACAAAGCAAGAGATATTCAGAACAAACGATTTGAAAACACACCTGTAACCTGTAATGCCAAAATGACTCCTGCAATGACAAGAGAATACTGCAGAATAGATGCCGCAAGTAAAAAGCTTCTGGAAAACTGCTTCGAAAAGATGGGACTTTCAGCCAGAGCATATGATAAAATACTCAGAATAGCAAGGACTATAGCTGACCTTGACGAAAGTGAAAAAATAGAGCTCGAGCATATAACAGAAGCGGTTCAATACCGTTCTCTCGACAGAAAATTCTGGGGTAGATAAACAAAAAAGACCTGTCCGAAATTCATCGGGCAGGTCAGATTTTTATGCACAATTATTTGATAAGAAAAACTGAAAATGCAATAAGGAACTGTGCAAAATAGTATGATGTATGGTTAAGTACAAAGTTTACAGGTGTATTCTTGGTTCCGAAATAAATGGAAGAAAGAATGATATCGGAAAGAAGGAAAAGAGCAGCAGCCACAACAAACACTATGTACTGTACTGCAAAGCCTGACTGAATCATCGCCCAGAGAGCTGTACCTGTCATAGTACCGATTACGAGACAATAAACTGCAACTATTGCTTTAAATTTTCCGAAGTGACACTTGGTAGGCTTTTCGGTAAGAAGAGTAAATGCGGCTACAACAACACCAGCAATTACAGGTACAAGGAAATCCTTTAAGCCGAAGCCCATGTGAAGGAAGATAGCACCGATATAGAAGAAGTGACCGATACCGAAGGAAATAAAGCCTGCATTAAGATAATTGTCGTTATGCTGAGGATAAACCCACTTCTGATCGAGGTAAATGTCACCAAGCATACCGAATACTCCACCGATTAAAATGAGTATACCGTATTTCCAGAAATCCTGATTGTAAAAGATAGCAGTTGCAGTAGTGAAAAGGAAGAAAAGACTCGTGATATTTTTAATGAAAACACCACCGACACTTCTCTGCTTGTTACATTTAATCATAAAAGCAATCAACGAAACAAGACCTAAACCTAATGATAAATAAGTTAACATAATATACCCTCCGTTTTTGTTTTATGTTTTATTCTGCAATTTCTATACCACGCTCAGCTCTTATAACTGCAAGCTCTTCGGCTATCTTTGCCTTCTTGTCCTTGGTAAGATCATAGAAGAACATCGGTATCGCACAAAGAAGCATACTTATACCGGGAACAATTGAAACGAGTGTGAACATCGCAAATCGAAGATTCTCAGGCATTTCCGTAGCTGCAACAACAGCTGTGGAAGAAAGCATCTGCTCAGGTTTAAGTCCGATTGCCATATACATAACAACGATACCTGATGTAGCAAATGCATTACCGATTTTATTGATGAAGCCCTGACATGCAGCACCGAGTGCATTGTCTCTGAAGCCTGTTTTAAGTTCCATATAATCGAGACAGTCACAGATCATAGCAAAGCAAACTGTATTGATAACACCGAGAGGAATACAGGAAATAATAATAAAGGGAATACAAACATAAAGGTTCATTGTAAACCAACCGACAACTGTGGTTACAATACTGGCTGCAAAGCCTGCCAGACAGCTGACAATAACAAGCTTTTTAAAGTCAATTTTCTTCATAAGCTTAGGCATAAACAGTGTAGCACCGAAAAGGCCCACAATAGAGCTTATCTGGAAAACAGTTTTTACCGTAGAAATACTTGCTTCAACAGCGGCGATTCTTTCAGCCTCTGTAGCAAGAGTTGCAAGGTCAGGTCCGATATAGAAGGAATATCTTGCTACATGGATTGCAGCTGCAGAAACCATATATCTTCCGCTGGAAAGAACACCCATAAGAAGAACAAGCACGAGAGGCTTACATCTGAAAATTCTGCTGAGCTGTGAAGGCTCACCGGGTTCACGCTTACGTACAGGCATCTTCACTCTTTCTTTTACTTTGAACACGAAAGCGTAAAGTACTGTACCCAAAGCAACCGTTACAATAGCCATAAGAAGATACTTTCTCTTCTGAACTGTAAGAGGATCAATAGCTTCAGGTGAATTCTCAACCCAGGCAGCAATAATAAGTCCGATGATAAGGAAAAGTACTTCGGGAACTGCTGAACCGATTGAATTGAAAATCTTACTGATTGATATTACAGAGCTTCTTTCGGTTGAAGATGGTGTAATTACATTCGGAATACCCCAGAAAGCAACATCACCTACTGTATAAATCATACCCCATCCCACATATACAATAGCAGAGAAAATCATCAGCTCGATTTTGCTGAGATTAGGGCTGAGATACATTAAGAAAGTCATTATTGCTATAGGAATAAGAGCAATTTTAATGAAAGGTTTCATTTTGCCGCTTTTAAGATTACTTCTGTCAACTATCATACCCATCATAGGATCGTTAATAGCATCCCATACTCTGGCCAAAAGCATCAGAAGCAGAACAAACATAGGTGTAAGCTGCAAAACGTTAAGATAATAGTCGCTTATGTAACTTGACATCAGAGCATAAATCATACCCTGACCCATACCGGCTACACAAAAGGCAGACAACTCTTTCTTAGGTACATATTTTTTATTGTCCATATATATCCTCCAATACGTTTAAGATTTAATAATTATATCATATTTCGATAATTTTTTTAACATTTAAATAAATAATCTTACTTTCACTATGTAGAAAATTAAGAGTCCTTTTTGTGCCTTTTGACTAAAGTTTTGAAAGCTAATTGAATTTAAAGAAAATATACTGTATTATGTAATGGACTAAACCGAAAGGGGTAAAAATATGAGTAACACTACGGAATACTTCGTAAAGACATTCGGATGGAAATCTGACAGTAAAACCGACGAAAAATTCGTTTTCACTAAAAACAAAGTCAGATTCTCACTCCTTACATCAAGACTTCTCAGAGTAGAATATAACAAAAAAGGGCTCTTCACCGATGAACCTACACAGTCAGTTATAAACAGAAACTTTGACAAACCGGCTTTCAATGTAGTAGAAGACGGTGACAAGGTTATCATCATCACTACAAAAACAATCTTCAAATACGATACTGCCGCTAAAAAGATGATAGGTATATCTCTTAAGGGAGGCAAAAACCTAACTGAATTTGAAAGCGGAAACCTTAAAGGTACATACCGCACCCTCGATATGGCAAACGGTGAAAGAGAAATAGGCAACGGTCTTATGTCCAAAAACGGCGTAGCTGTTATTGACGACAGTAAAAGCCTTATTTTAAACGAAGACGGTACCATCGGTGAAAGAAGCAAAACAAATGACGAATACTATTTCGCTTACGGTCACGATTACAGGGGATGTCTCAAGGATTTCTTCTCTCTCTGCGGACAGGTTCCCCTCGTTCCCCGTTACTGCCTCGGTAACTGGTGGAGCAGATATAAGGCATATACTCAGCAGGAATATATCGACCTTATGGAAAAATTCATCGAAAAAGAAATTCCTCTTACCGTTGCAACCATCGATATGGACTGGCATTGGGTAAATGTAAAAGAGCGTTTCGGAAACATAAACAGCAAAAAATCTCTTATTCCCAACACTACAGACTTTATTTTCCAGGGTGACGGCTGGACAGGCTACAGCTGGAACACGGAGCTTTTCCCTGATTACAAAGGCTTCCTTAAGTGGCTCAAAGAGAAGAACCTCAGAATTACAGTAAACCTTCATCCAGCACAGGGTATCCGTTTCTTCGAAGATATGTATGAGGATGTCGCCAAGGCTATGGGTGTAGACCCTGCCACAAAAAAACGAATTGAATTCGACATAACTGACCCGAAATATGTGGACGCGTATTTTAATCTTGTGCACAAGCCCTACGAAGATGATGGTGTAGATTTCTGGTGGATTGACTGGCAGCAGGGAAAAAACACCAAACTCAAAAACCTCGACCCGCTCTGGGCTCTTAACCATTATCACACTCTCGCCAATGAAACAGGTGAAAAGAGACCTCTCATCCTTTCCCGTTTCGCAGAGGTAGGCTCACACAGATATCCCCTCGGCTTCTCAGGTGATACTCACATTTCCTGGGAAAGTCTTGACTTCCAGCCCTACTTCACAAACACTGCTACAAATGTCGGTTATACCTGGTGGAGCCACGATATAGGCGGTCATATGATGGGCAGCAAGGACGACGAGCTTTATACACGTTGGGTTCAATATGGCCTTTATAATCCCATTATGCGTCTTCATTCCACAAGCAACGAGTTTATGGGCAAGGAACCCTGGAAGCACAATTTCCAGGCTGAAACTATCGCCACCGAATGTCTCCGTCAGCGTCACGCTCTTATCCCCTATCTTTATTCAATGAACTACCGTACCCATAAGCACGGCATAGCGCTCTGTGAGCCTATGTACTACGAATATCCCGATAAGGCTGAAGCCTACGGTGTCAGAAATCAGTATTTCTTCGGTTCTGAGCTTCTCGTAGCACCTATAACACAGAAAATAAACCCGAAAACCAATCTTGCATCAGTAGAGGCATGGCTTCCCGAAGGCAGATGGACCGATATTTATACCGGTGCTATATATAACGGTGGTCAGAAAATTACTATGTATCGCGGTATAGATAGTATTCCTGTTCTGGCTAAGGAAGGCGCTATTATCCCACTTTCAGCCAACGACAGAGACAACTCCTGCGAAAACCCGAAGGATATGATTCTTCGTATTTACAGAGGCAATAACACCTTCGAGCTGTATGAGGACGACGGTATCAGTAACGAATTCAAAAACGGCAACTACGCTATCACCGAATACAACGTCAGCGAAAAGGACAAAACTCTTAAATTCTGTATCTGTCCCGCTGAAGGCAACTGCTCAACCGTACCTGCAAGAAGAAATTACACTCTTATATTCGAAGATGTCAAGGATGCTGAAAGCATCACTGTTAAAGTAAACGGCAAGGAAGTAAATGCTGACATCAAAAAAGCAAAGAACAGAACAGAAATCACCCTAAAGGGCATTTCTCCCAAAGCTAATGCAGAAATTCTCTTTGAGAACTTCACAGCAAGAGCAAACCGAGACAAAAGAGAAATGGTTATAGATCTCGTTACCAAATATCAGCTTTCAGTGAGTCTTAAGAGAATGAAATATAATTCTTTCCTCAGCGACGTTACCGGACAGATTCCCGTAAAGGAAGAATGCTTCAGAGGACCAATCGAAGAAGTGCAGAAAATGGCATAAAATTAAGAGAACCGACAAAAAAATCGGTTCTCTTTCTTTTTTTGGATAGCATTCATTGCTTAGGTGTAAATAATCGCTTCTGCCACAAAAAATACAGGTATCACAGAGATACCTGTAAAACAATTATTTTTTACTGCATTCGAAACAAACCCAACCGCCTTCGGTGTGTCTTGCTTCAATGTTGAAACCGTATTTTTCGAAAGCATCAATTACATCCTGTTCACGGGTGTCGATTATACCTGAGGTGATGAAAACCGCTCCGTCCTTCATAAACTGTGCCACATCCTTACAGAAAAGAATGATGACATCAGCCACGATATTAGCCACTACCACATCGAACTTTCCGCTCACCTTATCGGTAAGGTTGCCCTGAAGGATATTATACTCAGGTGCACGGAAATTATTAGCTTCACCGTTTTCGATGGCCGTTTTAACAGCCAGAGCATCAATATCGACACCTGTAACCTCTTTAGCACCTAAGAGAAGTGCAGCTATAGAAAGAATACCGCTTCCGCAGCCGATGTCAAGCACAGTTGTGCCTTCAGAGATATGTTTTTCCAATGTCTCGAGACAAAGACGAGTGGTTTCGTGAGTACCCGTACCGAAGGCAAGACCCGGCTCTATGTTAAGAACCTTTCTGTCACCCGCTTCAAATTCATCCTCCCAGGTAGGTCTGATAAGAAGCTTTTCACCTACAGGAATGGGATGGAAATACTGCTTCCAGTTATTCTCCCAGTCCTCATTTTTGCACTCATTGAGAAGAATCTCATTTTCTATTCCTTCAGCAGTAAAGCGCTCACGCAGGAAAGCTACTGCCTCTCCGGGATTTTCCTCAGGTGAAATGTAAATATGTACTATTGCTTTGGTTCTGTCCTTTTTAAGAAGATCTTCATCAATCAGATCAATGTGGGCAATTTCCCAGGCCTCTGCTTCAAGGTCACGGTAGTCCTCGATATAAATGCCGTAAGGCACTACCATAGATGCTATGTCACCTGCTTTTTCAATATCATCAGCATTTACACTGATTTTTACTTCGGTCCAGTCACTCATATTAATTCTCCTTTTTAAGTATTACGGCACTGAGAGAACCGAGCTTAACGCTCTGTCCCTGCATTTTGCCGCCGAAAACTGCCTTTGAATTATGCCAATGCTCAGGCAGGTAATAATCAATTTCGTGTTCGTTACGGTTTACTATTACCAGTATTCTGTCTTTCCTGTCTTTTCTTTCATAAGCAAGACAGCCGAGCATTTCAGACACAGTAGTATATTCTCCCTCTTTAAGACAGGAGCATTCATTTCTTACCTTTCCCAGGTCACGGTAAAAAGCGATAAGTTCCCCATTTTCTTTTCCCCAGGGATAACAATATCGGTTAAATGGATCCTTATACCCTTCCATGCCTGCTTCGTCACCGTAATAAAGGGACGGCACACCGGGAAGAGTGTACTGAATAACAGCGGCAAGCTTAAGCAGTTTCACACCTCTTTCGTATTGCTCACTGGTGAGATGTGTTTTACTCTGCCAGTGTCTGTCTCTGTATTCACAGCTTTCACCGGCCAGCTGTGTTATAGCTCTCATAGTATCGTGTGTGCCTATATGATTCATAAGCACATCAATAACACATTTGGGATAGTTCTCGAGTATAGTTAAAATCTTGTCTGAAAAGCCTTCGACTCTACCGGTTCGGATAAAAGAAATAACAGCATCGGCAAAAGGATAATTCATAACTGAATCAAGCTGTTTACCGCCGAAATAACGGCGTCTCTGCCCATAACTGAATTTATTGGAAGCGTCCTCCCATACCTCACCGAGAACAAGTGCCTCGGGATTTTCCTCTTTTACGGCTTTTCTGAAGCGGTCAAGAAAAACATCGGGTAGCTCGTCAGCCACATCGAGCCTCCAGCCTCTTACACCTGAACGTAGCCATCTTCTGGCGATGCCGTTTTCACCAGTAATGAAATCAAGAAAGCCTTCAGACTCCTCTATAACCTCGGGAAGAATGCTTATTCCCCACCAGGAATGGTATTCAGTAGGATGATTTATGAACTTATACCAGCTGTAATAGGGTGATTTTTCTGACTGATAGGCACCTACGGAATTATATCTTCCGTATTTATTAAAGTATATGCTGTCGTCACCTGTGTGACTGAACACACCGTCGAGAATAACGGATATGCCCTTTTGCTTAGCTTTTTCACACAGAGAACGAAGGTCTTTTTCAGTACCGAGAAGAGGGTCTATTTTACTGTAATCGGATGTATCATAACGATGATTACTCTGAGCCTCAAATATAGGATTAAGATAGAGACAGCTGACACCTAAGGAAGATATGTAGTCGAGCTTTTCCTCTATGCCCTTGAGGTCACCCTGAAAATAGTCGTTATTGAGCACTTTTCCGTCACCGGTAGGTCTCCACTCGGGCTCGCCGAAAATGTCAGAACGAAGCTTTCTGTCGGCAGGCACACCGACTTTTTTCTGACCTGAAAAATAAAATCTGTCAGGAAAAATCTGATATATAAGACCGCCCTTGAGCCATTCAGGAGTGGCAAAATCCTTAGAATAGACAGTTAACTGCCATTCCTCATCACCGGCTGAAACCCTACCCAGACAGTTACCGCTGTGTTTTATAAAGCTTCTGCCCCAGGCAGTCTCGTATTCGAAATGATAAAAGTAAATATCAGGCTCCTTTGCAGTATAGCCGAGAGCCCACCATTCCTCGCTGTCACCTTCCATCGAAAGCCAGTTCATAGGAAGATATTCGTAATCTCCGCTGTCACTTCTGATAACGAGGTCTACACGGCTGACACCGAAGGAACGAGGCATAATCACCTTGAAAACTACGTTTTCACCCTGTTTTAAGGCTCCGAATTTACTTTTATGAAGAGTATTTCGCGAATTATAAGGGATAAAATCCATAAAGCACATCCTTCAGATGATTTGTTAGTTCTAACTTTATAAATCAAACATATAAATTTACAAAGAAATAATGATTGGTGGATCAAAATATGTTTATAGTTTCCGTAAAATCCGATAAGGCAATCAAGGCAGCCCTTTGTTTTCTGCTCATATGTGCCCTTTCCGTCGGTGCGGTTATTTCCGTAGCGAAAAAAAGCACTCTGCCCGTAAGTAATATGAACGGTATTTCCATGCGTGCCGAAACTCACGAGGAAAGAATGAACTTCTTTTCACAGTTCGGCTGGGAAACAGACGAAAATCCCGCTCAGGTAAAGGAGGTTATAATCCCCGAAGAATTCGACGAAACATACGAGAAATATAACGACATTCAGCTTCAGCAGAATCTCGATTTAAAGAAATACAAGGGTGCAAGAGTAAAATTGTGGAGCTACAACATCCTCAATTACCCCGGTTACGAAAACACAGAGGGAATAATATGCGGTAATATATTGGTATACGAAGGTATCGTAATCGGCGGAGATATATGCTCAAACGAGCTTGGCGGCTTTATGCACACATTCTCGAAAAACGATATAACTCCAGCTGAAATCACAGAAGATAATCCTTGATTTCGTTTATAAGACTGATTTCTACCGTAGCCTTCATATAAAGACCGTCCTCGCGGTATTCCTCGAATTCTACCACGCCTTCCTTTCTGACACGTGCTGCTACAGCACCTGCAGAAAAAGGAAGAAGGAATTCAGCCTTTCTTCTCGTAGGCGGAAGCTCTTTAAGTATTGCATTCAGAAGCTCATCAAAGCCTTTTCCCTCGAGAGCAGAAATCATAACTGTTTTACCGAAGGTAGGCATAGAATAAATGTCACCCACCAGATCACATTTATTCATTACAGAAACGATAGGCTTACCAGCACATCCAAGCTCTTCAAGAAGGTTTTTCGTAACCTCCAGATGCTCAGCGCTATGCTCATCGGATGCATCACAGACATTAAGAATAACCGTAGCCGATGCTGCCTCTTCGAGAGTAGATTTGAATGCTTCGACTAATTTGTGAGGAAGACGGCGGATAAGACCTACTGTATCGACGAGCATTACCTGTCTGCCGTCGGGAAGCGTAAGACCGCGTGATGTGGGATCAAGAGTAGCGAAAAGCTTGTTCTCTGCCAGAACACCTGCATCGGTAAGAGCGTTCATAAGAGTGGACTTGCCCGCATTAGTGTAACCGACGATAGCTACTGTCTGCACTCCGTCCTTTTCTCTTCTTTTACGCATCTGATTACGGCGCTTTTCGAGCTGCTCAAGCTCTTCCTGAAGCTTTTGGATTCTTCGTCTGATGTGTCTTTTATCGCTTTCAAGCTTGGTTTCACCGGGACCTCGGGTACCGATACCGCCACCGAGTCTGGACAGAGAGGTACCCTGACCCGCAAGTCTCGGAAGCTGATATTTAAGCTGAGCAAGCTCGACTTGTAATTTACCTTCGCTGGTTCTCGCACGCATAGCGAAAATATCGAGAATAAGCATCGTGCGATCGATAACCCTTACATTGGTAAGCTTTTCCAGATTTCTCTGCTGTGAGGGTGACAATTCGCTGTCGAAAATAAGAAGATCCACATCACTGCTCTGACAGAAAGCGATGATCTCGAGCAGTTTGCCCGCACCTACAAAGGTAGCCTTTTCAGGGGCTTCCTTTTTCTGTATAACCTTGCCGATAACCTCGGCACCGGCGGTATATGCTAACTCTTCAAGCTCATCGATAGAGGCTTCCGCGTCGAAATCCCCTGTATCTACACTGACTAAAAGAGCCTTTTCCTGTTCAGTTTTATTTTCATACATAGGCATAATATACCACCTTAAAGATAAATTATAATACTATAAGCTTCTTTTCGCACTGAGTAAGATTTACACAGCCGTCAGCTGTTACAAGCGCCATATCCTCGATTCTGACACCGAACTGACCGGGAAGATAAATGCCGGGTTCAACAGTAACAATATGACCTTCTTCGAGAATATGCTTGCTTGAAGGATTAAGAGTGGGAAGCTCGTGAATTTCCACACCTACTCCGTGACCGAGTCCGTGACCGAAATATTCACCGTAGCCTGCGTCAGAAATAATCTTTCTCGAAACAGCATCGACAGCCTTACAGTCAGTTCCTGCTTTGACAGCATCTACACCTGCCATCTGAGCTTTAAGAACTGTTTCGTACACTTCGATCTGCTTAGAGGAAACCTCACCCACAGCGACAGTTCTGGTCATATCCGAATGATAAAAATCAGTAACTGCACCGTAGTCCATAGTAATAAAATCACCGTTTTCTATCTTTTTATCCGTGGGAACACCGTGAGGAAGTGAGCTGTTTTTACCGCTGACACAGATAGTTTCGAAGGAAAGAGCATCTGCACCGTTTCTGAGCATGAAATATTCGAGCTCGAGTGCTACCTCTTTTTCAGTTTTGTCGGTAGAGATAAATCCTAAAATATAATCGAAGGCTTTTTCAGCTATACGCTGCGCTTTGACTATCTTTGCGACCTCTGTTTCGTTTTTCTTGATTCTGATGTCATCGATAGCACCGTCGAGACTACCGTCACAGGTAACATTAACATCAGGCACAAGCTCTCTTATTTTCTGATATCTCGAAACAGTTATTCTCTCGCTTTCAAGCTCGAGCTTTTTAATTTCAAGACTCTCAATAAGAGGCATAAGGTCCGCTTCCATAGACTTAATCTGCAGGATTTCATCACAGGAAGTAATTTTATTCTGTGCTGCCTCGATATAACGGGAGTCAGTAAGAAAAACTGCCTTGTCCCCTGTTACCAGAAGATAGCCGTTTGATGAATGAAAGGATGTAAAGTAGCAGATGTTTTCCTCACTCATAATAAGTGCAGCGATGCCCTTTTCTTTAAGATATGCTTTAAGTTTGTTAATCATAACATTACCAACCCTTTATTAAAACTAAAAAAATCACCCAAAGGTATTAAGCCCTCGGGTGATTTTTGCAATTCAATTACTTAAATTTACGCTTACGAGCAGCTTCAGACTTCTTTTTTCTTGCTACTGAAGGCTTTTCATAGTGTTCTCTTTTACGAACTTCCTGAATGATACCATCACGTGAAGTCTGTCTCTTAAAACGTCTGAGAGCGCTGTCGAGTGACTCGTTCTCTTTAACTTTTACCTGACTCATTTATATTTCCCTCCCTTACCTGTTAGCAGGGGTATATTTCCGTTAAGGATACGAAAAATATTATACATTATTGATTTGCAGTTGTCAATAGAAAATTCCAAACAAAAGCAAGATATTTTCCGTGTTTTTAATGTTTTTTCGTAATTTTCGTGTAAAAATCCTTATCTAACTACGATATTTACGAGTCTGCCCTTTACATAAAGCTCTTTTACGATGGTCTTTCCTGCGATTTCGGAAGCAATCTTTTCGTCTGCTTTAGCTATAGCAATAGCATCTGCTGCTTCAATATCGGCGGCAACATTAATTTTAACCTTAACCTTACCGTTAATCTGTACCACGATTTCTATTTCGTCGTCCACGCACTTGGCTTCATCGAAGGTAGGCCACTGTGTTTCAGCGAGCATACCGCTGTCAGCAAATACGATGGAATTGAGCTCTTCAGTAACGTGAGGAGCGAAGGGATTAACGAGAAGGAGAAGTGTTTTAAGCTCTGCCTTATTGATTGCACCCTTATTATAAATGCCGTTAAGAAGTGTCATAAGAGCAGCAATAGCTGTGTTGTATTTAAGAGCTTCAATATCCTCAGTAACCTTCTTGATTGTCTTGTGGAAGGATGAAGAAAGCTCTGCTGAGTATTCGTCACCGTCAGTAAGGATTTCCTGAAGATTCCAGATACGGTCTACGAAACGCTTACAGCCCTTAACTGAGCTCTCTGACCATGGAGCAGCCTGTTCGTAGTCACCCATAAAGAGTACGTATGTACGAAGAACGTCTGCACCGTAAACATCCACAACCTCATTGGGGTCGATAACATTACCGCGTGACTTACTCATCTTAACACCGTCAGGACCGAGAATAAGACCCTGAGCAGTTCTTTTGGCATAAGGCTCAGCACAGGGTACTGCACCGATGTCATAAAGGAACTTATGCCAGAAGCGGGAATAGATAAGGTGACGGGTAACGTGCTCCATACCGCCGTTATACCA